>NZ_JBZEER010000010.1:0-208495 GCF_058310175.1 Flavobacterium sp. AK-345 | reverse complement strand
AACGGCTGTCAATTCAATATGTCTACGAACGTGTTTCAATTTTGTTTCGCTTGTGTTTCAAAGCGGGTGCAAAAGTACAACCTTTATTGACATTTGCAATACTTTACCAGCACTTTTTTTCAATCTTTTTTAAAACTATTTCCTAACTTTCTGATAACAATAATTTTAGACTAAAATCTTTTTTCAATTAAATAACGATTTTTCTTACTATTTGTATTAAGCACGTAAATTTACACTTTTAAAAAAACTCTCTTTTACTGATATCAGAGCCTTATCATATGTTTCTATCGATTTTGGATACACATATTCAAATAATTTTTAGAATCAATACTCAATTTTCTCAAAAACCCTTTTTATACTATATTATATATGTTAGCAAAAGAGTAATGCACAAGTAAAATCCTTGTGCATTTAAATAAACTTTAGAATATCCTACTCCACAATTTTAGAAATCTGAATATTTGCAATAAGTTTTACATCTTCCCCTAACCCCAGACCTCCTTTATCTGTAATCTTGTTCCAGGACATTCCAAACTCTTTTCGATTCACTATTCCTGTTATTTCAAATCCGTGTTTCACATTCCCATGTCCGTCATTTTCAAAACCGCCATATTCTACATACAATTCAATTGGTTTGGTTACACCTTTTAATGTCAGATTCCCTATCATGTTATAATGATTGTTATTCACTTTTAAAAAGGATGTAGAATCAAAAGTTATTTCAGGATAAGTAACAGCTTCAAAAAAGTCACCACTTTGTAAATGTTCATCCCTTTGTGACTGATTCGTATCTATACTTTTTACATCAATACTCAATGCAAATTTTGCATTGCTAAAATCTGTTCCTTCAGAAATTACATTTCCCTCGAACTTCCTAAAGGAACCGGTTACAGAAGAGATAACCAAATGTTTGATTTTAAATAACACTTCGGAGTGTACTGGGTCTATAACCCAAGTTGTTTTATTTTTCATAATTTTTACAATTTATTATATGAGCAAAATTATATACATTTACTATCTAATATATACTAGTTACCTCTTAGTAAGTAGTTACATTTAAGTAAGTATTGTTTTAAACCAAATTAGATATGAATCAAAAAAATGATGTTTGCCGACATAGATTAATGATTGCAAGGGACACTCTGGAAGTTATTCAGGGAAAATGGCGCTTGCCTATAATTATCTCTTTAAATCACGGAAACAAACGTTTTGGAGAAATACAAAGAGATATTACGGATATTTCTCCTAAAATGCTTTCGCAGGAACTAAAAGCTTTAGAAACAAATAAGATTATTACCCGCACTCTTTATGACAGTATGCCTGTAACTGTAGAATATTCACTTACTCCATTAGGAGAGAGCATGAGGAAACTACTAGATGAAATTTTAAACTGGGGTATTCATTTTAGAAAAGAAATTTTAGAAACGAGCATTGATAATTGACATATCAAGTCTTAATAGAGTTCCAGGTCTCTGTTACTTGTTAAATACAATTCATAATTTGCAGAAATACAAGGAAACTTTTTTCTCTTTGACATTAATGTTTTATCCATATTAATTGTGCTCGCTCAAATCGGGATACTACTATTTTATTGATTAATTTAGCTTAAAATAAATTAGACATTAACAAAACACAAGTTGCGCATACAATACCTATGAAAAATAAAAAAGGATTTACGACTACAATATTACATTCAGACCGACTTTTAAAACCTGAATTTGGCGCATTACATCAACCTATACATACAGCTGTAACGTGGGGATATGAAGATGTAAACGGACTTATTGATGTTTTTCAGAATAAAACAAAAGGTTATGCTTATTCAAGACAAGGCAATCCAACGGTGACTGCATTAGAAAATAAGGTAACACAAATGGAAAATGGTCTTTCCACGGTGGCTTTCTCCACTGGTATGGCCGCCATAAGTGCCACTATTTCATCGCTTTTAAAAAAAGATGATCACATTATTGCAAGTTCTTACCTCTTTGGTAACACCAGAAGTATTATGCAGACATTTACGGAAATTGGTATTCAAATATCTTTTGTGGATGTTACTAATATAGAGAACGTAAAAAAAGCGTATCAACAAAATACTCGTATGGTTTTTGTTGAAACTATCGCAAATCCGGCTACTCAAATCGCTGCATTGGATGAAATTGGTACTTTTTGTTCAGAGAATACTCTACTATATGTTGTTGATAATACGATGACGTCACCATATCTTTTTAAGTCTATTGATGTCAAAGCCAGTTTGGTTATTAATTCGCTGACAAAATATATAGGCGGTCACGGCAATGCACTTGGAGGCAGCGTTACAGATACGGGTTTGTATGACTGGAATAATTTCTCCAACATTGCACCTATTTTAAAAGAACAGATTTCTCCGGCTTTACTTGGGATTACTCAAATTAGAAAAAGAGGATTACGAGATGGAGGCGGTACATTATCTCCGGAAGCCGCACATAGTATTTCGGTAGGATCAGAAACTTTGGCTTTAAGATTGGAAAGAACCTGTAGCAATGCTTTAATTTTAGCTCGTTTTCTGGAAGATCATCAATTAGTCAAAAAAGTTAATTATCCTGGTTTAGAAAGTCATCCACAACATAAAATTGCATCCGATTTATTTGATGGATTTGGAGGTTTGATGAGTTTTGAATTAGACGATAAAGTTGATTGCGTAACTTTTTTAAACCGTTTGAAAATTGTTATCAAATCCAGTAATCTGGGAGATACGAGAACTCTCGCTATTCCGGTCGCAAGGACAATTTTTCATGAACTTGGTGCCGAACGAAGAAAAGAAATGGGAATTGAAGACTCTTTAATTCGACTATCAATAGGAATTGAAGACACGCAGGATTTAATAGACGACTTTACTCAGGCGTTGTACTAAATCTTTTTTCAATTAAATATAAAAAAATCCAAATCCCAATTTTTAAATTGGAATTTGGATTTATTATTTGGAATTTATTTGAAATATTATTCTAAAATAAAACTCACACTTACGTTTGCAGTAACTTCGATTTCTCCAATAGCAAGAGTTTCGTTTGAAGCTCCCATTGCATCTGCTGATTCTTTCATTCTCATTGCAGCATACATTGGCTGTGGCTGGTAAATTTGTGAATTATCAGAAATCACAAAAGCTTTCCCTACTTTTTGTCCTAAAACTGATACGTAATCTTCTGCTTTTACTTTAGCATCTTTCATTGCTAATTTACGAGCATCTGACTGTAACTGAACTAATTTAGAAGTTTCAAAAGAAACTTTATCTATACGATTGATTCCTTGTTGAACCAAACCTTCCATTAATTCATCGTATTTAGATAAATCTTTTAATACAATTTCTACAGTTTGAGTAGCATTATAACTTGTTTTCTTTTTTTCGTAATCGTATTGCGGATTTAGCGCAACTTGTTTTGTTTTAAAATCTGCTGTTGGAACATTCATTTTTTTAATGAATTTTAAAACAGCATCCATTTTTTCGTCGTTTTGCTTTTTGACGTCTTTAGCATTATTCCCTTTTGTTTCAACTGTAGCTGAAATACAAACCTGATCAGGCGCTACTTTTACTTTTCCTTCTCCATTTATATTAATTAGAGGAATTTGTTTGGTTTCCTGGCCGTAAGACATAGTCATAAACATGATTGTTAAAAATAATACTAGTTTTTTCATTTTTGTTAAATTTTAATTATTCAATAATGGCATTTCAAAAGTTGTGCCACATTATATTTTTCCCAATTTTGCGAGTGCAAAAAGTATCACAATCGGAATTGCCAGCAAGATTACCATCAACGTATGATCTGTTAGTAATGATGGTTCTTTTATCAAAGTAATCAAATAACCACCCACAGCACCTCCAAAATGGGCTGTATGACCAATATTATCGTTTTTAGCACGCATTCCGTAAATAGAATACAATAAATATAAAATTCCGAAAAGATAGGCTGGAATTGGAATCACAAAAAATATTCCCAACATCATATCCGGCTGTAAAAGAATTGCCGAATATAAAACACCCGTTACAGCGCCAGAAGCTCCAACGGCTCTGTAACTATAATCGTTTTTATGAAAAACCATTGTTAGTAAACTTCCAAAAATTAAGCTTCCAAAATAAACCAATGCAAACGAAAAATTACCCAGCCAGCCTAAAACCACAGGAGCAAAAAACCAAAGCGTAAGCATATTAAAAACTAAATGCATTATATCGGCATGCAAAAAACCGGATGACAGCATTCTAATTTGTTCTCCGGAACGGATACTTCCTACATGAAATTCATATTTTCTCATAAAAGAATAATCTTCAAAACCTTTCCAGCTAAATAAAACATTGGCAACTATAATCCCAATTAAAATGATATTCATAAAAATATTTAATTTGAAATGTAAATATAGTCATTCTTAAACATATGTTAGCATGAGACCAAAATATCCATCTTTATTCATTTTTATTTTATATTTGTAAAAAAAATTACATGCAATTTCTCGTTTATATATTGGCCTACCCTTTACTCTGGCTTATCTCTATATTACCTTTTCGAATATTTTATTGGCTGTCTGATTTCGTATATTTTATTATATATCACATTATAGGTTATCGTAAAAAAGTTGTACGAGAAAACCTTGCAATGACTTTACCGCATTTAAATGATGCTGAACGAAAAGAAATTGAAAAGAAATTCTACAAGCACATGTGTGATATGTTTTTGGAGACTATCAAAACGATGAGTATTTCTCCTGAAGAAATGGAGAAAAGATTTCAAGTCACTAATATTGAACTCGTACAGGATTATGCAAAAAAAGGTAAAAGTGTAATTCTAGTTGCCTCGCATTATGCAAGTTATGAATGGCTTTTGACCATTAATCCTAAACTTGGTTTTCAGGGAATTGCAATATATAAAAGGATTGCCAATCGCTATTTTGACAAATTAATCCGTGAAATTCGTTCAAAATATAATACAGAGTTAATTGAGACAAGACAAGCTATTCCGACTATGGCTCAAAATCAGCGTGAAGGAAAATTAAGTTTATACGGATTGGCAAGTGATCAGTCTCCGAAACTGGACAGAATTTTTCATTCAATGAAATTTATGGGTATTGAAGTTCCTGTACACACGGGAGCCGAAATGCTTGCAAAAAAATATGATTTAAGCGTGATAATGGTAAAAGTAAAAAAAGTAAAAAGAGGTTATTATGAAGCCACTTTCTTAACTATTGCTGATAATCCTAATGACTTTGAAAATTTTGAAATTACTGAAAAGTATTTAAAAGAAGTAGAAAAACAAATTTATGAGTGTCCTGAATATTATTTATGGACACATAAAAGATGGAAGCATAAGGTTGAATAATATTTTAGAAGAAATTAAAATCCAAAAAGCGCATATTGCTTTTTGGATTTTTTGTTTGATTAAACAAGTAATTATATTTAAAAAAGAGAATTACTTGTTTTAATTTATAATTTATTAAATAATGAACAACAAAAAACGTTATTTACTTTATTATTTAGAATAAATAAAGATAATTTGGTTTGTTTTAACACAACGTATACATTTGTGCTATTCGAAACAATTCTAAATAACATGAAAGTAAAAATATCATTTTCAAAGTTGATCTGCAGTCTAATGTTGCTGACAGCTGTAACTTCATTTGCTCAAACAGGTACTATTAAAGGTAGAGTTTCATTATCTAGTGATGAAAGTGCCGACAATGTTTCTGTAACTATTAGAGGAACTAAAATTGGAACCAATACTGATGCTCAGGGAAACTATGAGATTAAAAACATCAAACCGGGTAATTATACTTTAAGAGCTACTGCGGTAGGTTTTTCTTCTAAAGAAAAAAGCATCACTATTCAGGATGGAGATGAACTTACAGAAAACTTTACATTGACAACTTCATCTGAAACTCTTACTGAAGTATTTGTAAAAGGAAATGCTAACAAATATACTAAAACAGAAAGTGAATATGTTTCAAGAATGACGATCAAAAATCTTGAAAATGCTCAGGTTTACAATGTTGTTACTAAACAATTAATGAAAGACCAATTGGTAACAAATCAGGATGAAGCGTTGAAAAACGTTCCGGGTTTATACCAATTATGGGGAGCTACTAACCGTGCCGGTGACGGAGGTTCTTGGTTTTCACTACGTGGATTTACAACTCAGAGTTTGGTAAGAAATGGTATTGCAGGAAAAGTAAACAGTAATTCTGATGCTGCAAATCTTGAGAAAATTGAGGTTATAAAAGGGCCATCTGCTACATTATTTGGAAACGTACTTTCTTCATACGGTGGTTTAATCAACCGCGTAACCAAAAAACCTACTGAAAATTTTGGTGGAGAAATTGCTTACCAAAGCGGAAGCTATGGTTTTAATCGTTTGTCTGCTGACGTTAACACGCCAATTAACGACGATAAAACAGCATTATTCAGATTAAATGCTTCTGTTGGTACTGCAAATACTTTTCAGGATTTCGGTTATTCAAAAAGTTACTTTATAGCACCGTCTTTCTCTTATCAGGTAAACGAAAAACTGAATATCTCTATTGATGCTGAAATTGGAAATCAGGACAACTCTGGTATGCCGTTAATATACCTTTCTGCTTCTAGCGCAGATTTAGGATTTAATAACGCTAAAGATCTTAACATCAACTTTAAAAGATCATTTTTAGGAGATGAATTTATGACCAATACGAAAACATTTAATGTTTTTGCACAGGCTAATTATAAAATCTCTGATGAATGGACTTCACAAACTGTATTCAGCAGCAGCTCAAATAAAGCAGCGGGTTTACAAACTTGGTTTTATCTTTTAAAAGACGAGCAATTATCAAGAAATGCATGGGATGCAAATGGTAGAGACAATGCTATAGAATTCCAACAAAACTTTAATGGCGATTTCAAAATTGGATCAATGAGAAACCGTTTCCTAATTGGTGGTGATATTTATCACGGTACAAATAAATTAGGATACCAAAGTTTGCCTGGTTATGCTCCATACGATACAGTAAACTATAGCGGAACAGCGGCTAATTATTATGATTTTAACCCAACCAATGTAAAAAATGCGCTTGTTGGAAATGGTAATACCCCATATACTACAAATAGTGCTATATCAACATACAGTGCTTATGTTGCTGATGCAATTAACATTACAGAAAGCTTAATTCTTTCTGCAGCAGTACGTTTTGATCATTTTGACAATCAGGGAACATTTGATGCTGTTACAAATACAAAAGCTGATACGTTTTCTCAAAATGCATTCTCTCCAAAATTTGGTGCAGTTTATCAAATCATAAAAGACCAGTTATCTGTATTTGGTAGCTACCAAAATAGTTTTACAAACAAAGGGTTCTTAAATGCAAATGTTGATGGAGCTCTTCAAATGAAACAATTTGATCCTGAAAAAGCCAATCAGTTTGAAGGTGGTGTAAAAGTAAATGCTTTTCAAAATAAAGTAAGTGCTACAATTAGTTATTACAAAATTAAAGTTGAAGATATTGTAACAGCTGATCCAAATTTGCCAAATGCAAGCATACAAAATGGTACACAATTTAGTAAAGGTTTTGAATTAGAAATTACGGCTAACCCAATTGCAGGATTAAATTTATTGGTTGGTTATGCTAAAAATGATTCTGAGTTAAACGATTTAAGACCAGCAACTGCAGGACCAGAAAACTTAATCAACTACTGGTTAAGCTACAATTTACAAACTACTACACTTAAAGGTTTAGGTTTAGGATTTGGAGGTAATTACGGAGATGCCACATACATCTACAATGCAGGACCTGGACAAACTTTTGAACTTCCGTCTTACTCAGTTGTAAATGCTGCATTATACTACGATCAGCCTAAATACAGAGTATCTTTGAAAGTAAACAACCTTACAGACGAATTGTACTTTAATGGTTATACAACAATCAACGTTCAGGCTCCACGTACAATTATGGGAAGCTTAACATACAAATTCTAATCGAATTTCAAACATATAGAAATGCCCCGGACTCACGTTCGGGGCATTTTTTTTTAATCAAACGGTAAGATGTTTTTTTAACCGCAAAGTTCGCAAAGATTTTTATCTATGTAGCCTTCTAAAGCACAAAGTTCGCAAAGCTTTGTATTGACTTAACTTTGCGAACTTTCTATTGTGTTAACACACTTTTAAAAAAACCTTTGCGAACTTTGCGGTAAAAAATAATAAGTGGTATATTTTTTTATTTAAATTCCCGCAATTGCTTTTATTTCGTCTATAATTCGAAGTGCCAAAACATCAGCTTTTTCCTGAGATGGAGCTTCGGTATAAATACGAATAATAGGTTCTGTATTTGATTTTCTTAAATGAACCCATTCTGTAGCAAAATCAATTTTCACACCGTCTATTGTCGAAATATCTTCGTTTTTATATTTTTCAGTCATTGCAACTAAAATAGCATCAACATCAATTTGTGGCGTTAATTCAATTTTATTTTTGCTCATATAATATTCCGGATATGAAGCACGTAATGCCGAAACTGACATTTTTATATTCGCCAAATGTGTCAGGAACAATGCAACTCCTACCAAACTATCACGTCCGTAGTGCAATTCAGGATAAATAATTCCGCCATTTCCTTCACCGCCAATAATCGCGTTGTTCTTTTTCATCAATTCAACCACATTCACCTCGCCTACTGCACTGGCTTCGTAGTTTCCTTTATGTCCAACAGTTACATCGCGCAAAGCACGTGAAGATGACATGTTCGAAACCGTATTTCCAGGAGTTTTGCTCAACACATAATCAGCACAAGCGACTAGTGTATATTCTTCACCAAACATTTCCCCGTCTTCACAAATAAAAGCCAAACGATCCACATCAGGATCAACTACAACTCCCAAATCGGCTTTTTCTTTTACTACCAATTCAGAAATATCAGTTAAATGTTCTTTTAAAGGTTCCGGATTATGAGGAAAATGTCCGTTTGGTTCGCAATATAATTTTACTACTTCAACGCCCATTAATTCTAATAATTTCGGAATAATGATTCCGCCAGAAGAATTTACTCCATCAACAACAACTTTAAATTTTGCTGCTTTTACCGCTTCAACATCAACTAAAGGCAAATTCAAAACCTCGTCGATATGAATATCCATGTAAGCGTCGTTCATCGTGATTTCGCCTAAACTGTCTACATCCGAGAAATCGAAAGCTTCAGCATCGGCAATTTCAAGAATTTTAGCACCTTCGGCCCCGCTTAAAAATTCTCCTTTTTCATTCAGTAATTTTAGAGCATTCCATTGTTTTGGATTATGAGAAGCAGTAAGAATAATTCCGCCATCTGCTTTCTCCAAAGGCACTGCAACTTCAACAGTTGGTGTTGTCGAAAGTCCAAGATCAATTACATTAATCCCTAGACCAATTAACGTATTTACAACAAGATTGTGAATCATCGGACCAGAAATTCTGGCATCACGACCAATTACAACTGTTAGTTTTTCTTTTGAAGTATTATTTTTTAAAAAGGTTCCGTAAGCCGATGCAAATTTTACAGCATCAACAGGAGTCAGGTTATCGCCTACTTTTCCTCCTATCGTTCCACGAATACCGGAAATTGATTTTATTAAAGTCATTTTTTTGAGTTATAGTTACCGGTTACAAATATAAAAAAGATACTGAGGTTCTAAGATGCTAAGTGGCTAAGATTTTTTTTAAAGAGTTATTATCCCGAAGTGTCGGGACTAAGTTGCTAAGATTCTAAGATTTAAAAATAAACTAAAATGTTAAGTTTATATTGTGAAGTCTACTGGTAAAAACGATTTAAAAAAGATTTCATACTTTTACTAAAACAACTTAATTTCTTAGTCCCGAAGTTTCTGGTAGCAACTTTAAAAAAGAAAAACTTAGAATCTTAGCCTCTCAGAAACTTAGCAACTTAAAAAGAATGAATTTCCTTGCCCACATATATCTTTCCGGTGAAAATGATTTAATTAAAATTGGCAATTTCATGGCCGATGGAATTCGCGGAAAACAATTTGAACATTTCCCTGAAGATGTTCAGAAAGGAATTATTTTGCATCGTTTTATTGATACTTATACCGATTCCCACGATATTTTCAGACAAAGCACCAAACGGTTACATGAAAAATACCATCATTATTCGGGGGTGATTGTAGACATTGTTTATGATCATTTTTTAGCTAAAAACTGGTCCAATTATTCTGATGAAAAACTCGAAGATTTCATTAATAGATTTTATAGTTCCTTACATGAAAATTATGATATTCTAACCGAAAAAACACAAGGTATGATGCCCTACATGATTGATCAAAATTGGCTTTTGAGTTATAGAACCGTTGAAGGAATTCATCAAATTTTAACGCAAATGGACAGAAGATCAAAAAATGTATCAAAAATGCAATTTGCCAGTGAAGAATTAAAAGAATTTTATGACGACTTTGAACAGGAATTTACTGTGTTTTTTGAAGACATAAAACTGCATGCCCGTCAAAAACTACAATCACTATGAAGAAAATTACGCTTTTATTAAGCCTTATTTATATTAGCTGCTCAGCTCAGGTTTCTACAAATCCAACAGGATTAGTAACTTCAAAAGCGATGGTGGTTTCTGCCCGCGAAGAAGCATCAAAAATTGGAGTTGAGATCATGAAAAAAGGCGGAAATGCTTTTGATGCCATGATTGCTACAGAACTGGCTTTGGCAGTCTCTTTTCCTTTTGCAGGAAACATTGGCGGCGGCGGATTTATGGTTTACAGAAAAGCAAACGGCGAAGTTGGATCTTTAGATTATCGTGAAAAAGCGCCTTTGGCAGCATCAAAAGATATGTTTCTGGATAAAGACGGAAATGTTATAAAAGGAAAAAGTACCGAAACTGCACTTGCCATTGGTATTCCCGGAACTATTGCAGGAGTTTTTGCAGTGCATAAAAAATTTGGTTCATTACCAATGTCCGAAATCTTAAAACCTGTTATCGCTCTTGCCGAAAGAGGCGTTATTGTTACCAAAAAGCAGGAAAAAAGCATGAATAATTACAGAGAATCTATTGTAAAAGTAAATGGTTCAACTACGCTTTTGGCAACTAATTTTAAAGAAAAAGACACTATTAAATATACTGCTCTTGCCAATACATTAAAACGAATTTCTAAAAACGGCCGAGATGAATTTTACAAAGGAGAAACCGCTAAAATTTTAGTTGAATATCTGCAGCAAAAAGGTGGAATTATTACGCTTAAAGATTTAGCCAAATACGAAGCCAAGTGGAGAAAACCGCTTCAGTTTAATTACAAAGATTTAAAAATCACTTCGATGTCACCGCCAAGCAGCGGTGGAATTTGTCTGGCACAAATCCTGAAAATGATTGCTCCTTATGATTTGGCAAAAATGGGTCATAATTCGCCAGAAGCAATTCAGGTAATCGTTGAAGCCGAACGAAGAGCTTATGCTGACAGAAGTCAGTTTTTGGGCGATCCTGATTTTGTCAAAATTCCCGTAAAAGCATTACTTTCTGACACCTATTTAAAAGATAGAATGTCGACTTTTAATGTTGAAAAAGCCAGTTTGTCATCTGAAATAAAAGAAGGAAAAATAACGTACAACGAAAGTACAGAAACTACACATTATTCTATAGTAGACCAATTTGGTAATGCTGTTGCTGCAACTACAACCTTAAATGATGGTTACGGTTCTAAATATTATTGTGACGAATTAGGTTTTTTTCTGAATAACGAAATGGACGATTTTAGTGCAAAACCCGGATCTCCAAATATGTTTGGTCTGGTTGGAAGCGAAGCGAATAGTATTGCACCTCAAAAACGTATGTTGAGTTCTATGACACCAACAATCGTAGAAAAAAACGGAAAACTTTTTATGGTTGTAGGAACTCCGGGAGGATCTACTATTATTACTTCTGTTTTACAGACTATTTTAAATGTTTACGAATACAAACTAAGTATGCAGGGAGCTGTAAATGCTCCACGTTTTCATCATCAATGGCTGCCGGATCTTATTAATTTTGAAGCTGATGCTTTTGATATCAAAACTTTAGACCTATTAAAATCTAAAGGTTATTTGATTAACGAAAAACCAACTCCCGTACTTGGTAAAGTCGATGCAATTTTGGTTTTACCAAACAAAAATCTTGAAGGAGGTGCCGATTTTCGAGGAGACGATGCGGCTTCTGGTTTTTAAATTCTGAAAAAATAAACGGAAATAATTTACATTTTCGAATTCTATGCCCTAAATTTGTAGTTTACCTAACTTTTTAAACAAATAATGTTAAGAAAACTTTTTCGCAGACTAGAGAGCATTATTGCTTTAGCTCAATCTATATTGACCCCAAAGCAATTTATTTTTTTATCAAGTGTATTAGTTGGTATTTCCTGCTCATTGGCTGTAATTGTTTTAAAAACATTTGCACACAGTGTTTTCTCTTTTGCGACATACATAAACGGAATTCTTAAATTAAATTTCATTAATGGTATTTTACCCATAATTGGTATTTTACTAACTGTATTTGTTGTAAAAAAAGTTTTGAACGGCACGATTCAAAAAGGTACTTCACAAATTTTGTATGCTGTCGCAAAAAAGGCAAGTATTATTCCTAAAAAGCAAATGTATGCCCAAATCATTACGAGTTCCTTAACTGTAGGTTTGGGAGGTTCTGCCGGATTAGAAAGTCCAATTGTAATAACCGGAGCTGCTTTTGGATCAAACTATGCTCAAGGCTACAAACTATCTTATAGAGACAGAACTTTACTTATTGGCTGCGGAGTTGCCGCAGGAATTTCAGCCGCTTTTAATGCTCCTATCGCCGGAGTTCTTTTTGCTATCGAAGTTTTATTGGTAGATGTTAGTATTTCTGCCTTTACCCCTATTATGATTTCGGCTGCGACCGGAGCTTTGGTTTCTGCAATTTTATTAGACGAAAGCATTTTATTATCTTTCAAAAAACAAGAAACTTTTAATTATCATAACATTCCTTTTTATGTTCTTTTAGGTGTTTTAACCGGTTTTGTTGCGGTTTATTATGCCCGAAATTTTCAGAGAGTCGAGCATTATTTTTCCAATTTAAAAATGGGGCCGTACAGAAAAGCCTTAATAGGTTCTTCGTTATTGGCTTTGCTTATTTTTATTTTTCCAACCCTTTTTGGTGAAGGTTATGAAAGTATCAAAACCCTATCAGAAAGTGACCCGGGACAATTATTAGACAATACCTTGTTTGCTGATTTTAGAAACAACCAATGGGTTTTACTTCTTTTTGTGGGATGCACGATGATGGTAAAAGTATTTGCTTCCGGATTAACACTTGGAAGTGGCGGAAATGGAGGAAACTTTGCCCCTTCATTATTTATGGGATCGTATTTGGGTTATTTCTTTTCCAAATTTATCACTTTGATTGGTTTATCAAAACTGCCTATTAGTAATTTTACGATGGTTGGAATGGCCGGTATTTTGAGCGGATTGTTTCATGCACCACTTACAGCAATTTTCTTAATTGCCGAAATTACCGGTGGTTATGGCTTAATGATTCCGCTTATGATTGTTTCTTCTATAAGTTTTGCGATTTCAAAACGCTTTGAAAAATATTCGCTTGACGTAAAAAACCTGGCAAAAAAAGGACATGCTTTTACGAGCAATAAAGATTCTAATATTCTTTCGACTTTAGATATTGACACTATTATACAATCCGATTATTTAACGGTTTCTCCGGATGAACATCTAACGAAATTAGTCGATCTTATTTCGCATTCTAATCAGGTTGTTTTTGCCGTTGTCACGAAAGAAAACGAACTTGTTGGTGTCGTTCATTTTAATGATATACGCGAAATTATTTTTAATCCGTATCGTGTCAAATATACTTTGATTAAGGATGTAATGAAAACGCCTCCGGCAGTTATTTCCTCTTTTGATAGTATGGAAGTGGTTATGACTAAATTTGAAAGATCAAAATCGGCCTTTATACCTGTCTTACGCGACGGAAAATATTTTGGTTTTATTTCTAAATCTATTGCCCTCGAAGCTTACCGAACTAAGTTGCGTTCTATGACAATTGAATAAGCTTAATATCGGATAAGTTAAAAATTTTAGTTATCCGATATTAAGACATATCTTTGCGGGATTATGTGGAATATAGACGTAACATACAGAGAAGAATTTCAATCAACTTTTGATAGATTGTACCAAAAAAGGCTTGATTTGCAAAACAGCAGACCATTGCCAAATATCGCTTTGCATAAAATTCGTGAAAGTTTATCTCTGGAATGGACATACAATTCGAATAGTATTGAAGGAAACACCATGAGTTTGCGCGAAACCCAAATGGTTATTCAGGAAGGAATAACCATAAAAGGAAAATCTTTGCGAGAGCATTTCGAAACCCACAATCACGACAAAGCCATTGATTATCTATACTCAATTGTTGATGATAATTACAAGCTTCGAAGTATTGACATTCTTTCTATTCATGGATTAGTCCTTCGTTCTATTGAAGATGATTTTGCAGGACGTTTACGTAATGGTGGTGTTCGAATTTCAGGTGCTAATTTTATGCCTCCAAATGCCAATAAAGTTTCAGATTATCTGGATGAACTAATTGATTTTATCAATACAAATCCGTTGGGTTTAAACGATATTGAGCTCGCAACAATTTACCATCATAAATTAGTCTGGATTCATCCTTTCTTTGATGGAAATGGCAGAACCGTTCGTTTAAGTATGAATTTATTGTTGATGCGTTGTGGTTTTCCACCGGCAATTATCCTCAAAAATGATAGAAAAAAATATTACGAAGCGCTTAATCAGGCCAATAACGGCAATTATCAAAAACTAACCCTTTTGATGTGTCAAGCTTTAGAGAGAACTTTAAATATTTACTTAAGTGCTATGCCGGGAAGCAGTTACGATTATCAACCGATAATTAATATTGTGAGCGAACGAGAAACTCCGTATGGTCAGGAATATATTAGTTTACTTGCCCGAACAGGAAAAATAGACGCTTATAAAGAAGGCCGAAACTGGTATACAACCAAAGAAGCCATAGACGAATATATGCTTACACGAAAAAGAAAACGCTAATTTAGGTTAGCGTTTTTTGTTACTAATTGTAACATAAAGTTTTGTTTTGGAGTACTAAAAGAACAAATCAAAGTGGTAACTTTGCGTTTTGCTCAAAATTATGTTAGAAAAAGACAATACTATTGAAGTTCTTGGTGCAAGAGTTCATAATCTAAAAAATATAGACATTTCTATTCCGCGTGAAAAACTGGTTGTTATTACCGGTCTTTCAGGTTCGGGAAAATCATCTTTGGCGTTTGATACTATTTATGCCGAAGGACAGCGTCGTTATGTTGAAACGTTTTCGGCTTATGCCAGACAGTTTCTTGGCGGCTTGGAGCGTCCTGATGTTGACAAAATCGACGGACTTTCGCCGGTAATTGCCATTGAACAAAAAACAACAAGTAAAAGTCCGCGTTCAACCGTTGGAACTATTACTGAAATATACGATTTCCTAAGACTTTTATACGCTCGTGGAGCCGATGCTTACAGTTACAACACAGGCGAAAAAATGGTTTCTTATTCTGATGATCAGATTAAGGATTTGATTATGCAGGATTTCAACGGAAAACGTATCAATATTTTGGCTCCGATTATTAGAGCCAGAAAAGGACATTATGCTGAATTATTCCAGCAAATTACCAAACAGGGATTTTTGAAAGTTCGCGTAAATGGCGAAGTTCAGGATTTGGTTTCAGGGATGAAACTGGATCGTTACAAAACCCATGATATAGAAATTGTTGTTGACCGAATGTTGATCGAAAATACCGAAGACAATCAAAAAAGATTAGCCGAAAGTATTAACACAGCGATGCATCACGGTGAAAATGTTTTGATGATTTTAGATCAGGATACAAATGAAGTTCGTTATTTCAGTAGAAATTTAATGTGTCCAACAACCGGAATATCCTATCAAAATCCCGAACCAAATTTATTTTCGTTTAACTCTCCAAAAGGAGCTTGTCCGCATTGTAACGGACTAGGAACTGTTCATGAAATCAACATCAAAAAGATTATTCCAAATCCTAAATTATCAATAAAAAGCGGTGGTTTTGCTCCGCTTGGCGAATATAAATCGTCCTGGATTTTTAAGCAATTGGAAGTTATTGGAGAAAAATTTGGGTTTAAAATAACCGATCCGATTGAAAAAATTCCGGAAGAAGCCATGAATATGATTCTTCACGGCGGAAAGGACAAATTCACCGTAAACTCAAAAGACCTAGGTGTCACAAGAGATTATAAAATAGATTTTGAAGGAATTTCGCATTTTATCAAAAATCAATATGATGAAAGCCCTTCGACAACTATAAAACGTTGGGCAAAAGACTTTATGGACGAAGTAAATTGTCCGGTTTGCGAAGGTTCACGTTTAAAAAAAGAAGCACAATTTTTTAGAGTTAATGGAAAAAATATCACCGAATTATGTGATATGGATATTTCTGATTTAACAGCCTGGTTTCAGGATTTAAATAGTCATTTAACAGACAAACAACTTTTGATTGCATCAGAAGTCGTGAAAGAAATCAAAGATCGTTTGAACTTTTTGATGAATGTTGGTTTAAATTATCTGGCTTTAAGCCGAAGTTCAAAATCACTTTCCGGTGGTGAAGCGCAGCGTATTCGTCTGGCAACACAAATTGGTTCACAGTTAGTTGGTGTTTTGTATATTTTGGATGAGCCAAGTATTGGTTTGCACCAAAGAGACAATGAAAAACTGATTAAATCACTGGAACAATTACGTGATATTGGAAACTCTGTTATTGTTGTTGAACATGATAAAGACATGATCGAAACAGCAGATTATGTTATCGATATTGGTCCGAAAGCAGGAAAATACGGTGGAGAAATCATTAGTATTGGAACGCCTGCAGAAACTTTAAAATCGAACACGATTACCGCTCAATATTTGAATGGTACAATGAAATTAGAGATTCCGAAAGAACGCAGAAAAGGAAACGGAAAGTTTTTAAAACTAACCGGAGCAACCGGAAATAACCTGAAAAATGTTTCTATAGAATTGCCTTTAGGTCAATTGATTTGCGTGACAGGAGTTTCGGGAAGCGGAAAATCGACTTTGATTAACGAAACGCTCTACCCTATTTTGAACGCTTATTATTTTAATGGCGTGAAAAAACCACAGCCTTATAAAAAGATAGAAGGTTTAGAACATATTGACAAAGTAATTGATATAGATCAAAGTCCGATTGGTAGAACGCCACGTTCAAACCCAGCGACTTACACGGAAGTTTTTACCGAAATCAGAAACTTGTTTACCATGACTTCTGAAAGTATGATTCGTGGCTACAAAGCAGGACGTTTTAGTTTTAACGTAAAAGGCGGACGTTGCGAAACCTGCGAAGGTTCTGGAGTAAGAACGATCGAAATGAACTTTTTACCGGACGTTTATGTAGAATGCGAAACATGTCAGGGAAAACGTTTTAACAGAGAAACACTGGAAATTCGATACAAAGGAAAGTCTATTTCGGATGTGTTGAATATGACAGTCGATGAAGCGGTTCCGTTTTTTGAAAATATTCCGAAGATTTACAGAAAAGTAAAAACAATTCAGGATGTTGGTTTAGGATATATTACACTTGGTCAGCAAAGTACAACACTTTCTGGTGGTGAAGCGCAGCGTATAAAACTTGCCGGAGAATTGTCTAAAAAAGATACCGGAAATACATTTTATATTCTGGACGAACCTACAACAGGTTTGCATTTTGAAGACATTCGTGTTTTGATGGATGTTATCAATAAACTAGTCGATAAAGGAAATACAATTTTGGTAATCGAGCATAATATGGACGTTATCAAACTTGCCGATTATATTATTGATATTGGTCCAGAAGGCGGAAAAGGCGGTGGACAATTAATCGCCAAAGGAACTCCGGAAGAAGTTGCCAAAAATAAAAAAAGCTATACAGCTAAGTTTTTGAAAAAGGAATTAGAAGCATAAGATTTGCGGCGATACCTTTGTCAAAGTTTAAAACTTTGACAAAGGTTGAAATCCAATGTTACTCTATGCACTTGTCATCCCAGAGAACGAAGGAAGACAAAAAATGAGATTGTTTTTCGTGGATATTACCGTTTAGTCATAATCAAAGCATCTAAAAGTTCCGTAGGAACTATATATTGGTACCAACGGATTTTAATCCGTTGGTACCAATATAATTATACCACAACCAAGTTCCGCAGGAATGACATATTTTTCTGATTTCATTAATCATTTGATAATGAACAACAACTCCAGTCTACATCTATTTTAAATGTTACATTTAAATTAATAAATCCCCATTTTTGTAACAATTCTTAAAAAAAGCACTAATTTAGTACGCCCTTTTTGTCAAAGCTTATTTGATTTTGAAAGGTTAAGATAAATTCTATGAATCTAAAAGAGAAATTCAGTAACGTAGACCAATATTTTTCACCTAAAATAATTGATGAAGTAAACGATCAATATATCAAAGTGGCTAAAATAAAAGGTCAGGAAGTTCCGTGGCATAATCACGAAAATGAAGATGAATTATTTTACATCGTTGATGGCGAACTTTTAATGGAAATTGAGAATGAACCCTCTTTTACAATGAAAAAAGGCGATTTATTTGTTGTAAAAAAAGGCGTAAATCATAGGGTTTCATCTGTTGACGAATGTTTAATAATGCTGATTGAATCGAAAACTACTGAACATACGGGAAAAGTTAAAAGCAACATTACTAAATCAATTGAGGAACAAACGTATTAATTAAAAGACAATTCTTTTTTTTATAAAACAATGTTTCTATTGAAAACGAGTGCCCTAGCCCTGATGGTCCCGAAGCTTCGGGAGGCATCCTTTTGTGCCGGGGTTCGGCACAAAAGATATAGCGGACAGCAGGAATCAGCTCCTTCCTTCGACTAGATAAAAATAATTAAACGACACAGCTAGAAATAAAAATATAAATAATTAAAATACCTAAAATGAGATTAGAAGATTTTGATAATGATGAGGATAAAGTAATTCAGGACCGTTTGAAACAAAAAACGTGGAATGAAATCAGAACCAATGACAGCTGGGCGATTTTTAAAATCATGGCCGAGTTTGTAAACGGTTACGAAAGCATGGGGCGTATTGGTCCTTGTGTTTCGATTTTTGGATCGGCGAGAACAAAACCAGAGGATAAATACTATTTATTGGCCGAAAAAATTGCTTATAAAATTAGTAAAGCCGGTTATGGCGTAATTACAGGCGGAGGGCCGGGAATTATGGAAGCCGGAAATAAAGGCGCACATTTAGGCGGTGGAACTTCGGTTGGTTTAAACATCGAACTACCTTTTGAACAACACTTTAATCCTTATATTGACCACGACAAAAACCTGAATTTCGATTATTTCTTTGTGAGGAAAGTAATGTTCGTAAAATATTCGCAAGGTTTTGTGGTAATGCCTGGAGGTTTTGGAACTCTTGACGAAATGTTTGAGGCGATAACTTTAATTCAGACAAAGAAAATTGGAAAATTCCCAATTATATTAGTTGGTGTTGAATTCTGGTCTGGTTTGATTGATTGGGTAAAAACAGTTTTGGTTGAAAAAATGCAAACTGTAAGTCCTGATGATTTAAACTTATTTAAAATCGTAGACACTGAAGATGAAGTAGTTGATGTTCTGGATAAATTCTACAAGAAATATGATTTAAGTCCTAATTTCTAATTTTTAAATTATATAGTAACTTAAGTTAACCTAAGTTTAATAAATAGATATAAATTTGCCTGAATGAGCAAATAACGTTAAGTCTTACAAAAAATGAAAGCTGTTTTTTAAAACAGCTTTTTTTATGCTATTTTTACAAAAAACCAAAACAAGTTTATGCACGTAATTTAAGTGATATACTTTAATACCAAGTCATCATTGAAGCCATTTTATAGAAACATTTTAATTATTCTAGTTTTATTCAGCTCGATAAAACAATACGCACAGCATCAATCTAAGATGGAAGTAGCTGTGAATCTTGAGCTTAAAACATTGAATGTAAAACAAGATATCACATTTTATAATACTTCAAATGATACTTTGAGTACGATTGTTTTGAATGACTGGAATAATGCTTTCTCTGATAAAAATACGCCTTTGGCTAAACGTTTTTCGGATGAATTTTACAGAGGTTTTCATTTAGCGAAGGCAGCCGAAAGAGGAAATACTACGATTTTAAATCTTTCTGATTCTAATAATTTGGCTTTTGAATGGGAAAGAACCGATAAAAACCCGGATTTTATTATCGTAAAACTGAAGCAAAAGTTACTTCCCGGCGAAAAAATAGAACTTCACCTTACTTACATTTCTAAAATTCCGAGTGATAAATTTACACATTACGGTTTTGATCAAAATGGCGGAATGAGTTTAAAAAATTGGTTTTTAAATCCTTCCCGTTTTGAGAATCATAGTTTTGTGAAAAACAATAATTTTAATCTTGATGATATTGCAAATGCAAGTACAGATTATGAAATTGAAATAAAAATTCCGAATGAATATTCGATAACGACTGATTTGAATTCGGTTTCAAAAGACAATTCCAACCCTTCTTATACTTCTTATCTTTTTTCGGGATCTAACAGAACTGATTTTAACTTTTTTATTGAAAGACAAAATACTTTTAGAAGTTACACCAATGACTCTTTAGAGATTCTTTCGGATTTAAAAAGTAAAAAAATCAGCGACATTCAAAAAGCAATTATCATCAATAGAGTGGTGACTTTTGCGAGTGAGTTTATTGGGAAATATCCACATCAAAAAATCACAGTTTCTCAGGCAGATTATGATCGAAATCCATTTTATGGACTAAATCAGTTACCATCATTTATTAGTCCGTTTCCGGATGATTTTATCTTCGAAATTACTTTCTTAAAAACATATCTGAATAATTACTTAAAAAATAGTCTCCGACTGGACCCCAGAAAAGACAATTGGGTTTATGACGGAATTCAGATCTATGCCATGATGAAATTTATGGAAGAACAACATCTGGATCAGAAGATGTTAGGAAAACTTTCGGACATGAAGCTTTTTAAAAGTTATAATATTACCAACTTATCTTTTAATGAGCAATACAGCTATTATTATATGCTGATGGCCCGAAAAAATCTCGATCAGCCTCTTGGTGACCCAAAAAATACATTGATAAAATTTAATGAGCAAATTGCCAGTAAATATCGCGCAGGTTTAAGTTTAAGCTATCTGGATGATTATTTAAATAATGGTGTTGTTCCTGAAAGTGTTCAGGAATTTTATAATTTGAATAAAACGAAACAGACAAACCGATATGATTTTGAAGAAATACTACTCAAAAAGAGTCCTAAAAATATCGATTGGTTTTTTAAAACTATAATTGATTCCCGCGACATTATCGACTACAAATTCTCGAATGTTTCGAGAACAAAAGATAGTGTACAATTTTCTATAAAAAACAAAACCGGTATTTATGCTCCAATTCCTGTGTACGGAATTAAGAAAAATGAGGTCGTTTTTAAAGAATGGATTGAACCTAAAAATGAGGATACAACTTATACATTTGGACGAAAAAATGCAGATAAAATTGTAATTAATTATGACAATGAAGTTCCGGAGTACAACCAAAGAAATAACTGGAAATCATTAAAAAGTCTGGTGGTTACAAACCGTCCCATAAAATTTAATTTTGCCAAAGATCTGGAAGATCCGTATTACAATCAGATTTTATACATTCCAACGCTGACTTATAATTTATATGATGGTTTTATGCCGGGAATACGTTTTCACAACAAAACAATACTCGACAAGCCTTTTAATTTTGATATTAATCCAACGTATTCGATTAATACGGAAACTTTAACGGGTTCATCTGCTTTTTCATACAGTCAATATTATAGAAACAGCACACTTTATAATGTACGTTACTCTATCAGTCAGAATTATTTTCATTATGCTCCCGATGCTACTTATTTTAGATTGAATCCGATGGTTCAGTTTAGAATTCGGGAAGAAAATTTCAGGGACAACAGAAAACAATTGATTTTGTTGCGTCAGGTTATTGTAAATCGCGAAGCAAGTACTTATATAACAGACAATTCGAAACCAAACTATTCTATTTTCAATGCCCGATATTCGAACACAAAGACCGAATTAATCAATCATTTTAATTTTATGACTGATGTACAGTTTTCAAGTGATTTTGGAAAATTGGCAGCAGAAGTAGAATACAGAAGATTATTTGATAATAATCGAAAATTAAATTTGAGATTATACGCGGGAAGTTTTGTATACAACACAACCAATTCAGATTATTTTAGTTTTGGTTTGGATCGTCCAACTGATTATTTGTTTGATTATAATTTTTACGGAAGATCAGAAAGCACCGGATTTTTTAGTCAGCAATATGTAATGGCAGAAGGTGGTTTTAAATCGAAAATAGAACCACGATATGCCGATAAATGGATGACAACTTTAAATGCCAGTTACTCAATCTGGAACTGGATTGAAGTTTACGGAGATCTTGGTTTTATGAAAAACACACATGAAAATGAACGTTTTATATATGATAGTGGTATCAGATTAAACTTGGTAACTGATTATTTTGAAGTCTATTTTCCGGTTTACTCGAATAACGGCTGGGAGATTTCTCAGAACAAATACAATGAAAAAATTAGATTTGTGGTTACACTCTCTCCAAAAACTTTAGTCACACTTTTTACCCGAAAATGGTTTTAATTCAATAAATTTTACACAAAAACATAAATTATTGTTATTAGAACCAGAAAAAACTTAAATATTACACAAAAAATATACGTAGTTTTAGCATTTTAATTATAAATAATTAAATTATATTTATTTTAATGAATTATGATTATTGATACTTTTTAATTAATTTTGCTGCGTAACATGACCCATTTGAGATTATGATTAAAGAACACAACAATACTACACTTACTTTCGAAGATTTCAAAACAGAAGTAATGAAAGATTACAGAATTGCGGTTACAAGCCGTGAATGTAGTCTTTTAGGCCGTAAAGAAGTATTGACAGGAAAAGCCAAGTTTGGAATATTTGGTGACGGAAAAGAAGTGCCGCAGCTTGCTATGGCAAAAGCCTTTAAAAACGGAGATTTCCGTTCCGGATACTATCGCGACCAAACTTTTATGATGGCTATTGGCGAATTGACTCCAAAGCAATTTTTCGCAGGTTTATACGGTCACACCGATTTAGAATATGATCCAATGTCTGCCGGAAGGCAAATGGGCGGACACTTTGTAACGCACAGTTTGAACGAAGACGGTTCATGGAAAGATTTAACACAACAAAAAAATTCAAGCGCAGATATATCTCCTACAGCCGGACAAATGCCAAGATTATTGGGATTAGCACAGGCTTCAAAAATTTACAGAAATGTTGATGGTATTACTATTAAAGACAAATTTTCTGTAAACGGAAACGAAGTTGCCTGGGGAACTATCGGTAATGCAAGTACATCTGAAGGCCTGTTTTTTGAAACTATAAATGCTGCCGGAGTTTTACAGGTTCCGATGGTTATGAGTGTATGGGATGATGAATACGGAATTTCTGTTCATGCCAAACATCAAACTACTAAAGAAAATATATCTGAAATTTTAAAAGGATACCAACGCGACGAAGATGCGAAAGGGTATGAAATTTTTAGAGTTAAAGGATGGGATTATGCTGAACTGGTTTCGACTTATGAAAGAGCCGCAGCAGTTGCAAGAGAAGAACATGTTCCGGTTTTAATTCACGTTAATGAATTAACACAACCACAGGGTCACTCAACTTCTGGTTCTCACGAACGTTATAAAAACGGAGAAAGACTGGCTTGGGAAAGAGATTTTGACTGTATTCGCCAAATGCGTTTATGGATGATTGCCATTAATATTGCATCACCTGAAGAATTGACTGAAATTGATTTTGAAATCAAAAAAGAAATTCTTGAGGCTAAAAAAGAAGCGTGGAATTCTTTTATCAGCCCTATTATTGAAGATCAAAAGAATCTTTTGGCTTTACTAGAACAAATTGCAGAAGCAAGTATCAACCATAAAGAAAGAATTCAAAAATATATCTCAGAATTAAGCGCAATAAAATCGCCTTTGAAAAAAGAAATGCTTGCCATTGCAAGAAAGATTTTACGCTTTATTGAAGTTCCAAACAGTAAAGTTCTTTTATCAAACTGGATTACGAACTATATCGGAATAACACAGGGAAGATTCAGTAGTAATTTATATTCTGAATCAGATAAAAATGTATTTTCTGTAGAAAAAGTGCTTCCAAAATATGCAGATGATGCAAAAGCAGATCTGGACGGAAGAATGATTTTACGTGATAACTTTGATGCTTTGTTTACCAAATATCCTGAAACTTTGATTTTTGGTGAAGATGTTGGAAACATTGGAGACGTAAATCAAGGCCTTGAAGGGATGCAGGAAAAATACGGAGAACTTCGTGTTGCCGATGTTGGTATTCGTGAAGCTACTATTATTGGTCAGGGAATTGGAATGGCTTTGAGAGGTTTACGTCCAATTGCCGAAATTCAGTATTTAGATTATTTATTGTATGCCATTCAAATCATGAGTGATGATTTGGCGACATTGCAATACAGAACTGTTGGAAAACAAAAAGCACCATTAATTATCAGAACCCGCGGACACCGTTTAGAAGGTATCTGGCATTCTGGTTCTCCTATGGGGATGATTATTAACGCTATTCGCGGAATTCATGTTTTGGTTCCAAGAAATATGACGCAGGCAGCTGGTTTCTACAACGCGCTTTTAGAGTGTGATGAACCTGCTTTAGTAATTGAGTGCTTAAATGGTTATCGTTTAAAAGAAAAAACGCCTTTAAATTTTGGTGAATTCAAAACACCAATTGGTGTTGTTGAAACATTAAAAGAAGGTTCAGATATTACTTTGGTTTCTTACGGATCTACTTTAAGACTGGTAGAACAGGCTGCAACTGAATTATTAGATTTAGGAATTGATTGCGAAGTAATTGATATTCAGTCTTTACTTCCGTTTGATATTAATAAGGATATTGTAAAAAGTATTGCCAAAACAAATCGCCTTTTAGTAATCGACGAAGATGTTCCTGGTGGAGCTTCAGCTTATATCCTTCAACAAATTCTGGAAGAACAAGACGCTTATAAATATCTTGACAGTAAACCACAAACACTTGCTGCAAAAGCCCACAGACCTGCTTACGGAACTGATGGTGACTATTTCTCAAAACCTTCTGCCGAAGATATTTTCGAGAAAGTATACAGCATGATGAATGAAGCAAATCCTTCTAAATTTCCCGTTTTATACTAGGATTTAATTAGGTTTTCGATATAAAAAAAGCTTATAAACAATTGTTTATAAGCTTTTTTGTTTCTCTATTAGGCTGAGCAAAGTTCGCATGTCAGTAAGACTTATTATTAAAAATCCGTCAAAATCCGCGTCTTCGCTTTAGCGAATCAGCGTCATCCGCGTGCCATCTCGCAATCTATTTAGATGCCAAAATAGCTCTCGCCTTCTCTAAATCCTCAGCCGTATCAATTCCAATACCAACATGGGTTGTCTCAACCATTTTAATACGTTTTCCGAATTCTAAGTAACGAAGCTGCTCTAACTTTTCAGAAGCTTCTAAAGATTTCATAGGTAAACTATAAAAATCTAATAAAGCTTGTTTTCTAAAAGCATAAATACCAATATGCTGAAAATAACGAACTCCAACAGCTGTATCTCTTGGATACGGAATTACCGATCTTGAAAAATACAATGCAAATTGCGATTGATCTACCACCACTTTTACATTATTAGGGTTATTGATTTCGTCTTCATTCGTGATTTCTCGCATTAACGAAGCCAAATCAATTTTATGTTCTTCATCATTTTTAAAAACAGATAAAACCTGTTCCAGAGGTCCGGCTTCTGTAAAAGGTTCATCACCCTGTACATTCACCACAATATCAACATCAAGATTTGCAACGGCTTCTGCAATTCTATCACTTCCAGATTCGTGTTCTTTGATGCTCATAATGGCTTTTCCACCATGAGAAACGATCTCATCATAAATTAAATCTGAATCGGTTACAACAAATACATCATCAAACAAATTTGTAGCTACAGAAGCTTCGTAAGTTCTTAAAATTACCGTTTTACCTCCCAGATCCTGCATTAACTTTGCGGGAAAGCGTGTTGATGCATATCGCGCCGGAATTACAGCTATTATTTTCATTCTACTATTTTTAAATTTATTTTCTTCTTTGTGAATCTCTGTGAAAATCTTCCTGCAACTTTGCGTAACAATTTTACCACAGAGATTCGCAAAGGTTTTCACAGAGATTCACAGAATTTTTTTTACATAATTTTTACTGAGGTCATACTTAACGAACCAGCCAGTAATTTATCATTGAACAAACTTAATTCTTCTGATTTGTCTTTTAAACCTAAAGTATACAACAAAGGTAAATAATGATCAGGTGTTGGAATCGCAACCTGAACGGCTTTACTCATTTTTTCGAAATCTATTAAAGGCTGAAAGTTTCCATCTAATAAATAATTATTCACGGTTTCACGTGCTTCGATTGCCCAATCATAACCATAATTATCTTTATCAAAATTTCTAAAATCTACCAAACGAAGATTATGTACAATATTTCCGCTTCCGATAATTAAAACTCCTTTATGACGTAAAGATTGTAACTTCTGTGCCAACTCAAAATGATATTGCCCCGATTTGGTATAATCAATACTCAACTGAATTACAGGAACATTTGCCTCAGGATACAAATGTTTGATAACGCTCCAGGCACCGTGATCTAAACCCCAGTGTTCGTCTAAATCCACATTTACCGGTTCTAATATTTTTTTAGTTTCTATAGCCAATTCCGGACTTCCTTTTGCGGGATATTGTACATCAAAAAGCGCTTGCGGAAATCCTCCAAAATCATGAATGGTTCTTGGCATTTGCATTGAAGTAACTTTGGTTCCGTTGGTAAACCAATGCGCCGAAACACATAAAATGGCATTTGGCTGCGGTAAGGTTTTTGCCAGATTACGAAAACCCGCCACAAACTGATTTTCTTCAATCGCATTCATCGGACTGCCGTGCCCTAAAAACAAAACCGGCATTTTATCTGTATTCGAAAACGTAGACGAAATCGAATGTAAGTCGTTTAGTGTTGTCATATAGTATTAGATATTCAACACGAATTGCACTAATTTTCACAAATCTTAATCTAAAATAATTCGTGAAAATTAGTGAAATTCGTGTTTTTATTCCTCAAAACTCTCATCTTTAAATCCTATCAAATATAATTTATTTTTGGCGCGCGTCATAGCGGTATAAAGCCATCTGATATAATCGCGATCGATTCCGTTTGGTAAATACGGCTGCTCGATAAAAACCGTATCCCATTGTCCCCCTTGCGATTTATGACACGTTATGGCGTAGGAGAATTTTACCTGCAAACCATTAAAATATTCGTTCTCTTTTACTTTCTGGAATTTCTTGTATTTCGTACTTTCATCTTCATAATCTTTCATCACTTCTTCATACAAACGATTTGATTCTTCGTAGGTTAATGACGGAGATTCACTTTTAATCGTATCCAAAAGCAAAACCGTTTCAAAAGGTTTTTGATCCGGATAATCGACCATTCTGATTTTTACGCGCGCAAAATTAAATCCGTATAATTCCTTGATTCCGAAGAGTTCCAAAACTTCGATAATATCTCCGTTGGCAATAAATCCGGCTTCATCGGTTTCTTTTAGCCAGAAATAATTATTCTTCACTACCATCAAAAAATCACCAACCGAAAGTTCGCTTTCTTTAAATAAAATTCGGGTTCTGATTTGTTCATTATACTGATTGGCTCGTTTATTTGAGCGAACAATAAAAGCAGTATCTTCAATACTATAATTGCTGTACGCGGTATTTATAGCATCCTGAATATCATATCCATCGGTTAAACGAACAATATCTTTGAATTTTTTCACATTGAATTTAAACTCTGTAATAAAACTTTCTTTCAGCAATTCACGCAATTCCGTCGCATTAAATAAAATTCCGGAACTTTCTTCCTGACGCATAACTTCATCAAGTTCTATATGTTCGATTTCTTTATCATAATGAACGCCCAAAGTCTGAATATCAAGCGCCGGACTAATATCTAAATTCACAGGAGGTAACTGCGCAGTATCGCCCAAAAGAATCATTTTGCAATTGGTTCCTGAATAGACATAATTAATCAAATCATCCAAAAGCGAACCGCTGTCTAAAGTACTATCTGAAATCATCGAAGCCTCATCGACAATAAAAATCGTGTTTTTATGCTTGTTGACTTGTTTGGTAAAAGCCACTCCTCCACCCGACGATTTTTTAGGAAAATAAATTTTTTTATGAATCGTAAAAGCCGGCGTATTCGAATAATTGGCAATGACTTTTGCAGCTCGTCCGGTTGGTGCAAGCAAAACAAATTTTTTATTGATATCGCCAAGATTATTTACAATAGTCGAAATCACAGTTGTTTTTCCCGTTCCGGCATATCCTTTCAATACAAAAATGGTATCGTTATGCGTATCGGTTAAGAAAATAGCAATTTTTTGAAAAAAAATATCCTGCTTGTAAGTTGGTGCAAATGGAAATCTTTTTTGTAAAACGCCGTAAAACAATGATGAATTCATAGGGAAAAATTGAAATACAAAGTACGGTTTTTTAAATGGCAAATGCCAATTTCAAAAATCAATAAATTTTTCACCATATAAGTTATATAAGTTCATTTAATTTCTCGCTATGTCTTCTTAAATCTCTTTTTAATGATAAGCTTTACTGCGCAACTCTACTTAATTGAACTTATATAACTTATATGGTGAAAAAAATCTTAACATTGGCTTAAACTGCATATTAAAATGATTTTTGAAATTGCAATTATTATTGTTGCTTTTTAATTTGTAAGTTTGTCTTCGAATTAAATTCTTTCTTGACTCTAAAGCAGGTAACGAATTGTAAATCAAGTTATGTCTTTACAAAATACTAATATTACATCAAAAAAATACAAAAAACTTTCGATTCAGGTATCCCTGACCGGATTTTCATTTTGTTGTTTTGACACACTCAATAATACGATTACATCTTTTAATGAAGTTAGTTTCGATCCTTCACAGAAAATAGCTAAAATAGAAGATTTATATCACGATAATTTTAAAAAATTTGCTGAATTAAAGGATACTTACGACGAAATTATAGTTATTCACAATAACAATCTTTCCACTTTTGTGCCTTCAGCTCTTTTTGACGAACATTATCTGGGAAGTTATTTACAATATACAACCAAAGTTTTTGAAACTGATTTCTTTACATACGATCAAATTTCAAAGTACGAAATGAATTCTGTTTACATCCCGTATGTAAACATCAATAATTTCCTGATTGATCAGGTTGGTTCGTTTGATTACAAACATGCCAATAGTATTTTAATCGAGAAAATTTTAGAAGCGTCAAAAAATAATGATGATAAAAAAATGATTGTCAATTTTAATGTTGGTCATTTTGAAATTATCGTGGTTCAAAATCAAAAGTTATTATTATTTAATTCGTTTGAATATCAAACCCCAACCGATTTTATTTATTATTTGCTTTTTACTGCCGAACAATTGAGTTTAAACCCGGAAAGTTTTCCGCTTGAATTATTGGGAACAATTGAAAAAAATGATGCTTATTACGCCATCGCATACAAATATATTCGTAACGTTTCATTCTTGGATGTAAGCACATTACAAGAAAAAAACAACTTTTCAACTGCTCAGAATCAAAAACATTATATCTTATTTCAATCATGAGAATCATTTCAGGAAAATACAAAGGGCGCCGCATTTTCCCACCAAAAAATCTTCCTGTAAGACCTACGACTGACATGAGTAAAGAAGCATTATTTAATGTTTTAAATAATCATTTTAGTTTTGACGGCTTAAAGATTTTAGATTTATTTTCGGGAACCGGCAATATTAGTTTTGAATTCGCTTCACGCGGAAGTGCACCAATTACGTCTGTTGATGGCGATTTTGGGTGTGTAAAATTCATCAAGCAGGTTTCATCAGAATATGATTTTGATATTGCAGCAACCAAAAGTGATGTCTATAAATTTCTTGAGAACTGCAAAACATCGTATGACATTATTTTTGCCGATCCGCCTTACGGTTTAGATCAGGCTGCTTTTGAAAAAATTGTTTTAACTGTTTTCGAAAGAGATTTGCTTCACGACGACGGAATGATGATTATCGAACATTCTAAATACACCAAAATGGAGCATTTAAGTAATTTCTCTTTTCAGAAAAGTTACGGTGGTTCGTTTTTTAGTTTCTTCGAATTAAATTCTACAGATGATGATGAAGAACTTCCTGATGATTCACCTCTAAAAATAGTAGACGAAGACGAAGGATAATTTCGTTTTACTAAGTTTTTTTACCGCAAAGAACGCAAAGATTTTTATCTAAGAGTACCCTTGAAAAGGGCAAAGTTCGCTAAGCTAAATCAATACAAAGCTTTGCGAACTTAGATTGTGTATACACAACTTAAATCTTAGCGAACTCTGCGAAAAACCTTTGCGTTCTTTGCGGTAAATTAATCCTAATTAACTCTGCTTTGATTTTCGTCGTTGTTTTTCTCTCTAAATTCTGTTTCTTTTACTTTTCCAAAAGAATATTTTATTGCTATTGAAATCAAATGATTATCTACAACATATCGTGCTTTAGAATTAATAGTATTGATCGTGAATTCTTCTGTTTCGATATTATTTTTTAAAATATTATTACAGCTTAAAGTACAATTCCATTTTTTATAGAATGTTTTTGAAACCGCCATATCCATTATAAATCTGGGATTTGTGATAAAAACGCCTGTATATTGTTTCGTTAATCCCCAGAAATTTAAAACTAAAGAATAGTCTTTTGGAAGTTTAAATTCGTTATTTGAAGTATAATAAAAATAAGGTTTTGAAGCCATAAATGCCGCCGAATGATCTTCAATCTTTTCTAAAATAAAAACTAAAGAATTGGTTGTCGTCCAGAATTTGTATGTGAATGGCAACGTAAAATCAGCTGTAAATGCAGAACTTCTATCAAAATTAATGTCCTTAAAAGTCATTATATTATTTTGATCATCGAATGAAAAACTATTGTAAACAGGGTCTTTAGCGTTAGTATAACTCAATTTAACCGATTTATCGTGATATTGAAAAGTGGTCGAAATTTCGTTAATAATTGTTGGTCCCAAATTAATATTTCTGGTATATAAAAAATACGGATTTATATAAGTTGATCCCTGACTTAGAGACGAATAATTAGGTCTTGAAATGCTTCTGGCATAGTTTACAGAAATGCTTTTAACGCTGTCAATTGGAAACGTAAACTGTGCTTTCGGGAAAAAATTAGTGTATTTTTTATCCAATAATGGCAATTCATCTGCTCTGAATTTTCCCTTTACAGTGGAGTTTTCAACCCTAAAACCAAGAGAGAAATCGACTTTTTTAATTTTCCCTGACAATTGCGTGTATCCTGATAAATTTTCTTCTTTAAAATCATAATAGCTTAACTCGTTTTGATTGGTTTCGGTATAAAAAATAGCCACATCAGATTTAGAATTTGCCGATGAATACAATCCTCCCAACTCAAATTTCATGTCATTTTTAAGTTTTTTCTCGATATCAATTCTTCCTGAGAAATAATTAATTTGAAATTTTTGATCTCTGATTTGATCTAATTCAAATTGGGCATCATTAAAATTATTATTTACTTCGGTAAACAATCCCTGATCGAAATTAGAATATTGAAAACCAGTAAAGACCTGTGCATCAATTGATTTTATTTTCTTCTGATAATTTAAAAAGAAGTTTACAAAATTCTTTTTGCTGTCATTATCCGTAAAAGTCACCACGTTATTTACCACCTCTTTATTTTTATTATCGGTTATGGTATTAATGGGAAAAGTATCAGATTGTAACTTACTATTGATGCTAAACGAAAAATAATCGTCTTCATTTATTTTGTAAAACAAGCCGGCTCCAAAAACATATTGATTTCTTTTTGTAGTGGCCGTTACATCATATTTAGAAGCGATTTCTGCCGCTGGAATTTGATAATCAATACTATGACCTTCCCACGGATTTAATCTATTATAATTGAAATTAGCTTTCAACTCCAGTTTATTCTTTTTGAAATTAGAATTAAATCCGAGGTAATTATTAAAGTTTTTTTTGAATGATGCCACTTCAGATATCTCTGTTCTAAAGCTGTCTTTTTTACTAAATTTCCTTGTAATCAAAATTACCGCACGACCTTCTGCTTCGTATTTAGAAGATGGATTCTGAATGATTTCGATAGTTTTAATATCGGCGACAGCCAAAGCATTCAAATCGTTTATCCCAACTTTTTGATTGTCAATATAAATCAACGGATTTCCTTTTCCGACAACTGTAATACTTTCCTGGTCAGAGCTTACCTGAACCGTTGGTAATTTTGCCAATAAATCGACTGCATTAGGAATTGAATTGTAAATAGAATTAGCAACATCTACTTTTATATTTCCGTTTTGATTGGAAAATGTTTTTTTATTTTGAGTAATAATAACTTCATTTAATTTATTGGAAATACTATCTTTTGGCATCTCATTTTGTGCATTTGCAGCTATAGAAAGCAAAATAAATAATAAGATCAGAAAAAGTTTTAAAGGCAAATAAAGATTCATTTTTAGAAAGATTTTGGTTTGATTTGATGCAAAAGTGGTTCTAAAAAAAGGTTGCGAAAGTTAATTGAAGGTTAATGGGCGGTTAATACGAAAAGTGTATCATAAAAGCTTTATTTTTGAATCGAAATTGCCCACAGATTTTACGGATTAAACTGGTTTGCACAGATTCAATTATTATAGAAATCTGCTTAAATCTTTTTTAAATCTGCGTGAAAAAAATCAGTGTACACCTGTTTAATCCGCGTCATCCGCGTGCCATAAAAACTAATGAAACAAAGAATCAATTTATTAATCGCTTTTTCTGTAATAGCTTTAATCGTTTTGTCGACGGTGCAATGCTATTTGGTAAAAACAACTTACGATTATAAAGTAGCACAGTTTCATACTGAAATTAAAAACGAAATCGCCCAAATTTCAAATAATTATAGTGATATAGATTCTGTTATTGTTTCAAAAAAAGAAGCACTTTACAAGCAATTATCAGAGAATTATATTCAGGGAAAAAAGACGAAAATTGATCTTAAAAATAGTGTTCTCCAAAATGCATTCAGAGATATTTTAACACAGAAAATTCAACGCAAATTCGAAAGAGATTTGCCAAATCTTAAAATAGATTTTGCTATTGTTCTGAACAAATTTATTCTGTATCAAAACACAAAAAAAGCAGATACAATTTTCTCTGAAAAACCTTTTATAGCGAATAAATTATACGGAAATCTGGCTTCTTTAAACCATGCTTTTTTGGTTCGGAGTTATGTTGGAACAACGAACGGAAGTTTTGAAAATCAAGATTATAAGTTATTGACAGAAGATTCAATGTACATTTCTGTTGTCGATTGGGAAATGATTATTTTAAAACGAATGACTTTCATTCTCGTTTTATCTTTACTTTCGATTTTAACGCTCATCACTCTTTTTGTAATTGCCTTAAAAGCTTTAATAAAACAGAAAAAAGTAAGCGATGTTAAAACTGACTTTATCAATAATATCACACACGAACTCAAAACGCCATTGGCAACTTTAGGCATTTCTACTAAAATTTTAGAACAGAAAAACATCCGTGAAAACGATGAAAATTTTAATGCTATTGTCAATACGATCTCGCGCCAAAACAATCGTTTGCAAAACCTGATCGATCAGGTTATGGCAAATTCACTGGCAGAAAATGAAATCGAATTGCAAAAAGAAAAAATAAATACGGAAGCTTTTCTACTTTCAATTATTGAAGATTTTAAAATTGGAAACCCTAAAATTCATCTTGAAACTGATTTTCAAACCAAAAAAACAATTCTGGTTTTGGATAAATTCCATCTGACAACCGCTTTTTTAAATGTTTTGGAAAATGCTGTAAAATATGGTTCAAATACGATTAAGATAAAAACAAGAATAGTTCAAAATCAATTTTCCGTTAGTATTGAAGATGACGGAATCGGGATTGAAAAGAACAAACAATCACTTCTTTTTGAAAAATTCTATCGCGTAGAGCAAGGAAATCTTCATAATACAAAAGGCTTAGGTTTAGGATTATATTATGTCGATCAAATTATAAAAGCGCATCAGGGCACTGTTAGTGTTGTGAGTGATTTAGGAAAAGGCACTCAGTTTACTATTTTATTAAAAGTTTAATTACCTTATTTTGAAAAAATTACTTTTAGCCGAAGACGATTTTGATTTTGCTGCAATTTTAAAACAATATTTAGAACTGCATCAATTTGAAGTAATCTGGGCAGAAAATGGAGAAATAGCTTTAGACTATTTTAAAAACCAGACTTTTGATATTTGTGTTTTTGATGTCATGATGCCGAAATTGGACGGATTTTCATTGGCCGAAAAAATAATTACAATCAATCCTGAGATTCCATTTATTTTTCTAACCGCAAGAAAGTTAAAAGAAGATAAAATCATTGGATTAAAATTAGGTGCAGACGACTATATCGTCAAACCTTTTGAAGTCGACGAACTGATTTTGCGTTTGCAGAATATTCTAAAAAGAATCGAACAAAAAAGAAGCCTGGACGGAAATAATATTATTGAAATTGGTTCATATATTTTTGATACTGAAAGACTAACCCTAAACAATAAAAATCATGTCCAGCAGCTTACAGAAATGGAAGCTTCTCTTATTGAATATTTATATTTGAACAATAACCAGTTATTAAAAAGAGATCAAATTTTAATGTCTGTCTGGAAAAAAGATGATTATTTCTCCGGGCGAAGCATGGATGTTTTTATCAGCAGGCTTAGAAAATATTTCAATTCAGATCCAAAAATCAGCATTGAAAGTGTTCGTAATGTTGGGCTGGAATTCAAGATAGAAAAAAACTCATAGAAACGACATTAAGTCGTACTGCAAATCATATAAGTTTCATAAGCAATTGTATAACAAGGTGTCAGTATTTAGCGAATACATTTGTTGTAAACATTAAATACATAAATCATGAACCTTAAAAGATTTTTTGGAGGACTGCTTACTATTCTGGGAATAGTTGGTCTTATCTATACTGCAGTTATTTTTGCAGGAACTTCCGGCGAAACAAGAGATATCAAATCACTAATTATTTACGGAATATTAGGAATCGTTTTTTTCATGTCGGGCATCAGTTTAGTTCGAACTACAAAAGACGAATCGTAGTTAAACCAACGCATTTGCAATCTTTTCGTAAAGTGGTGTTTTTACACCATGTTTCAAACCCTCGTTTACAACAAATTGCGTTAGCGAAATAACTTCGGTTTTATTGCCGGCGGTTAAATCTCTGTGCATCGATGAAGTCGCTTCTTTAGGCGATTTTTCGAGTTTTAAAATTGTCTGGTCTATTATATCGCCTGGCAATTGTAAGCCTTTTGCTTTTGCAACAGCTTCAATTTCATTCAATAATTCTACATACACAGCTTTAGACTTTTTATTATTCAAAATCTCACCTATGTTTTGATTTAAATAAGAAGTCGAAGAAGCAAGTGCTGAAATAAAAATGAATTTTTCCCAAACCGTTTCTTCAATATTATCAACTAAATAACTTTCTATTTTGGCCTTTTCAAAAATACGTTGCAATTGATCTAGTTTATCTTTTGAAGCTGTTTTTGAACCAAAAAATAGTTTTTCGTAAAAGCCAATTTTTCTAATAGTTCCTGGTGAAAAAATCATCGAAATGATATAAACACAACCTTGTAAAATATCATTTTCGGGGAATATTTTCTGAATTCGTTCCGGTGCGTCAACACCATTGTACAAAGGAAGAATTACAGTTTTTGGAACTATACATTTTTTTATTGAAAGTAAACTTTCTTTAATATCATAGGTTTTTGTAGCACAAATTAAATAATCTAAAATTCCAATTTCATCTGGATTATTCGAAACTAATTTTGGATGCACGATCGTTTCAGTATTATCTGTTATAATTTTCAACCCATTCTCTGCAATTGCTTTTTGAGTTTCGCCGCGAGCGATAAAAATAATTTCAACATTTTCAGATTTAAAATAGGCTTTCGCCAAAAGTCCGCCAAAATAACCACCTACACCGCCAAGTCCTAAAATCCCTATTCTTATCATGATAAAGTCCAATTAAAAAAATTCCAAATTCCAATAAACATTAAACAGTGACCGAACCGTTTGTCATCCTGAGCGGAGTCGAAGGAACGCAAGTAACTCCGTAATGAGAATTCCAATCTTTGTAGAGTTTCTCACGGAGATTTCTCGTTCCTCGAAATGACAAAAAAATGCGGTGATTGCTTAAAACAAACACAACCATTAAAAAAATCCTTATAAATCCGCGCTTTCGCGAAAGCGAATCCGTCTCATCCGCGTGCCATTCACGGCAAAGCAATTATTCCTCCAAAACAGGCTCCAGATTTAACTCTGTAAAATCATGCTCTGTTTTCGAAATTATAATCGTTGCCACAGTATTTCCAATCAAATTTGTAATCGCTCTTGCTTCGCTCATAAATTTATCTACTCCTAATAAAAAAGCCAAACCTTCGACGGGAATTTTATGCAAAGCTGTTAAAGTCGACGCCAGAACAATAAAACCGCTTCCGGTAACGCCAGCTGCTCCTTTTGAAGTAATCATCAAAATTCCGATTACGGTTAAAATCTCAAAAAAACTCAAATGTACATCATACAATTGTGCAAGAAATATAACCGACATCGACAAATAAATTGAAGTTCCGTCGAGATTAAACGAATATCCTGTCGGGATTACCAAACCTACTACAGATTTACTACAGCCCATTTGTTCTAATTTTACCATAATACTTGGCAGCGCTGCTTCTGAAGATGATGTACCGAGAACTAATAAAAGTTCTTCTTTAATGTATTTTAAAATCGAAAGAATATTGATTTTATAGTATCTTAAAATACTTCCTAAAATAAAAAACACAAACAAAGCCATTGTCAGGTAAACGCAAAGCATCAATTTACCAAGCGGAATCAAAGTTTCTAATCCGAATTTACCTATTGTATATGCCATTCCGCCAAAAGCACCAAGCGGAGCGAGATACATAACATATTTTAATCCTGTAAAAACAACTTTTGAAAAGCGTTCTAAAACCAAAATAGTTTGTTCTCTTTTTTGATAAAAATTCAATGCAATACCACAAACGATGGCAGCCAAAAGAACCTGCAAGGTAAAATTTGAGAGAAAAAATTGCAGCCATGAAAAATTCTCAGCAGCATGACTGGTATACTTACTTGGATCTTGTAAAGTTAATCCTGATTTGTCAATTTTTCCGGGTTGAAAAAAATAGGCAACGCTTACCCCAATTGCCAGAGCAACTGTCGAAACGACTTCAAAATACGCCAAAGCTTTTACACCAATTCGACCCACTTTTTTAAGATTTCCCATTCCGGAAATCCCCAAAACAATGGTCAAAAATATAATTGGTCCAATAAATAACTTGATAATATCGACAAAAGTTTTCCCGACAATTTCCATTTTTACGCCATTTTGAGGCGAAAAATGTCCAAGCAAAATACCTGCAATTATGGCGATTAAAACCCAAAAAGTAAGATTGGTAATTACTGCCCTGAAAGTACTTTTCTTTGGTTTACCGGCAGCGTTTGGTGTAGTTATATTCATGAAGATAAGTTAGTATTCACAAATATATAAAAAATGCAGACCTATAAGCCGGATTCTGTCCCTGATAAATCAGAGCCTTATCATTTATCTAGATTCCGAATTACTCCGGAACTCAAGCTACCTACCCTTCAACAACGGACGAGAAGCCCTTAAATGCTGATATACTTGGTATTTCACCGCATAGAGTTTACCTGGTTTCACTACAGCATTACCTGTACATACTTTCTGTTGCACTTGTCCTTACGCTATTACTAACGCCGACGGGTGTTACCCGCTATGCTTCTCTGTGGTGTCCGGACTTTCCTCCCTCCGCAAAAGCGAACGACGATAAGGCGGTCTGCGGCGCAAAAGTAGCGATTTATAAGCGAAGAAACAGGGATCTAAATTTAAGATTTTTATAAAATTTTGATAACGTTTTAATTTTAAATTAGTTATCTTTAAAATCCTTAATTTTTAAATTCATTTATTATGGCTAAAATGTATCATTACGCAACTGTCTCAAAGGCTTTAGATCAATTGAATGAAAAAGGATTTACATGTGATTTTAATCTGAACTCAAATTCAGACATGATTAAAAAAAATCCCGAAAAATTTGAAATTGTTCATGTGTATCGATACGAAGGGGAATCGGACCCGGGCGATGAGGCAGTTGTATACGGAATTAAATCAACATCAGGCAAAAAAGGCGTTTATGTAGCAGGTTTCTCCGCAGGCTCTGATCTGGAGACTTCAAAGTTTTTATTCGATTTGAGTATTAAGGGGAGGTAATTTTTCAGGAACTGTTTTCACAAAGTAACCACAATCTAAGTCATTGCGGCGAAGGAAGCAACCTCACTAACAATTGATTAAGCAAGTGAGATTGCTTCGTTCCTCGCAAGGACAAAAAAAAGAAAAATCCGTCAAAATCCGCGTCATCCGTGTGCCATTTTTAAGCAAAAAAGTCCATCATAAAAAATGACAGACTTTTAAACACAACACACAAAGTAAATTATGCAGTTGGTATTTTTAATTTCCAACCCGGCTGAATAACATCAGGGTTTTTAATAATATTTTTATTGGCTTCGTAAATGGTTTGCCAGGAAACGCCGTGAGCTTTTCCTATTTTCGAAAGAGAATCTCCGCTTACAACAGTATAATCTGTTGTTGCTCCTTCGGTAACTTCAATATTCATAACCAAATCTCCAGCTCTAAAATCGGGATCAATTTTTCCGTAAGCACTCCAAAGTTTTTCTTTATCATCTGCAGATTTTGCCGTACCATCAATGTACAAAACATTATCCTGATCTCTTACCTGCAAATTTGAAACTCCTAAATTAGTCGCCAAATCCGTTAACTCTTTATATTTATCTTGTAAACTCATGGCTTCTTATTTAATAATTAACTTGTTATCAACTTTTTTAGGTTTCAATTCCTGTACACTTTTGATTAGGTTTGGCAATTGGCTTCTTTTAATTTCTCCTTTAAGCGTTACTACACCGCCCACAACAGTTGCACTCACACCATCGTAAGATTCGATCACTTTATGTAATGATTTATCCAATTCAGTATCCGGACTAATGATAACAGCTGCAGCAGCAGTTTCCTGAGGAGCTACGATCTGGCAGTTGTTCACTACAGATTTTACTCCTTTTATTTCTTTTATAGAATTTGCAACTTCTTGTTTGAATGCATCATCTTTACAAATACCCGAAATAGTCGCAACACCTTTTTCTACAGTAACTTGTACTTCTGGTCTGTCACTTAATTTGGCACTGATTTCTTTTTGAATATCCGCATCTTTTGGTCCGCAAGCTACAAATGAAACAGCAAGACCCATTCCTAATAAAACTGATTTAATCTTCATAATCGATATTTTTTAGTTATTTACTAATAAAGTTAAACGAATTAAAATACCAAATATTACATAATAATCTTACAATTTTATATTTTTTCTATGATAAGGATTTTATTTTATAAGTTTCAGCATGTTATCAAAATAGATAATTAATTGATTCGGAATTTTATCTAAATCATTTCTGCCATAATCTGTCAGGTAAACTTCATTTTCCAGCATCCCGTTTACAATTCCTTTTTTCTTTGCCTTAATATCTCCATTTCTTACGATAATAATTTCATAATATTGATCTTCATCTTTTAAAGTCAATCTATTAAAATCAGATACTTTTGGGTCATTGTTAATATTTTGCTGCCCAATGTCTGAAGCCAAATAAGCTGCAAATTTCTTAAAATCGTAGTATGGATTGTTGTTATCAAATTTCTATAAGTCTTTTGATTTCCTTCTTTTAGAATGAAACTTTTAACCTTTTCAAAATCTTCCACAGAAAATTGATTTGTAATTTTTAGGAATTGATTTTGAGTTTTTGAATTCATTTTTTGTGCTGAAAGATTTGAAAACATTAGTAATAAGAAGAAAAGAAAGAAGTGTTTTGACATGATTTAATATAAGTTAGCAACGAATTAGTTTTATTTTCCCACTAAATAATTCTTGCTTACTTATTCATTGGTTTTTATAAAATTAATGAATTCTATTCCAAATTCTGTTATAGTCATAATTTCAAATGAATTTGTTCCAATTGCACCAACTCCAGTATCAATTAATAAAGCTTTTGAGTAAAGTCTTTGTTTGTAAAACATGAATTTATTATCATTTATATTATAAAATTCTGATTTTCTATATTTTAAAAATTTGTCATGTTTATTTTTTATAGCCTTAATTTCGTCCTCTGAATTGTTGATTATTTCTGAGTATTTTGACTCACCAATAACAATAGTCTCTTTTTTCTTGTTTTCTCTTGCGATAAATAATCTATCACTTAGTTCATTCATTTTCTTTATTTCATCATTATAGTTTCTATCAAAATTCCTATGATTGTATAAGATTCCCAACTCATCTTCAGATAAACTTGTTATTAAATCCAGATATATATCTGTTAATTCACTTTCATTTGTTGGATATCTTAATTCTTTTAATAATATATCTTTAAACCTTTTTAATTTTAACTCAGATTTTGTTAGATATACTCTCTTTAATACTGCTTCAAAAAGATCATTAAAATTTTCTGTGTTTATATTATCAATATCAATTTCTTTATTATTGGTAAAACCATCAGACAATAATTCTACAAATTTATTCAATCTATTTTGTTTTAATCTTCCATTATATTCAAAAACCAATTCTGTCAAGGCAGTCCCCGCATAGGGGATCATACTTAATACAGATTTATAAACACTATTTAACGCTTCTTTTTTATTTAGTTTATTCATATTACTTTTCTTTATTTTTATTCATTATCTATTGATCAAAATAGTGCTTTATCTTAAAAGAATTCGAAATCCTTATAAATAAATCCTTATAAATTCACAATTCAAAAACTTTTATACAAATGAAGCACAATCCCATTACTATAACTCTCCGATTTTTCTAATTCAAACTTAGATTTTTTACCAAAAATGGGTAAACCATTTCCAATCGCTACAGGATGAACAAACAAATGTAATTCGTCTATCAAATTTTGTTCTATTAAAGACAAAACAAATCTTGCACCGCCATAAACCATTATATCTTTTCCGGGTTCAGCTTTTAATTGTGATATCGCTTTTTTTAAATTGCCTTTTTCGATTGAAGTATTTTCGCCTTCAAAATTTTTTAATGTTTTACTGAAAATGATTTTTGGGGTTTTTACAAACAAATTGGCGTAGGCAACTTCTTCATTTTTACTTTTACTATCTCCAACAAATCCGTCAAGAGTCATGTTCATTTGTAATTTTAACTTTCTCATAAAATAAGTTTTGAGGATAAATCCAAAATTAGCTATTCTTAAAAATACCATTTTTTACAGGAAATAATCCCTAATTTTTCTTAATTTTTTAAGGGTTCAATTTTAAAATTAACGGTTACTTTCTCATATTCAAAACACTTAAAAATCCCTTTCAGATTTGTTGATTTCAGATTTGTGATTTGGTAATTTTCAGACTATATTTGCTATCGAATAAAATAGAATATGGAACAATTTGTAGTATCGGCTCGTAAATATCGTCCGCAAACCTTTAAGGATGTTGTGGGTCAGAAAGCCATTACCAACACTTTGCTGAACGCCATAGAAAGCAATCACCTTGCTTCTGCCCTTTTATTCACCGGACCGCGTGGTGTTGGAAAAACAACCTGCGCGCGTATTTTGGCTCGTAAAATAAACCAGCCGGGATATGATGATCCAAATGAAGATTTTGCTTTTAACGTTTTTGAGTTAGATGCAGCTTCAAATAACTCAGTTGATGATATTCGTAGCCTGATTGATCAGGTTCGAATCCCACCACAAACCGGGCAATACAAAGTTTATATTATTGACGAGGTTCATATGTTGTCTTCGGCCGCTTTTAATGCTTTTTTGAAAACATTAGAAGAACCGCCAAAACATGCTATTTTCATTTTAGCTACGACGGAGAAACACAAAATTATTCCAACGATTTTATCTCGTTGTCAGATATTTGATTTCAAGAGAATTACGGTAAAAGACGCTAAAGAACATCTGGCTGAAGTTGCTGCAAGTCAGGGAATCAATTTTGAAGACGATGCATTGCACATTATCGCTCAAAAAGCCGATGGTGCCATGCGTGACGCTTTATCGATTTTTGACCGTGTTGTTTCTTATTGCGGAACCAACTTAACACGTCAGGCCGTAACCGAAAACCTAAACGTTTTAGATTACGAAACTTATATTAGTATCACCGATTTACTTTTAGAAAATAAAATCCCGGATCTTTTGATGGCTTATAACGAAATTCTTTCAAAAGGTTTCGACGGACATCATTTTATTGCCGGATTGGCTTCGCATTTCAGAGATTTATTAGTTAGCAAAACTCCTGCTACTTTAAGTTTGCTTGAAGTGGGTGAACAAGCACAGCAAATGTACGGTGTACAAGCTCAAAAATGTTCGCAAGAGTTTTTATTGAAAGGAATTGATATTGCCAACGACTGCGATTTAAAATACAAATTAAGTCAGAATCAGCGCCTTTTAGTTGAATTATGTTTGATGCAATTGGCCTCTATCAATTTTGATGGAGAAAAAAAAAAGTTGAGCAATACATAATTCCTCCCACTTATTTTAAAAATGGTGGATATTCTATAGTTGAAATTCCAAAAAATAAATCCCAAATTCCAAATGAGGGAAATGAAATTTCGAATGCTGAAATTCCAACTAATAAAAGCCAAATTCCAAATACTGGAGAGAATGGCAATGTCAATCAAAATGGAAATTCTAATATTGAAGTAAAAACTGAAAGTCCAAAAGTTGAAACTCCTGAAACTCCAAGAGCTGAAGTAAATGGTACCTCTAAGGTTTCTGCTTTTTCTCTAGCCAGTATTCGCGCGAAAAAAGCGATGGAAGAAAGCAGTAAATCGTATGTAAAACCTTCATCTGTTTTACCAACTGAGGAATTTACAGAAACCGAAATGTTATTGCATTGGAACAAATATGCACAGCGTCTGGGTGAAAAAGGTTTGAAAATTATGGAATCGTTATTACTGATTAACGACCCAACTTTGAACGGAACGGTGATTACGCTTGAATTACCAAACGAAGGTTCTAAATTAGATTTTGAAAGTCAAATTAATGGGCTTTTAGGGCATTTAAAAGGACATTTACACAATCATGATATTACGATTGAAATTATTGTAAATGAAGCTGTACAAACCAAAAGAACTTTTAGCGATCAGGACAGATACAATCGATTATTGGAAATCAACCCAAACATTGAACTTTTACGTTCTACATTTGGATTGGATTTACATACTTAAGATTTTTTTTTCTGCTTTATTTATTTCTTAATCCCAAATTATAGACTTTTTGCAGCCATTTATCTCTTTGAGAATCGTTGGCCGTTTTTATGATTCCGATGTAGGTTACTTTTACGGGCTTTACTCCACAGAATTCCAAGGTTGATTTCTTCAATTGATTTACACTCGGTCTTCCAAAAAACAATCTGTAATACCAGCCTGGCTGATCTAAAGTTGTGATAATATGCGCTGTTTTTCCTTTTATGAGTTTATCCCACCAAACTGAATTTTCGCGATATTGAAACGCCATTCCCGGTAAAAATAATCGATCTATAAATCCTTTTGTAATTGCCGGAAGCCCGCCCCACCAAACGGGATGAATCCAAACCAAATGATCAGCATTTTGAATCTTTTGCCATGCATCTAGTAAATCCGGTTCTAATTCGGTTCGTTTTTGGTAACCAAATTTTAAATTGGGGTTGAATTCTAATTCAGCAATTGTAATTGTTTCTACTTGCGCACCCGAAGTTATGGCGCCCTTTTGGTAAGAATCTGCAATACCAAAGTTAAAACTTGCAGGATTTGGATGTCCGTTTATAATCAGTATTTTTTTCATGTTTTACGTTTTTACAAAAATACTATTAGCATGAAAAAAGGTACCGGACAAATGTCCTATAAAATCGCTTTTCGAATGCGGCTTAAATGTCTTGGCGTAACGCCCAGATAAGAAGCCAGATATTGAAGTGGAATTAACTGAATATATTTTTGATGGTGTTGATATAGTTCTTCATAACGCTGTTTTCCGGATAATTTCTGAAAAGAAATCATTCTTTTTTGAAGCGTTACGTATTCCATTTCTGTTAATTTTCTTCCAATCTCCTGCCAATGAATTCCTGATTTATAAAGTTTCTCTAAACTTTCGCGACTGATAATCTGTAATTCCGTATTAGCGAGAGCCTGAATACTTTCTTCGGCTACTTCCTGGGTTATAAAACTGGAAAACGAAGCCATAAATTCATTTTCAAAAGCAAAACAATTGGTAATTTCATCGCCTTGATGATTGAAAAAATACGAACGTAAAATTCCTTTTTTGATAAAAACAATTTCGTTACAAACCTGATTTTCTGTCAATAAAAGTTCTCCTTTTTTAAGTTTTCTAAAAGTAATTAAATCGTCTAACTGATCTAATTCATCTTGTGGTAAAACCTGAATGGATTGAAAAATAGATTTCATTTAAAAAAATATTAAAATTTGAAAACACTAATATCCATCCGGCTTTCTAACTATTATTTTTAGCCACGAATTCACGAATTATTTATGCTAATTTGAGAACAAAAAATTCGTGAATTCGTGGCTAAATATTTATTCTGAAATCTATTTACTAAAAGCCTTCTCAATTCTTTTATCGGGAATAAGCCACGACATTGCCACAATAAAATACGCTGCGCCGGAAATCCATTCGTTGTAAAACGAAGCTATAATTCCAACAGTATATAAAACTGCAGAAGCTTTTCCTTTTAAATCTTTCCCCAAAGCTTTTGCCAATGCAGAATTTTTTCCTTCGACATCTAAAACTGTTTTTTGCAGAATTACATAAGCAATTGCAGAAAGTAATAAAATGATTCCGTAAAATGCCATTGCTGCTTTTGCAAAATTATGTTCTCCCATCCAGCCTGTAGCTACGGGAATTAGCGACAGCCAAAATAATAAATGAAGGTTTGCCCACATTATTTTCGCATTTACTTTGGATAAACCGTGAAGTAAATAATGATGGTTATTCCAGTAAATCCCAACGTAAATAAAACTTAAAATATAACTCAAAAACTTCGGAATAAGTGGTTTTAAATCGGCAAACTCATGTCCGTGAGGCACTTTGATTTCTAAAATCATAATGGTAATAATAATTGCTAAAACACCATCACTAAAGGCTTCGAGTCTGGTTTTATTCATTTTATATAAGTTAAAAGGTTGCCACGAATTTCACGGATTTTTTATTCTAAATCTTAAAAAATAATTAGTAAAAATTCGTGAAATTCGTGGCTCAAAAATTATATTTTCCCGTAATACATTGCTTTTACGATTCCGTCAGAAAGTCCGATTTTAGGAACAAAAATTTGGCGTGCTCCACTCCATTTCATTGCATTAAGATAAATACGAGTGGCGTGGATAATTACGTCGGCACGATCAGAGTTTAAACCTAATTCGGCGATTCTTTGTTCGTACGTTAACGAGTTTAAAAATGCGTATTGTGAATTGATATAAATATATGAAAGCGGTTTTTCCTGCTGTTTTCCAGACATTTTAAACAATTTGTTAATGTTTCCGCCAGAACCAATCAGTGTTACTTCTTCATAATCTGCAGTATTGGTTTTAATCCATTTTTCGATTTCATCCCAAACCACATCATGTACCATATTGTTTAATAAACGAACCGTTCCTGCTTTAAACGATCTTGAAGTAATCATTTTTCCGTCAGAGAAAAGCGTAAATTCTGTACTTCCACCACCTACATCTACAAATAAATAAGTTTCATCTGTTTTAAGTAAATGATGCAGATCTGTAGAAGCAATTATAGCGGCTTCTTTTTTACCATCAATGATTTCGATTTTAATATCGGCTTTTTTCTTGATTAATGCCACAACTTCTTTGGCATTGTAAGCTTCACGCATTGCCGAAGTTGCAAACGCCATATAACGTTCGACTTTATGTACTTTCATCAAAAGATTGAATGCTTTCATGGCATCAACCATTCGATCTATATTTTCTTCTGAAATTTCTCCAACTGTAAAGGCGTCTTGTCCCAAACGAATTGGTACACGAACAAGTGAACTTTTATTAAATTGCGGTTCTCTGCCATCTTGTTCTACAACATTGGATATCAGAAGCCTCATGGCATTTGAACCGATATCTATTGCTGCATATTTCTTTATATTAATCATGCTCACTTATGATTTGAATTTGTTTTATTAATTTACTTTTTGAGTAACCGCTTCTAGTACCGAGATTTTATTCTGATAATATTTATAGGTTTCCAATTGAGCTCTAAATGGGGCATGATGATTTCTGGGCTTATATTTATTATCTAATTTATAGGAATGATATCTCACTTTCACATTCCCTTTCCATCCAATATTAAAATTGTCAATTAATTCTTTTTTAATTTCAAGGTCATAAATTGGGCAGGTTACCTCAACTCTTCCATCGAGATTTCGAGTCATGAAATCGGCAGATGAAATGTAAACTTCAGTTAAACCGGCGTTTCCAAAAATATAAACTCTTGAATGTTCAAGATAATTGTCGACAATACTTATGGCTTCGATGTTTTCGCTCATTCCCGGAATTCCCGGAATCAGAGAGCAAATTCCTCTTACCTGCAGCTGAATTTTTACTCCGGCATTACTTGCTTCATATAATTTATCGATCATTTTAAAGTCCGACAAACTATTCATCTTCAGTTTTATATGCGTTTTTCTACCTGCTAAAGCGTGCAAAATTTCACGGTCTATCAGTTTTACAAATTTGGTTCTTGTGTAATGCGGAGAAACTATTAGATGCTTATATCGGTGAACTCTGTAATTGATATCAAAAAATTCGAAGATCTTAGAAATGTCTTTCAAAATTCCCTGATGACAGGTTAAAAGCGTTACGTCGGTATAAATTTTGGCTGTTGATTCGTTAAAGTTTCCTGTTGAAATAAATCCGTAACGACGACTTTTACCTTCTTCTGCTCTTTCGATAACACAAATTTTACTGTGTACCTTCAACCCTTTTATTCCGAAAATTAAATTGATTCCTTCGGTTTGCATTTGTTCGGCATACGAAATATTCGAAGCTTCATCAAAACGTGCCTGAAGTTCGATTTGAACCGTTACTTTTTTTCCGTTTTTTGCGGCATTTATCAACGAACTAATAATTTGCGAATTTTTTGCCAAACGATACAAGGTGATTTTTATACTCGTCACTTTTGGGTCTAAAGCTGCTTCACGCAAAAATTTAGTTATGTATGAAAAAGACTGATATGGAGCGTTTAGTAAATAATCTTTTTTATTGATTTTCTCTAAAATACTTCCATCAAGGCTTAATCCCGGAACTGGTAAAGGCTCATTTGCTTTATAAAGTAAATCGTAGCGCCCTAAATTTGGAAAATCCATATAATCACGACGATTGTGATATCTTCCTCCCGGAATTATACTGTCTGTTTCGACAATTTTCATTTTATCTAAGAAAAAATGCAGCGTATCATCTTCAATTAAACTATCATAAATAAAACGAACGGGTTCTCCTATTCGTCTGTCTTTTACAGAAGTAGCAATTTTTTCAAGCATACTTTTACTCAAATCGCTGTCGATATCCAACTGCGCATCACGAGTAATTTTGATCATGTGTGCCGAAACGGTTTTATAATCGAAAATATTGAAGATGTTTTTCAGTTTAAGCCGAATTACATCATCAATTAAGATAACATATTGTTTATCATCTTCTGATGGAAGAACAACAAATCTGTTGATTGTTTTGGGAATTTCAATAACAGCATAGCGAACTTCATCGTTGTTGAGTTCCAAACGCACCGCCAGATATCCTAAAGTATCTTTTAAAATAGGAAATTCTGCAAGGTCATTCAAAATAATGGTCACCAATTCGGGACTCAATTTCTGCATATAAAAGTCCTTTAAAAAACATTCCTGTTTTTCTGTAACCTGATTTTCGTTGATAATAAATATATTTTCGGCTTCGAGTTCAGATTCGATATTTCCTAAAATACGTAAACTTTCAGATTGCTGCTGAATTACTATTTCTGTAATATCCTTAATTAATTGGTGGGCAGAAACACCTCCTAAATATTTTTCACCTGAAATTCCAGAAAGACTCAATCTCCGGATTGCGGCATAGCGAACTCTAAAAAATTCATCTAAATTGTTTGAAAAAATTCCAACAAAACGCAACCTGTCTAAAAGTGGAACTGTGTTGTCTGCTGCTTCCTGAAGCACTCTTGCATTAAACGCTAACCAACTTTTTTCTCTATCGATATATTTCTGCTCGTACACTTTATTTATTTTAAATCTTTGGGGAAAATTGTTTTTTGGGTTTTGCCTTTATGAATTGCATCCCAGGCTTCGGCATCAAATTTAAGTGATACAAATCCGGAAGTAGGTACATTTTCAATAAAAACATCCCCAAATTTATTAACAAAATTTGTAATAGCCTCGTTATGTCCGAAAAGAATAACGCTTTCGAAACTATTATCACATGATTTGATAACTTTTTCGAGTTGTTTATCGTCAAAAGTATAAAGATCATCTTTATAAACGATACTTTCTATAGGATAAGATATATTTTGAGCAAAGATAAGAGCCGTTTCAGACGCGCGTGCTGCAGTACTGCTCCAGATTATATAGGTTTTAGGGAGATATTTTGAAATATGAGTTGATACTTCATGAGCATCTAAAATTCCTCTTTTCATTAAAGGTCTGTCAAAATCCTTTAAAGGAGCTTCCCAGCTTGATTTTGCATGTCGTATCAATATTAAATTTTTCATATGTGCAAGGATTTATAAACATCAAAATTGAAGTTACTTTTTTATTAAGTTCTAATTTACAAAAGAAATTGTAATAGTTCTCTTTTTTTTAATTCTGTTAACATTTAAAGAAAATTTTAACAAGAATATGAAATGCATAATATTCAAAATTTTACAAAATAGCTGAATATGTTTTTTTTCATTTTATGTACTTCATCCTTTAAAACCATCACTTAGTCGATTATGACGATATACGTAATAAATTAACTAAATAATTGATTTATAAGCAGTTATGTTGTTTTATTTTTTTACAGATTTGGGCAAAAAAGTAAAAATTCGTACTTTTTTAATTGTTACAAATGACAAAAAAAAATCGTTTTTTGATCCATATTTAACAAAAAAAGAACGTTTCAACGAGTTTTTAGGTTAGTTACGGATAAAAAAAATCAAAAATAAACTGACTATATACCTTTGATTATGTTAATTTTTTATAAATAATGCAAAACAAAATCTTAAGTTATGAGAACAAAAATTACTCTTAGAACCGCGGTCAAATTTGTAAAAAATTGTAAGTCTATTTTTTCTTTCAAAAAAGTGATTTATCAAAAAAACATTTTTCCTCTCTTGCATATTTCATTTTCACCAACAGCTTCTTTTGATGCTATTTTGATTGAAAATCAGGGAAACATCAGAAGCATTCCATCTTATAAAAATGCTCATTTCCTGATTTCAGACAATACCGGTTTTCGACTGACACTTAAAACTTTAAGGGCATAAATTTTTAGTTTAAAAACAAACACTTAAAAACCCTTGTACTTAATCAAATCCTAAATAATTTGATTAAAACAATATATAATTTGATATCAAAATTACTGTATACGCCTTTTAACTAACGAAAAATATTTGATATCAAATTATTTTATCGCCGGATAATTTTAATCAAAAACATATTGATTAAAAAAATAAAAAATCTCAATAAAATAATAATGTTTAAAAAATAGAGATTATGAAAAACATTACTTCTTTTTTTAAAAATATTAATGTTAAGAGCGTTTTCATAACGTTGCTTTTACTATTTAATATCCACTTTTCGTTTTCACAAGTAGATTTGAGAACATGCGGTTTTGACTGCACCTCCAACAATTACACTTTGACAGATGTATATTTAAGTCTTTCTAATGTAAATGGAGATCCAATAACAAATACTACCTGTACTATTGGGCAAGTGCAACAGGTATATATTTACCTTAATTATTCTTCGAATTCAAATTCAAGTATACACTTTGCACGGTTAAATTCTGATTTGACTATAAACGGAGTTACAACTTTTTTGAATGTATTGCTTGGAACTATTGTTCCGGGAAGTAACAAAAAGTTATTGTACGGGCCATTTAACTGGACTTGCGGTGAAGAATTAGGTCTTACCAATACCATAATAGCATGGAAAACGAACAGTAATAATGATCCTGGTCCAAATTATCAATGTGGCAGTTTTACAAACTCACAATGTGATTTTACAAATTCGTTTATTATCTCTAAACCATTAGCTGTTCAATTTACTTACAAGGCTTGTAAAGTTGGAGCAAACACAACAGTTACTTTTATCTCTACAACCAATGGAGGTAAAACACCCTACACCTACGCCTGGGATTTCCAAAACAATGGTGGTTTACCAGATTCAACTTTACCAAATCCAACGTATACTTATACGACTTCGAATAACACGGCAAAATTAACTGTTACGGACTCACAAAATATATCAAATTCATATACACTCCAGATAATTGAGCCAACAGAATTGATGTTAAGTGAATCTCATACTAATGTGGGTTGTAGCGGAGGTACATCGACTATAACGTTGACAGCAACAGGAGGAACTCCGGCCTACACTTACTTATGGAATACAGGTGCAACAACTAAAGATTTGCAAAATGTATTACCAGGAACTTATACTGTTACGGTTACAGATAGTAACAGTTGTACTAAACAGCTTTCTGTGACTATAACAAGCGGAGATCTAATTAAGCCAATTATTGATCCGCTACCAGCTAATTCTACAGTTAATTGTCCGGATTTACCTGTGTTTACTCAGGCTACAGCCAGTGATAATAGTGGTACAGTAACCTCATTAACATATGTAGATGTAAATACACCCGGATCTTGTACCGGCACATACTCTATTACCAGAACCTGGACAGCAAAAGATGCCTGCAATAATATATCGCTTCCGGTAAGTCAAACTATAAATGTTGTAGATACTACAGCGCCAATCTGGACAACTCCAGCTGCTTCTCTTGATGTAACACTTGAGTGCAGTGACACAGCTGGATTGGCAACAGCGCAAAACCAAGCGCCAATAGCAGCTGATAATTGTTCTACAGTAACTTATACTAAAACTAGCGGAAACTTTGTTGCAGGCTCTTGTGCTAATTCCGGAACTTACACCAATACATGGGTTGCCAATGATGCCTGTTTGAATAGCTCAACTACTTTCACTCAGATAATTACAATTCAGGATACTTCTGCGCCAATCTGGACAACAACTTCAAATGCATTAAATATAACTTTGCAATGCAGTGATGTTATAGGGATTTCAAACGCTCAAAATCAAGCTCCGGTTGCTACCGATAATTGCGGAGGAACTGTAACTTACACTAAAACCAGCGGAATTTTTGTTGCAGGCTCTTGTGCTAATTCCGGAACTTATACCAATACATGGGTTGCCAATGACGTATGTCTGAATACTTCTACCACTTTTACGCAAGTGATAACAATTATTGACAATACCCCTCCAACCTGGACAACAGCTTCAAATGCATTGAACGTAACTTTACAATGCAGTGATGCTGCAGGAATTTCAAACGCTCAAAATCAAGCTCCGGTTGCGACCGATAATTGCGGAGGAACTGTAACTTACACTAAAACCAGCGGAATTTTTGTTGCAGGTTCTTGTGTTAATTCCGGAACTTATACTAATACATGGGTTGCCAATGATGTATGTTTGAATACTTCTACCACTTTTACACAAGTGATAACAATTATTGATAATACTGCGCCAACCTGGACAACAGCTTCAAATGCATTAAACGTAACTTTGCAATGCAGTGATGCTGCGGGACTTTCTACAGCTCAAAACCAAGCTCCGGTTGCGACCGATAATTGTGGAGGAACTGTAACGTACACTAAAACCAGCGGAATTTTTGTTGCAGGTTCTTGTGTCAATTCTGGAACTTACACTAATACGTGGATTGCAAATGATGTATGTTTGAATGCGTCTATTACTTTCACGCAAGTAATTACAATTGAAGATACTACAAAACCAACATGGACAAGTCAGGTAAATTCTTTAGATGCAACTTTAGAATGTAGTGATTTATCTGCTTTGGCATCCGCGCAGGCACTATTTCCAACAGCTTCTGATTTGTGTGATGCTGATGTTTTGAATGTTGTAAAAACCAGCGGACAGTTTATAGCTTCAGGTTCTTGTTCGAATGCGGGTACCTATACCAATACATGGACCGTTACGGATGATTGCGGAAATGTTTCTGATATTTTTTTCCAAGTGATAACAATTGAAGATACTACAAAACCAACATGGACAAGTCAGGTAAATTCTTTAGATGCAACTTTAGAATGCAGCGATCTAACAGCTTTGGCTTCCGCGCAAGCATTATTCCCAACAGCTTCTGATTTATGTGATGCAGATGTTTTGAATGTGGCAAAAACCAGCGGACAGTTTGTAGCTTCAGGTTCTTGTTCGAATGCGGGAACATATACCAATACATGGACCGTTACAGATGATTGCGGAAATATTTCTGATACTTTTACTCAGGTAATTACGATTCAGGATACTACAAAACCAACATGGACTACGCAAACAGGTTCTTTAGATGCAACTTTGGAATGCAGTGATTTATCAGCTTTGGCTTCCGCACAAGCGTTATTTCCAACGGCTTCTGATTTATGCGATGCTGATGTTTTGAATGTTGTAAAAACCAGCGGGCAGTTTATAGCTTCAGGTTCTTGTTCGAATGCAGGAACGTATACCAATACTTGGACAGTTACGGATGATTGCGGAAATATCTCGGATACTTTTACCCAAATAATTACAATTCAGGATACTACAAAACCAACATGGACTACACAAACCGCTTCTTTGGATGCAACTTTAGAATGCAGCGATTTATCTGCTTTGGCTTCCGCGCAAGCGTTATTTCCAACAGCTTCTGATTTATGCGATGCCGATGTTTTGAATGTCGTAAAAATCAGCGGACAGTTTATAGCTTCAGGTTCTTGTTCGAATGCAGGAACGTATACCAATACATGGACAGTTACAGATGATTGCGGAAATGTTTCTGATATTTTTTTCCAAGTGATAACAATTGAAGATACTACAAAACCAACATGGACAACACAAATCGCTTCTTTAGATGCGACTTTAGAATGCAGTGATTTATCTGCTTTGGCTTCCGCGCAAGCGTTATTCCCAACTGCTTCTGATTTATGCGATGCCGATGTTTTGAATGTTGTAAAAATCAGCGGACAATTTGTAGCTTCAGGTTCTTGTTCGAATGCGGGAACGTATACCAATTCATGGACAGTTACCGACGATTGCGGAAATGTTTCTGATACTTTTGCCCAAGTAATTACTATTCAGGACACTACAAAACCAACATGGACAACACAAACCGCTTCTTTAGATGCAACTTTAGAATGCAGTGATTTATCTGCTTTGGCTTCCGCGCAAGCGTTATTTCCAACAGCTTCTGATTTATGTGATGCCGATGTTTTGAATGTTGTAAAAACCAGCGGACAGTTTATAGCTTCAGGTTCTTGTTCGAATGCAGGAACGTATACCAATACATGGACAGTTACCGACGATTGCGGAAATGTTTCGGATACTTTTACTCAGGTAATTACGATTCAGGATACTACAAAACCAACATGGACAAGTCAGGTAAATTCTTTGGATGCAACTTTAGAATGCAGTGATTTATCTGCTTTGGCTTCCGCGCAAGCGTTATTTCCAACAGCTTCTGATTTATGCGATGCCGATGTTTTGAATGTCGTAAAAATCAGCGGACAGTTTATAGCTTCAGGTTCTTGTTCGAATGCAGGAACGTATACCAATACATGGACAGTTACAGATGATTGCGGAAATGTTTCTGATATTTTTTTCCAAGTGATTACAATTGAAGATACTACAAAACCAACATGGACAACAACTGCTAATGAATTAGACTTAACTTTAGAATGCAGCGACTTAACTGCTTTGGCATCCGCGCAAGCGTTATTTCCAACAGCTTCAGATTTATGCGATGCCGATGTTTTGAATATTGTAAAAACCAACGGACAGTTTATAGCTTCAGGTTCTTGTTCGAATGCGGGAACGTATACCAATACATGGACAGTTACCGACGATTGCGGAAATGTTTCTGATACTTTTACTCAGGTAATTACGATTCAGGATACTACAAAACCAATATTTAGCGGAGATCTTCCAACTGATGTTACGGTTTCTTGCGATGCCGTTCCTGAACCAGCTGAAATGAATGTTGCAGATAATTGCAATTTAGGTTTACCAGTTGTATTTTCTGAAATTAAAAGTGATATTCAAAATGAATGTGCTTCTAATTATACTTTGACACGTCAATGGACAACAAGTGATTGTGCCGGAAACACGACTTCATTTACACAAATTATTACAGTAAGAGATACAACTCCGCCAACAGGAACTGCTCCTGCAGATGTTTCAGGTTTACAAAGTATTACAGATATTCCGTTAGCAAATTCACAAGACATAATAGATGCCGCTGATAACTGCAGTCAAAATGTAACTATTACGATTAATGATACTAATAATGGAGCTTCTGGTTGCGAAGGAAATGCTTATATCCTGACCAGAACCTATACTTTGATGGATTGTGCAGGTAATAAAACCGATTTAGTACAAACGTTTACTGTAGAAAATAAAATTTCAGTTTCAGGAATTGCTTCTGCTGTTACTTGTTTTGGCGGAGACAACGGTTCAATTCTGGTTACAAATACAGCAGGTTCAACTGTTGTTATTACAAACGAAGAAAATGAAATTGTTGGAAATTCTAATTTACCAGCCGGAACATATAGCTTAACAGCTTCTTTTCCTGTTAATGAAAACCAAACTTGTTCTGCAACAGCAACAGTAATTATTACACAGCCAAGTTCTCCAAATGAAGTAACTACTATATCAAGTGAGGCTTGCGCCGACGATTCCAGTCTTATTAATTTATTGGCACTCTTGCCGGTAAACACAACTGCAACCGGAAATTGGATTGATAAAAATAACAGCAATGCATTGCAAGGCAACATCTTCAATCCGTTTGGTCTGGCATTGGGCAATTATTTGTTAGAATATCAAATTACCGATGAAATTTGTCCACGAAGCATTATTCTAAATATGGAGATCAATAATGATTGTCAAGTTTTAGCTTGTGGAAATGTCATAATACACAACGCTTTTTCTCCTAACGGAGATGGAATAAACGATGCTTTTAAAATTGACAGTATTGATGACCTGACATGTTATCCTGAAAATACAGTTGAAATTTATAATCGATGGGGAATATTAGTATTCGAAACTGTTAATTACAATAACACAACGAATGCATTCGACGGAACTTCCAGAGGCAGAACAACTTTTAAACAATCAGAAGGGTTGCCAACAGGAACTTATTTTTATATCATTAATTATAAATCTCTAGACGGGAATAATATAATTCAATCAAATAAAAAAGATGGGTTTTTATATTTATCGAAGTAAAAAAAAAGATAATCAACTGTATAACAAACTTTTATACGAGTTTTAAATATATTTAATAAAAAAAATCCGTATTTTTGAGTATGTAATCTGCAGTTTAATCTTAGGTTTTTACTTCCAAAAAAAATCAATAGTAATTTAATAAACATCTACTATGAGAGCAAAATTACCATCCTTAGTCATAATGTTTGTATCCTTTGTAAGTTTTGCACAGCAAGATGCGCAGTTTACACAATACATGTATAATACCATAAATATTAACCCTGCGTATGCGGGTTCTCGCGGAGCGTTAAGCATTTTCGGGTTGTATCGTACGCAATGGGTTGGACTAGACGGGGCACCGGAAACCAGTAGTTTTTCTGCCAACACACCTATAAACAATTCTAATTTAGGAATTGGACTTTCTTTGGTTAACGATAAAATAGGGCCTACAAATGAGAATAGCTTCTCTGTAGATCTCTCTTACACGGTTCAGACATCTGCTGATTTTAAACTTTCTTTTGGTATCAAGGGAACAGCTAATTTATTCAATCTGGATATCAGTAAATTAAATCCGGAAGATCAGGGAGATCCACAATTTCAGGATCTTGACAATAAATTTTCTCCCAATGTTGGAGCCGGAGTTTATTGGCATTCTGATAAGGCTTATATCGGATTATCTGTTCCTAACTTTATCGAAACCAATCGTTATGATGATAATGACATCGCTATTTACAAAGATAAAATCAATTATTATTTAATGGGAGGTTATGTATTTGATCTTGATAAGTATCAGTACATTAAATTTAAACCGGCAGTTTTGGCCAAAATGGTAGAAGGTGCACCCCTGCAAGTTGATGTATCCGCCAATTTTATGTTTATAGATAAATTTGTGCTTGGCGTTGCCTATAGATGGAGTGCTTCTGTAAGTGCCATGGCCGGATTTCAGATCACAGACGGTCTTTATATAGGATATGGTTACGATCGTGAAACTACGAACCTGAACAACTATAATTCAGGATCGCATGAGATATTTATTAGATATGAGTTTATCAAAAAGAACAACAAGATAACCAGCCCCCGTTTCTTCTAAAAATATTTATTATGAAAAATTTTATACTCTTTTACATAACCATTTTTAGTTTTGTTGCATTAGAGGGCAATGCCCAGCAGGCAAAAATAAAGGCAGCCAACAAAGATTACGACACCTATGCTTATATCGATGTGATAAAAACTTATGAGAAAGTAGCACTTAAAGGATACAAATCTGAAGATATGTTTAGAAAACTGGGAGATTCCTATTATTTTAATTCAGAATTTGAAGGTGCAGCAAAATGGTATGGCGAATTATTTGCCATGAATACAAATATTGAACCTGAATATTATTACAGATATGCCCAATCTTTAAGAGCAACAGGGCAAATTGATAAAGCTGATAAAATGATGAATGAATTTACTTCTAAATTTGAAAACGATACTCGCGGTAAACTCTACAAAGAAAATCCAAATTATATGGATTTGATAAAAGAAAATTCGGGACGTTATAAAATTGAAGATGCAGGTATCAATTCTAAATATTCAGATTATGGTGCTTTTGTTTACAATAAGAAATTATACTTTACCTCAGCAAGAGATACCGGAAATTTTTCTAAACGAAAACATACCTGGACTGGTGAATATTTCACTAATCTGTATGTGTCTGATGTTGATTCTGCTAAAGTAAAAAAATTCAAATCTTCATTAAATTCTAAATTTCATGATGCCACTCCTGTTTTTACAAAAGATGGAAAAACAGTTTATTTTACAAGAAATAACTACATAAATGGAAAAAAAGGAAAGAACGAAAACAATACTACATTAGTAAAGCTTTACAAAGCTACTCTTGAAAACGACAAGTGGACAAATATAACCGCCTTACCTTTTACAAGTGACAATTATAGTACGGCACATCCTGCACTTAGTCCGGATGAAAAAACACTATATTTTTCATCTGATATGCCTGGAACGTTAGGACAGTCTGATATTTTCAGGGTAGCCATAAATGATAACGACGGAGGTTATGGTTCTCCACAAAATTTAGGGCCAACAATTAATACTGAAGGGAAGGAAACATTTCCTTTTGTAACCAATGAAAAAGAAATCTACTTCTCCTCCGATGGTCGGCCGGGACTTGGTGGATTGGATGTTTATGTGGGCGAAATCGAAGATGACGGGACCATAGGTGAAATACAAAATATTGGTGCAGATGTCAATTCTCCAAAAGATGATTTTGCTTATATAATTGATCCGGTTTCCCGAAAAGGTTATTTTAGTTCTAACAAAGTGGGCGGACATGGTTCTGATGATATCTACAAATTCCTGGAAACCCGAAAACTTCAATGTATTCAGGAATTAAACGGAATTATTACAGATGCAGAATCAGGAATAATATTACCGCGTACAAAAGTTACTTTATATGAAAATCAAGTAATGAAAAATACTATTCTTTCTGATGCTGCCGGCTTTTATATCTTTCCTGTAGAATGTGGGAAAACTTATAATGTCAGAGCCGAAAAAGTAGATTACGCCACAAAAGAAGTTAGTATTACTATTGAAAAGGTATCCGGAAAAACAAGTTTGCCAATAGCCTTAGATAAATCAAAATGCAAAGTCACAATTGGAGATGATCTGGGTAAATGTTTTGGAATAAAAATGATTTATTTTGATCTGGACAAATCCGATATTCGCACAGAAGCAGCTATTGATTTGGAGAAAATACTCGATGTATTGGATAGCCATCCTACAATGAAACTTGATATTCGCTCGCATACAGATAGCCGACAAACACATAAATACAATGAAGCTTTGTCTAACCGAAGAGCAAAATCAACAATTGACTGGTTAATTAAAAATGGAATTAATGCAAACAGGCTGACCGGAAAAGGATTTGGAGAAACTCAGCTTGTTAACCAATGTTCAGACAATGTAATATGCACCGAAGAGCAGCATCAGGCCAATAGACGAAGTGAATTTATTATCACTGCATTATAACAAAAAAACAAGTGTAAAAAATTAAAAAGCTGTCTTTGGCCAAGACAGCTTTTTCTACAAAAAAAATCGTTGTAACTCAACAAAGAGCTACAACGACTAACTAAAAAACCAGTCCAATAAATCTTTATATTTTAGCAAATATATTTGTGTAATATTTTTTACCCGAAGCGTCTGTCGTTACCGCCAAGCCAAAATGAGTATAATCTCCTTCGATGTTTTCTTTGTGCCCTGCACTTTCTAACCAGCCTTTTAAAACAGCAGCAGATGTTTGGTAGCCATAAGCAACATTTTCACCCACTTTTTTTGCGCCTAATAATTCAATGATATTCTCAGAACGTGCCACAAAATCATTATGATTCATGACATTATTTGCTATCATATATTTATTATGTTCTTCACATTTATAAGAAATATGATTGATTCTTTCCAAAGGATTTAAGCCAATGCTTACTCTATAATCGTTTATTAATTTCATGGTTTCCAACTCCGAATCATTGTAACTATAGCTAGTTATCAGAGTTTCTGTTGTCGTGCTACTATCTTGAGTTGCCTCGGCAGTGTCTGCAGTACATGAGTTCATTGTAATAAAAATTACAACGAACGTCATGATGCACATAATCTTTTTCATAATCAAAATGGTAGTTTAATTCTAAAGTAAATGTTGGGGCAAATGCTTTATATTTATTATGTGATAAATTCCTAATTCTGATTCAAACCTATTTAATTTATCGGTAAACTACAAAAATAATCGATGAAATACATGTTTTTAACTAAGTTTAATATATTTTTCTTACAATTAAGAGGATAAGCGCTCGATTTTCCATGAAAAATCAGACTGGCTTTGATAACGAATTCTGTCATGCAACCTGTTCGGTCTTCCCTGCCAAAATTCAACTTCTAAAGGAGTTACTAAAAAGCCTCCCCAATTATCCGGTCGCGGAATTGGTTTTCCTTCAAATTCTGTTTCTAATTTCTTTAGATTTTCTTCTAAAAAAGTTCTGGACGGAATTACTTCGCTCTGGTTGGAAACTATTGCGCCTAATTTACTTCCATCAGGACGAGAATCAAAATAACCGTCAGATATGTTTTCAGAAGTTCTTTGAGCAATTCCTTTAATAATTACCTGACGCTCCATTTCCTGCCAAAAAAAAGACAAACAAACATGTGGGTTCGCTGCAATTGCTTTTCCTTTTTCAGAATTATAATTGGTGTAAAAAATAAAACCTTCTTCTGAGAATTTCTTTAACAGAACCACTCTCGATTTTGGAAATCCATCCAAACCAATTGTAGAGACTGTCATGGCGTTTACTTCTCCGTTTGCACCAAAATCTTCTACTTCATGAAACCATCTGTTAAAAAGATTAATTGGATCTTCGGGTATATTAGTTTCTAATAATTCGCTTTTCTCGTATGATTTTCTATAATTGCTTAAATCGTTCATGACTTTAGATTTTAGATTGTTGACTTTAGATTTTAGATTTCCTTTGGATTGTCTAAAATACTAAAGGTTATATTTTTATTTTAGATTTTTGTACCGAAGCCTTGGGATAGCAACTCAAAAACTTAGTCACTTAGCACCTCAGAACCTTAGCATCTTAGAATTCAAAACTTCTTCCGTCATCACCCAAAAGTACATTTGGGAAAATAGTTTCTGCCTCATCTTTAAAACGTTCAATTCCATCATATCTTGTAGAATAATGTCCTAAAATAAGTTGTTTTGCATTTGCTTTAAGCGCGATTGTTGCAGCTTCTTTTGCGGTTGAATGCAATGTTTTTAGTGCCAAAGGAGCTTCTGATTCTAAAAAAGTAGATTCGTGGTATAAAACATCTACATTTTCTATAATTGGAATTACAGCCTCGTTGTAAACTGTATCAGAACAAAATGCGTAACTCATTGGCGCAATTGGATCAAATGATAACTTTTCGTTTTCAATTACAGTTCCGTCATCAAGGGTAACATTTCCTCCGTTTTTTATTTTTTGATAATAAGCCGTGTGGATTTCGTATTGCTGAACGGCATCGACATTTAGTTTTCTTTCTGCAGGTTTTTCCTGAAATAAAAATCCGTTGGTATAAACGCGATGTTTGAGCGGAATCGTTTTTACAATCACTCTGTTATCTTCAAAAATTACTTCACTTTTGTCTGATTCCAGTTCATGAAAAAACAAATCATAAGTCGTCCAGGAATTTGATAATCGCAGTTGTAAAGTAATAATTTCCTTAACGCCTTTTGGTCCGTAAATATGAAGATCTGCAGTTCTGCCTAAAAGTGCAAAAGTCGAAATAGTTCCTATTAATCCAAAAAAGTGATCCCCATGCAAATGCGAAATAAAAATGTGATTAATTTTTGAGAATTTAATCTTGTTTTTACGCAATTGTACCTGAGTTCCTTCGCCACAATCAATTAAAAACAATCTGTTCTTAATTTCTAAAACCTGCGAAGTCGGGTTGGTAATTGTTCTGGGAGTTGCTGCATAACAGCCAAGTATCGTGAGCTTCAATGTTTTGTTTATTCGTTTAATTGTTTATTTGTTTAATCGGATAATTGTTAAAGTAGAAAATCGATTAATCGGATAAATTTCAGCCCAGCTAAAATCGATTAAACAGTTAAACAAATAAACAATTAACCAATCTTAAAATCCTAAGTCTCTCTCTATTTCTTCCATTTCGATAATATCGTGTGCTTCTAAAAGTGAAGGAACCACGGCCAATTTATCAGAAATAGCATTAAAATCAAGATCAGAAACTACAATAATAAAGGATTTTTTTGCTTTTTTTTGTTGTTTCGAAAGTGGTAAAAAAAGTTTCACATCACTTTCGGTCAATTTATCATCAGCTGATAAATCAATTATAACATTTTGTTTTTCAAAGGTTTTAAATTGCTGCGTTACTTTTTCCAGAAAAGATTTAAAATCTCCCTGAGTATCTTTTATCGTAACGGTATGTCCTTTTTGATCTACTTTCATTTTATAATTTTGAGGCTAGTATAAAAATTGATTTCTTAAGCTAAGGTACGAAGTTTTTTTAGTTTTTGTTTTTTGTTCTGTTTTGTTTCAGGTTTCAAGTTTCAAGTGTCAGGCTGAGCGTCCCGAAGCTTCGGGAGAAGCCCTTTTTAACTTACAAGCCTTCTCCCGAAGCTTCGGGACGCTCAGGATGACATCTGTAATTCAATACGGGACAAAGTTAAAACTGAAACTTGAAACAAATAAATCTTTACTGAATTTTCGACGCCAAAAGATAAATTACTGCCATTCTAATTGCTACTCCGTTTTCTACCTGATTTAGAATTACAGAATGATCAGAATCTGCCACTTCAGAAGTAATCTCTACTCCCCTGTTTATTGGTCCCGGGTGCATGATTACGATTTCTTTTCCAAGAGAATCCAAAAGTGGTTTATCTACTCCGTATTGCTGAGCGTATTCTCTTGTTGAAGGAAAGAAATTCACATCCATACGTTCGTTTTGTACACGAAGCATATTGGCAACGTCGCACCATTCTAATGCTTTTCGCAAGTTTGGTTCAACCGTAACACCAAGTGATTCAATATATCTCGGAATCAGTGTTTTTGGTCCGCAAACTTTAACTTCGGCGCCTTGCATTTGCAAAGCATATATGTTCGAAAGCGCTACACGCGAGTGCAGAATATCACCTACAATAACTACTTTTTTTCCGGCAACATCGCCCAATTTTTCTCTGATAGAATAACTGTCTAACAAAGCCTGAGTTGGATGTTCATGTGCTCCGTCTCCTGCATTTACAATACTGGCTTTGACATTTTTAGATAAAAAATAAGCCGCTCCGGGATTGGAGTGGCGCATTACAACCATGTCAACCTTCATGGAAAGGATATTGTTAACAGTATCAATTAAAGTTTCTCCTTTTTTAACCGAAGATTGTGCGGCAGAAAAACTAATAACATCTGCAGACAATCTTTTTTGGGCTAACTCAAACGAAAGTTTTGTTCTGGTACTGTTTTCAAAAAATATATTGGCAATGGTAATATCTCGTAATGAAGGAACTTTTTTAATGGGTCTGTTAATGACTTCTTTAAAATGATCTGCCGTTTCAAAAATTAGGTTAATATCATTCTCGTTGATGTATTTAATTCCTAATAAATGATTTACGCTTAATTCTTTCATTTTTGTTTCTTTAATATTATTTGTCAATGCTTCCTTAAAGAGAAGCTGTTTATTGAATCATTCTGTCTACAACTTCACTATAATCCTGGAGATCTCTCGCATCTTCATCAAAAATCTTCTGCCATCTGAAACCCGGAATTTCAATTTTAGTTCTTGCAGAGCCATCCCATTTTATTTTAAAATCGTTATTTATTAAAACTTCGGCAACACGTTTTCCAACTTCTATTGTAACCGCATCATCAGCATTATCAACTTTCTGAAAAGCGATATACAAACCTGGATTTTCAGTATCAATTGCTCTTGCTAAATCTTGTTCATGGTAAAAACAATAACCATCAGACTCTACTTCATTTTCCTGCAAATCTCTTTCCACCTCAACTACTTCATATTCGCCGTCGGTTGTGGTGTAACCTGCATTATGTAGCGCAATGATATTTTCATCACACAATTCATCAAACGCATTTATAAGCCTTTCAGTATCTGTTGGGCTTTTCCATTGTTTACTTTCTGCAAGTAACTTTTGGTATTCCATTCTTATTTTATCAAAAGCCCATTCTTCTGAGATTTCGTCTGCAAATTCGTTGTCCTCGATTTCTTCTATAATGTTTTCCTGAATTTCATCAAGAGAAAGAAATCCCATTCTAACCTGATTAAAAATTGATTCATAAATAAACTTTTCGTTCTCTGTCATTCTTTATTGTTTATTCGTTTATTTGTTAAATCGTTTATTTGTTAATTGTTTATTCTTTTTTTTCCGATTAAACGGTTAAACGATTTACCCGATTAAACTTTTTTATAATCATCTCATTTTGCGATTAAACAATTAACCGATTTAACGGTTAAACTAATTGGTTATTAGGTAAACTGCATCTTCGCCTTCATTTTCTTTCCAGCTTACTTTTACTTTTTCATTATTTATGGCATCTACCTGACGGCCGCGATAATCGGGCTGAATAGGCAAATTACGGCTAAAACGTCTGTCGATTAACACTAACAATTCGATTTCTGATGGTCGCCCAAAAGACTGAATTGCGGTTAAGGCCGAACGAATACTGCGTCCGGTAAACAAAACGTCATCTATAAAAATGACTTTTTTGTTTTCGACTATAAAATTGATTTGTGTCTTATTGGCTTCTAGCGGTTTATCAGTACGACGGAAATCATCTCTAAAAAAAGTGATATCTAAATATCCCAAAGGAACTTCGGGAGTTTGGTATTCGTTCTCTAAAATTTGTTTTAAACGTTCAGCTAAAAAAACCCCTCTTGGCTGGATTCCGACTAAAATAGTATCGGAGAAATCAAGATGTTTTTCGATTAACTGACAAGCCAAACGATGGAGTATGATAGTAACTTCTTTTGAATTAAGTAATACTTTTTGGCTCATAATTAAGTGTAATGTTTGGTTGGGCAAATATACGAAATCAGAATTTATTTGTTGGGGTGTTGGGTGGGGAAATATTTTTTTTTGAGTTATCGAATATTTTTGGGTCTTAGTCTGTATTTTTTAAGCATATCTTTCTTAGTTAGATTTAAAAATAAAATCATTAAATTTGTAAGAAATTATGCTGTAAAAAATCATCAGGTATGATGTGAAATTTTTGCAATTTATTTATTTAAAATATGGGAACATTTCATAACAGTGCAAATTGCGATATTTATATTGGTAAAGGTGCGGGGAAAAAATTACTCTATGATATTTCAAATGCGAGAAAATCAGTTAAAATAATTTCTCCCTATCTTTCTCCTTCTTTAATAAATGAACTCATAAATCTTCATTCAAAAGGCATTAGTATTTCACTTGTAACAAGTGACACAATAGAAGATTTCTCTGGAACGTATGAGAAAAATATCTACAAATTAATAAATCAAACGCGAGTTACTGACAATGAAGCACAAGAATTAAGAAATAAATGGATCGGTATTGAAGAGACGCTTCGTTATATAGTTTTTGGATTTGTAGCTATTTTTATCTTCGCATTATTTTTATTTAAAAGTTTCAAAACACTTTTTATCTTATTTCCATTATTAGTATTCTATCTGTCAAGAAAAATATATTTGAATAAAATAAAAAAGAAGATTATTTATAGTTATTTCTATACTCAACTATTTCTTTTTAAAGTTTATATTTCACCTAAAAACATAAATACATTTGAAAGCACCTTTATTCATGGAAAGATATATATAATTGACGACGAGATTGTTTTTATGGGTTCTCTAAATTTTACATATAGTGGAACGAAAGATAATTATGAAACAAGAATTAGAACTATTGATAAAATTGCTGTTGATAAAATCGTAACAGAATACAACGAATTATTTTACCATTCTGGTTATCCCGAAAGAAATATTCAAGATTGGGGTAAACAATTATATGAAGAACCTATAAACTAAAGAGATCAGATAGTTTTGAAATTATTTCTGTTTCCACAAAGTATAATCAGCGTTAAAATTCCGTAGGAATGAACAATGTTTTAGCAACTGATTTTAATCCGTTGTAAATTATACATCATCTATAAAGTCCCATCGGGACGATTCATATTAATAAACATAAATATGTGCCGAACCTACGGCTCTTTTTTCCTCCCTTAATACAAACTGGATTAAAATCCAGCCCTACAATATCGTCGAGCCGATGGCTCTTTATCAGCATATTTTAAAATTTTCCTCTTTTTTATTATATTTGATAAACATCAAAAACACCAACCATCATGAGAAAAATAATCGTAATAACCATGATTACAATCGATGGCGTAATACAGGCACCTGGTGGTCCTGATGAAGATAAATCAAACGGTTTTGAATACGGAGGCTGGGTGGCGCCTTTTGGAGATGAAGAATATGGCAATGTTATGCAGGAACAAATGAAGCCTGCCGATATTCTTTTAGGCAGAAAAACATTTGATATTTTTGAAGACTATTGGCCCAAACATGCAGATGGCTGGCCGGGAATTAATGAAGTTACCAAATACGTTTTGTCCTCGACCAGAAAAAACTCTGATTGGCAAAATACCGAATTTCTTTCGACCATAGAAAATATCAAAAAACTCAAAAATTCAGAAGGCGGCGATATTAAAGTTTGGGGAAGTGCTGCACTTGTTCAGCTTTTGCTTCAACATGATTTAGTTGATGAACTTGGACTCTTAATTTATCCTATAATTTTGGGCAAAGGAAAAAAACTATTTAGTGATAGCTCAACTCCTGCAGGATTTACATTAATAGAAAGCACGACTACGCCAAGTGGCGTTATTGCGGTTAGTTATAAACGAGCCGGAGAAGTTAAGACTGGAACTATTGGAGAGTAGATAACTCATATACAAGTCCCTGCGGGACGCTATATTTATAGAAAAAATCAGTCTAATCAGCAAAACCCCATCGGGGTGATATCTTCAATACTACAATCAAAGAGATATGTCGCTCCGCTGGAGCTTTCTCAATTTCGCATAATTATTTGCTATAAATATTATGCTCCGCTGGAGCTTTTCTCAATTGCACGTAATTAATTTTCTATAAACATTATACTCCGCTGGAGCTTTTCTCAATTGCACGTAATTAATTTTCTATAAACATTATACTCCGCTGGAGCTTTTCTCAATTGTACGTAATTAATTTGTTATAAACATTATACTCCGCTGGAGCTTTTCTCTATTGTACGTAATTAATTTGCTATAAACATTATACTCTGCTGGAGCTTTTCTCTATTGCGCGTAATTAATTTTCTATAAATATTATGCTCCGCTGGAGCTTTTCTCTATTGCGTGTAATTAATTTGCTATAAACATTATACTCCTCTGGGGTTTTTCTCAATTGTACGTAATTAATTTGCTATAAAATACTCCGCTGGAGCTTTTCTCTATTGCCGTAATTAATTTTCTATAAATATTATGCTCCGCTGGAGTTTTTCTCGATGGCGCATAGATGTTATTCATTAAACTCAATTAAGTAATTGGCCAAATCTAATACAATTAAATCCCATAGGGAAAGCATGCTTATAGCAATTTTGTAGATTTATTTTATTGAACCCCATCGGGGGTGACTTATAATTTAAATATACAATTTATGGCAAATACCTACTCGCAACTATACATTCATATTGTTTTTGCTGTTAAGGGAAGACAAAACCTGATTTCAGCAAATTGGAAGGACGAAATTTATAAATATATTACTGGTATTGTTACAAATAAGGGACAAAAGCTAATTGCAATTAACGGAATGCCTGATCATATCCATATTTTAATTGGTTTAAAACCAGACATGTCCATTTCAGATTTAGTTAGGGATATAAAATCAAATTCATCAAAATTTATAAATGACAAAAAATGGATTAATGGAAAGTTTGAATGGCAAAATGGATTTGGAGCTTTTTCATACAGTCATTCCCAATTAACAAATGTTATACATTATATTGAACGTCAGGAAGAACATCATAAAACAAAAACATTCAAAGAAGAATATATTGATTTTTTGAATTTATTTAATATTGATTTTAAAGATGAATATCTATTTAGTGAGGTTTAGTGTCAATTATAATTGGATAATAAATTTCACTCCGCTGGAGCTTTTCTCAATTGCGTATAATTATTAGCTATAAATATGATGCTCCGCTGGAGCTTTACAATAGTAACCATCTATTTCATTCTACTATTGATGTAATCCCAAAATCATAGAACTTTTGAGTCAAATTATATAAGACATTTTTTTTCTCTTTGAAGTAATTTTATTTTACGATAATTAGAATACAAAATTCTTTTTAAAACAAATTAAAAAAGCAACATCATGCAAAAAAACATTACACGTTTGTTAATGGTATTCGTAATACTGTTTTCATTTACAAGCTGCGAACTAGTTGGAGACATTTTTAAAGCCGGAATGGGTGTCGGAATTTTTATCGTCGTTTTTGTTATTGCGATAATAATCTGGATCTTTAGCAGGTTTTTCAGAAAATAAAAAACATAAAAAAATCCCGATCATCAAAACGATCGGGATTTTTAGTATTATAGAAAATCTTATAGATTATACATCTTCTTTCTTAATTCCTGAACTTTTTCATCATCAAGATATTCGTCAAATGTCATGTAGCGGTCAATTGCTCCGTTTGGCGTTAGCTCCACTACTCTATTACCAACCGTTTGTGCAAATTCGTGGTCATGTGTTGTGAAAATTACAGAACCTTTAAAGTTTTTCAATGAGTTGTTAAAAGCTGTAATAGACTCCAAATCTAAGTGATTTGTTGGCTCATCAAGCATCAGGATATTTGCACGCTCCATCATCATTCTTGATAACATACAACGTACTTTTTCTCCTCCTGATAATACACGGCTTGTTTTTAGAGCTTCTTCTCCAGAGAAAATCATTTTACCTAAAAATCCTCTAATGAAAACCTCATCACGCTCTTCTTCTGTTTTTGCGTATTGACGTAACCAATCTACCAATGTCAAATCATTTTCAAAGAAGGAATGATTCTCTGCAGGTAAATAAGCCTGATTTGTTGTAATTCCCCAATCAAAAGTTCCGGAGTCTGCTTTTTGCTGATTATTTAAAATTTCGTAGAAAGCTGTTGTAGCACGTGAATCTTTAGAAAAAAGAACAATTTTGTCGCCTTTTGCCATATTCAAATCTACATCTTTAAACAAAAGATCTCCATCTATAGAAGCTGATAAACCTTCAACATTCAAAATCTGATCTCCAGCTTCACGATCCTGATCAAAGATAATTGCTGGATAACGACGGCTTGAAGGTTTGATTTCAGAAATATTCAATTTAGAAATCATTTTTTTACGAGAAGTGGCTTGTTTAGACTTTGCAACGTTCGCACTAAAACGACGAATAAATTCTTCCAATTCCTGTTTCTTTTCTTCTGCTTTTTTGTTTTGCTGAGCACGTTGTTTTGCCGCTAATTGACTAGACTCGTACCAGAAAGTATAGTTTCCTGAATAGTGATTGATTTTCCCAAAATCGATGTCAGAAATATGTGTACAAACGGCATCCAAAAAGTGACGGTCGTGAGATACTACAATTACTGTATTTTCATAATTTGCTAAGAAATTCTCTAACCAGGCGATTGTTTCAAAATCCAAATCGTTGGTAGGCTCATCCATAATAAGCAAATCCGGGTTTCCGAAAAGTGCCTGCGCCAAAAGTACACGAACTTTAATTTTTCCCTCCAGATCGCCCATTAAAGTATAATGATGTTCTTCGTTGATTCCTAAGTTAGATAACATTGCAGCAGCATCAGAATCGGCATTCCATCCATTCATTTCTTCAAACTGAACTTGTAATTCTCCAATTCGGTCTGCGTTTTTATCGTTGTAGTCTAAATAAAGTTCATCCATTTCTTTTTTAACAGCATACAAAACTTTATTTCCCATCAAAACAGTTTCCAAAACCGTATGCTCGTCGAACATGTTGTGATTTTGGTTTAAAACCGACATACGTTTTCCCGGTTCTAAATGAATGTGGCCAGAAGTTGGATCGATATCGCCCGAAATGATTTTTAGAAAAGTTGATTTTCCAGCACCATTGGCTCCAATAACGCCGTAAATATTTCCGTGTGTGAAAGTGGTATTTACTTCGTCAAACAAAATTCGTTTGCCAAATTGAACTGATAAATTATTGACTGTTAACATGAATGTCTTTTTAATTAATTTGGTGCAAAAGTACGGAAAAAGGTTCAAAAATGCAAAGGTACAAAGGCGCTAAGTTTTTTTATTGTAACCGAATATTTTTCCACCATATAAGTGATGTAAGTTCATTTAAAACTATACTTAATAATTCTGAAATACTGTGTGGCTAAAAATTCGAAATCATATAAGTTCGTAAATATTTAAACCAGACTTATAATTTCTTATATAACTTATATGGTGAAAAAAAATCACAATTTGCTTTCCTTCGCCAAAGCCACTTCTAAACTTTCAAAATTAGGTAGCACTTTAGAAATCAAGCCTTCTTTATTCAGGATAAAATGTGTTGGAAATGAATTCAATTGCAGGCTTTCATTCATATACACTTTCATATCCGGAATTACGGAATAGGATAATGGTTTTCTTGCCAGAAATGTTTTTAATTGTTCGGGAGAATCTTCGGCCAGACTTATAAAAAGAATGTCTTTTCGATCTTTGTATTCCTCTGTTAATCTATTTACCTGTGAAAATTCTCTTATACAAGGCGTACAATGAATATACCAGCACTTTATCACGATGATTTTTCCTTTCATTGATTCGTTTGAAACTACATTTCCGTTTAAATCCTTAAAGGAGAAATCTGGAAAAGCGGTGCCTTCCATTTTATAATTTTTGTAGGCATCAAAACCAATTTGATTGATGGTGGCTTTTATGCTTGTATCTGATTTTGGCTGAATTTTAAACAGTTTATAATAGTAAATTGAATCGTCTGATTTTAATCGAATTGGGATGAAATTTCCGTTTGCTAACTGATCTAAAAAGGTTTCTTTTGAGATTTCTTTTGAAAGAACATCAAGTGCCACAAAATCTCTGGAAAGCATGATTTTTTTACTTTGATAGGCTGACCAATCTGTAAATATTTTTTGAATTTGGATTGGGTCGACTTCTGGATTACCAAATTTTGTTTGGGCGAAACTTGACGTGAATATTAGAAATAATAGTATGGTGATTGCTTTTTGCATTTTTGATTTTATTGAAATTCAAAAATAGCCATTTTTTTTTAAAGCCTTGTCTTTTTAGAACGCGGATGACGCGGATTTGCTTTGCAAAGACACGGATTATTGCGGATTTTTTACTTGCATTTTTTTATTCGCATTTTATGTCATCCTGAGCGTCCCGAGGCATCGGGAGAAGTAACGATAGTGGATCTACAAAGATTGGCAATTTCTATGCAGAGTTTCCTGCATTTCTTTCGACTTCGTTCAGGATGACAAACCTGTCTGAAAATATATCAAACCTCTCATAAAACCTAAAGCCCTAGCCCTGATAGAAGTGGAAATCCTTTTGTGCCGGTCCCGAGGCTTCGGGAGGCACAAAAGATTGAAACGGATAGCAGGAAATAGCTCCTGAAAAACATTATTCTTTTACTTCATCTTAATCCATAAAAAAAACCCGGCAATAAAATTGCCGGGTTCATAATGCTCTCCTTCAGGTGAAAACCAAATAACAAATCAACTGAATTCGATACATTTATTCGAAATAAAAACCAGATTAAAAAATAAATAACCAAACTCAATTTTAACCGTCCCAATTTTTTTATTTCTAAATTTTACATTCATTATAACTTAGTTTAAAAAGTTTATTACTTTGAATGATTTTTTGTTTCCTGCTTTGTCTGTTACTACAACTATAAACATTTGTTTTGTTGAGAAACTTTGGTTTTGTAGCAGAATCTCTTTATTATTTTGGATGTTGTGGTGGTTTACCAAATTTTGTCCAATTGTATTAAATACGTCTACACGAGCAATGTCTTCAGTTTCGTTTGTAACTGATAAGGCATTGTTTTTAAAGTAAACAATTGTATTACTTTTTACTTCAATTTTATCAACTGCCAATGTTTTTGCTGCTGATTGTGATGCGAAATAAGCTGCATACGCTTTAGATAATTCAGATGAATTACCACAAGAAGATGCATCCCAGTTTACAGACCAAGTCATTAAACCTCTTAAAGAAGGATATGGTCCGCCTGGCTGCATAGTGTATGTTCTTCCTGAAAAAGTGGTTCCGGTTCTTAAATAATGCATAGCATTAATTCCTTCTGTCGGCGTTAAATAACCGCTACCTGCTGCACTTGGACAAGCTGGTAATGCAATAAGAACTTTTGAGGGCGGTAAACCATCAAAATGCATTCCTGTTGTAGCAATGTTATATCCTTTTATAATCATATCGGTTAGGGCTGTTACCATGTTTGATTTCTTAGCTGAACCATAATATTGGCCATCTAATCCGTTTTCTCCTCCTGTATTATACAATTGTACCGCTAACAAATCCAATTCATTACGTAAGTTTTGAATGATTGGCAGGAAGGAACCAAAAGTGTCCGTATAGGTAGAATATCCTCCTTGTACGTATTGTGTTTCCGGAGCTGCAGTTAATAAAAATCCAGGACCATAGTAAGCTTTTAATTCTTTGAAAGCATCTACTACGTTTTTTAATCTTGGATAAGCAGAAATACCCGCATAAGAAATATCTCTTAAACCTCCTGCATTAAAATTCATCGATCCGCCTTCAAAATCAATATCGACTCCATCAAATTGATACTCATCAATAATTGCTTTTAGACCGTTAACAAAAATATTTTTTTGAGCTACATTGTCTAAAACAACATGACCGTTTTGACCTCCGATAGAAACAATAACAGGAACGCCGCTATCTCTTAAGGATTTTATATCGTTTTTCAACAATTGTTTATTGAAAACGCCATTGGTCAAGTATCTAGTGTCATTTGTAGTTAATACTGGCGTATAACCATCACGATTAACGGTTTCTACGAAAGAATAATCAACTACGTTAAACTTACTTCCTACCATTTGAGAAAAATATAAAAATGGAGCACCTGCATTTTCCCAGGAATGTGCATATCCTAAAATAATTTTAGATGGAAGCGGAATGAATCTATTCGTGCTCACCGGAGCAATTTTAATTGTATTGTTTAATGTAGTTACAGCAGCTTTATTATCTGTTGCTTTGATTACAACCGGATAATCCTGATAAGTAGATGGTGTAAAATTATACGTATAGGTATTATTTGTACCTGCTGCCATATTAAATGTACCTCCATTTATTGTAATTGTAACACCTGAAATCGATCCGTCACTATCAACAGCTGTAACTGAAATTGGTACAACCTGAAAAGAACTCTGGGTTACAGTAGTATTCGATGGTGAACTCCAAGTAATTACAGGCAATGAATTCGGGCAGTTTGCACCTGAACAAGTTAATGTAAAACTATATGTTTTAGCTTCTGTTGTTCCGTTTGATGCAGTAGCCGTAACGGTTAACGTATGAGGAAGCGAAAACTGATTTGCTGCCGGTGTCCAAATCGCTGTATAAGTTCCCGAAGAATTGGTAGCACTCAGGCTTTGTCCATCTAAACTAAATACAACAGATGAGATTGTAGTGGCATCAGCGGCACTTAATCCAACACTTGCAACAAAATTAATTGCTGATCCTAAATTTATAGCAATCGCAGAAGCTGTTGGCGCTGTAATAGTAACCACTGGCTTAGTCGCAACTACCGCTTGTCTATTGAAATCATAAACCGTTGGAGTTGTTGGAACTGCAAAGTTGGCTAAGTTATTTGGATAATAAGTCACTTCACCATTTTCCCATGAGTTTAATTTCAAACTTAAAATTTGTGTATAACCTGCAACAACTGAATTATCGAAAGTATAGTTTCCTGATGCATCTGTAGTGGCCAAAACACTTTTCCAGTTGTGTGTGTTATCTGTCCATGGTAAAACTAATTCTACTTTTGCACCAGCAACCGGAGTTGTCCCGTTTTTAACTGATCCGCTAATCAAGTTTGCCGCTACCAATGCTGCTTTTGCAGTAGAACTTGTATTGAAGTTATAAACCGTTGGGTTTGCAGGAATTACAAAGTTGGCCAGATTATTAGGGAAGTAAGCTACTTCTCCGTTTTCCCAAGAGTTTAATTTTAAACTTGTAGCGGTTGTATAACCTGCTACAACTGAATTGTCAAAACTGTATTTTCCTTGTGCATCTGTTATCGCAATTACACTTTTCCAGTTGTGTGTGTTATCTGTCCAAGGTAAAACTAATTCTACTTTTGCACCAGAAACAGGAGTCGATCCGTTTTTAACTGTTCCGCTAATTTTACTTGAAGGAACTACAACAGCGTCCTGAGAAAAGTTTAATGTTTTGCTTGAAGTCAGATTCGTATACACTGTTGAAGCCGGAGTAAATGTTTGTCCTGCTAAAGCTGCCGTTACGGTATAATTTCCGCCAGCAGGCAAATTAGCAATCGAATAAACTCCGCTTGAATTTGTAGTTGCCGTAAAAGTTCCGGTTGTTGAAGTTGCCGTAACCGTTACGCCTGAAACCGGAGTTGTATTATTTAAAACGGTTCCGCTTACTGTGTAATAAACCACTGGAGCACCCTGAGCAAAATTCAACGTTTTGTTTGCATCAATTGCGTTATAAACTGTTGAAGTTGGTGTATATGAGAATCCTGTTTTTGCAGCTGTAACGGTGAAGTTAAGTCCAGCTGTTAAACCTGCTACGCTGTAAACACCGCTTGCATTAGAAACTGCTGTTAAAACTGTAGCTCCTGAAGTTGCTGTAACCGTTACACCAGAAACTCCTGTTGCTCCGTTAAGAACTGTTCCGCTAACAGTATATAAAGGTTGCGTTCCGTTAATAACAACTGCCGTTTGGTTGGTTGTTACATTGGTTAACGTTACCGGAGTAAAAGTATACGTGGCTTTTGCAGCTGTAAGGATATAATTTTGTCCCGAAGTTAAATTACTAAATGTAAAATTTCCTCCTGTAGAAACTACTGTCTGCAATACTACATTACTTCCGTTACGTAATTCAACTGTAACATTGGTAACTAAAGCTGATCCGTTTTTTACAGAACCCGAAATACTTACTGTTCCCGGAACTACGCTTCCGAAAGATGTATCTACCTGAGTTAATAATGAGTTTGGAATTGAGCCTCTTGTATCCTGAGATAATTCCCAAACCATACCTCCGGCAAGGTTTCTCGATTTAATATACTGCACTTTTAAATCCATTGATTGCTTATCTTCATAAGAAATAAACTGTTTTAAAGTAGCATTGTATAAATAAGGTACTTTTGTTGTGTTGTCAAAATATCGTACCCATCCTGCAGAAGCCGCAGTTGGTGTAACTAACATGGTATTTGGATCTAAATAAGCATGTGAATTTGTAACCGGATTTCCAACTAAATCACAAATTTCGATACTTCCTGATTTTTCGCAGGCTGCAGGGCCATCCCAGGTTCCTGTTGGGTTTTGTGGGTTTGTGCATCCAGAAACTACATATCTTGGTGCAGCAACGAATAATCCGGGTAAATTCGGATTGGTGCCGTTATTGGCAACGTTATCGAATTTTTTTCCGTAGAAAGGCAATCCCATGATTAATTTATTCGCAGGAAAACCAACAACATTCAAATATTGATTGGTTAATTCGTCTAATGATTCTGATTGTGTTGCGCCATAAAGCGGGTCATTTGTGTTTCCACTTGCATATAATGGAGCGTTGTAGCATGTTTTATCATACCAGTTTCCACCGAAATCATATCCAAAATAAGTAATGTAATCACAATAAGTCGAAATATCTTCTGTCATTCCGTATTGTGCTCTGTTTGATGGCCCTAAATATTGTTTGGCAACATTTCGAACATTGTTTCCGGCAGCAATAGTGACTAATTTATTTGGCATTGCCTGACGCATTGCTTTCAATAAATAAACCAGATTTTTGTTGTCGTCCGGGCTGTACTTTTGTGGAGGAATTGGCGCTCCGTTAATTACTTCAGTACCGTCTGTTCCTCCAGAAAGAGGATATTCCCAGTCGATATCGAATCCATCAATAAATGGGTATTTTACAATGAAGTTTGCCATATCTGCAGCCAAAGCAGCTCTTGCAACAGGACTTGCTGCAATTGGAGATAGATCCTGTCCTTTTGTCCATCCTCCAACAGAAATTAAAATTTTAAGATGTGGATACTTTTCCTTAAGTTTCATTAAGTCATAAAAGTTCCCTTTTACAGGAGCATCCCACGGAATTCCGCCTTCCATATGCTCAAAATCAGCATAAGTGTCTAAACATAACAACTTTGTATTTTCCGGATGAGCGGGATCATAAGTTGTTCCATAAAAAGAATAATTCAAATGCGTGATTTTACTTCCATCTATCTTGGGTACGTTGAAATCCCTCGCATAAATAGACCATTGCGCATAATACCCTACTACTTTTTTACCATGAGCTGGTTGTGCCATGGCGAGCAAGGGAAACAGTAACAATAAGAGCAATCTGTAATAATGTTTCATAATTAATAAATATTGGTTAATAGAAAATAAATATTCCAATTACAACATCTTACATGTCAATTTCGACACATAAAACACAACAATCGGGATTCAATAAACTGCAATAAAAACATTGCAATCCGTTGGAAATTACTTCATCTTACTTCTATAAATAAATATTACTATTACTGATTCTACCATAATCATTAGCAAATAGTATTGATTGATATTTATGTATAATTCTTTTAAAAAATTAGTATTACATACAAATGATAAATTTGGGAGAACTCATCAATCTAAATACTTGTTCTGTCATGTTTTTTATTCTTTTTATTTGGTTTTTTAAGGTTAATACTCTTTTAATGGTTATTTTTTAATGATTTTTTTGGTTAATTTTTTTGAAGTCCGAAAAAAAGTTTTGTACTATTAAAGTCTTATTATAATTACCTCTACTGAAATATTCCAGTAGAGATAATTAGTAATCTAAAACAATCATTGTAACTTACTAAACTAATTCAACTCAAACTTTATATTAATTTCTTCAGACTCGCATAAACTGCCAGCTCCACATCTGCATGATCTTTTGTGTTACATTGCTCAATTAAACTTTTTAAATCTTCTTTCTTTAAAGTCGATTTGTTATCTAAAACAAGTAACAATTCCTGCGATGCATCATTTAATTTTTTTGATAAAGGTAAAATTGGCTGTACTAACGGTGCATTGGAACCCAACTCAACTAATCCTTTATTTACTGCAATCCATTTGTTTAAAAATCCTGCTACTTTTGCTTTATTCTCTGGTGTTTTATTGGCCAGATATTGCGTTACTGCCTCATCAAAAGCCAAAGCATCTTTGGCATCTGGCGTACACGCATCGGCAAAAAGTGTAAACGGAGAATACATTTGATATTCTGTTCCGCCTTTATTTCTGGTATATCCTTTTAACGGTTCGCAAACATTTGCAAATTCGTTAAGTGATTTTATGTTTTGGTTATTGGCAATGTTTCTTAAAATAACCGCTTTGTTGCGAATATGCGTTAATCCCAATTCTTCTAATCTAAAAGAAACTGTTTCCAGACGTTTGCGCATATTGGCAACATCTGTAATATCTTCGGCAGACCAAAGTCTTTCTGCAATGGCTGCTGTTCTTGGCCAAACTCTTGAATCTATTGTTGATGGTGTTGTAAGCTCTGTCCACATTGTGGCTTCTCCACCCAATATTTTTGCTTTTTCTTCTGCAGTTAAATCAGCGCCTTTTGGCATTGGATCGTTTAAATAATGACTTGCAATTGGATACATCAAATCAATGTAATATCCGTTTGACAATACTGTTTTGTATCCTTTTTTTACTGCATCTACTAATGACTGACCCGCTACAACACCTTCATTTGGTCCTCTCCAGGAATGGATGATGGCTTCTTTTGACATGTTTTTTGTCAAAATTTCTTCCCAACCCATTAATTGTTTTCCGTGTTTTTTAAGCATTGGCACTAATTGCATCGTAAAATAGGTTTGCAATTCGTGATTGGTTGTTAAATTATTTTTCTTTTTAAATGCCTGAATTTTTGGGTTTGCATCCCAATCTTTCCCCTCATTTTCATCTCCCCCGATATGAAAATAAGCTCCGGGAAATAAAGGGCAAACTTCATCAAAAAGTTCACTTAATAATTGATACGTTTTAGGATTTGAAGGATCTAATGTTGGCGAAAAAATACCTGCATTTCTTTCAACTCCATAGGTCGCAATTGCGGTTCCCTGAATGTTTTTTTCTGAAGTTCCACCTGTCAGCGTAATCACTTTGCTTCCTATTTCCGGGTACGCCGTAAGAATTGCAGATCCGTGACCAGGAACATCAATTTCAGGAACGATCAAAATACCGCGCTCATCAGCGTATTTTACGATATTTTTGATTTCCTCTTGTGTGTAATACATTCCATCCGAAGCTAAATCGATTAATTTTGGATGTTTTTTCATTTCTATTCTCCAACCCTGATCGTCTACTAAATGCCAGTGAAAAACATTCATTTTCATGGCAGCCAGTCCATCAATATTTCTTTTGATAACATCTACAGGCTGAAAATGTCTTGCAGCATCTATCATTAAACCTCTCCATGTAAATCTTGGAAAATCTGAAATTTGTGAGTTCGGAAAATAAAATGAGGTATTATTATTCTGCAACATTTGCAATAACGTTTCAAGACCGTGTAAGGCTCCTAAATCGCTGGTTGCATTTATTGTAATTTGGTTTTGTTTGATGTCTAAATGATAACTTTCATCTTCATATAAACCAATTTTTCCGCTTTTGGTACAGTTTATCTGAAGTTGGGCTGAGGGGAATTCATTTAGTTTCGTAATAAAACCCTGTTCGAAAAAAATACCGGTTCTACCATCTAAGCGACGTAAAAAACGTGTTACTCCTCCAAAAATTCTTGGATTTGGATTTCCGGTAATGTTTACTTTAAAGTTTTTGGTTAAAGCAAAATTTCCGTCGTTTAAAACAACACTTTGAGGCCAGGGCATAAGATTCAACTGCTCTTTCTTAATTTGAGCAGTAGAAGTTAAACCTGCTAATAGTAGGACTAATAAATATTTCATTTTAATTTGTTTGAAAAGATGTCACCGGGGCAACATTAATAAATTGGATAACAGAAAAACAAATTCAGACGACTTTCTAGAAACCCTCACAAATCGCTATGAAAGTCAATCTGAATTTTGTAGTTTGATTCGCTCTCACCCGAATCCTTTTTAAAAACAACGCTAATAGTCAAAACGCTTAAACGCCTCGATAGCTTCATACTCAGCCAAACCTAAATCATCGTATAAGATGGCTGTATTTTTATTACGATCTTCTGCCCTAACCCAAAATTCTCTGGAGTCGTTTCCTTGAAACATTACTCTGTCTTTTTGAGACTGGTGGTATAAAATCGCGTGACGTTTCAATAATACTTCTGATGGAGAAAGCGGAACGGCCATATCAATTTCATGAATATCCCATTCGTGCCAGGCGCCTCGGTAAAGCCACAACCAGCAATCATCCATGTATTTCTCCGGTTTCAATTGTTTCATGGCAGCAAAAATTGCATTTAAACAAACTTCATGTGTTCCATGCGGGTCTGCCAAATCTCCGGCTGCAAATACCTGATGTGGTTTTATTTTTGCAATAATATCTTTTACAATGGCAATGTCTTCTGGTCCCAGCGGATTTTTCTTTACTTGTCCTGTCTCATAAAATGGAAGATCCAGGAAATGAGTATTCTCATCTTTTAAGCCAATGTATCTTGTTGCTGCATAAGATTCTCTTCTTCTGATTAGTCCTTTTAATTTTCGAACTTCCAAAGAATCAATTTGATTTTCTGATTTGCTATTCAAAAAGTCAATAACAGATTTGAAGTTTATTCCGCTGCCGGCTTCGCCAATAAAATCTTTGGCAACCTCAGCAAATTTTAATGCTTCGTCGTCTGTAACAGCTATATTTCCGGAGGTTTGATATACTACGTGTACATCGTGACCTTGTTTTATCAATTTTGAAAAAGTTCCTCCCATAGAAATCACATCATCATCCGGATGTGGACTAAAAAGAATCACTCGTTTTTTTGCAGGATTGGCTCTTTCCGGACGATGTGAATCGTCTGTATTTGGCTTTCCACCCGGCCATCCTGTGATGGTATGCTGCAATACGTTGAACATATTGATGTTCAAATCATAAGCAGAACCTTCTTGCGCCAAAAGATCAGACATTCCGTTATTATTGTAATCACGGTCTGTTAATTTTAATATCGATTGTTTTGTTTTTTGGCATAACCAAACAATCGCTTTGCTTTTTAATTCTTGTGTCCAGATACATTCTCCCACAAGCCAAGGCGTTTTAAAACGTGTTAATTCTACCGCTGCTGACTGATCTAAAACGAAAGTCGCATTGGGATGGTTTTGTAAAAATGTAGCAGGAACTTCTGAACTGATATCACCCTGAATAGTTCTTTTGATGATATCGGCTTTGTTTTGTCCCCAAGCCATTAATACGATTCTTTTTGATCTCATAATGGTAGAAACTCCCATAGTGATAGCACGTTTTGGAACGTTGTCTATACCATTAAAATCTGATGAAGCATCTACTCTTGTAATGTGATCCAGTGTAATAATTCTGGTTCCGGAGTTAATGTGTGATCCCGGTTCGTTGAAACCTACGTGACCTGTACGCCCGATACCTAATAATTGAAAATCAAGTCCTCCCGCATTTTTAATATTCATTTCATAATCGATACAATATTGATTTAATTCATCAATAGATACCGTACCATCTGGAATATTAACATTTTCAGGTTTAATATCAATATGATTAAAAAGATGCTGATGCATGAAATAATGGTAGCTCTGATTGTTCTCTTTTGTCATTGGATAATATTCATCCAGATTAAAAGTGATTACATTGCTAAAACTCAGTCCTTCTTCTCTGTGCATTCTCACTAATTCTTCATAAACTTTTATAGGAGAAGAACCTGTTGCCAAACCCAATACACAAGATTTATTTTTTTCTTGTTTGGTTCTGATTAATTGTGCAATTTCCTGGGCAACGATTATTGAAGCTTCGGCAGAACTTTTGAAAATTTCGTTGTGGATTTTCTCAAATCTGGTCTCTTCAAATTTCCCTGCACTTTTATAGCTGATATCAGGTTTTATTTCTAAAGCACTTTTCATTTTTTTCTTTTTTTTGTATGTACAATTTTGGTTTTTGAAATGGTATAAGCAATTTTCACTGCTTATACCATTTACTAACCAAACTTAAAATCTTATAATTCTTTGATATTTTTTAGAAATTTGGAGCAGTAGTATCCCACCATAGTCTGGTTCCTCCTGTATCAGGACCGCCTAATTTTGAAATTCCACTATCTACACCACCTTGATTACTTGATTTCTCAGATTGAACAAAGTTTATTCTTCTTACACCGAACTCAGTTGTAATCGTATTTCCGCTGTAATTTTTAAGTACCGGGAAAAGTTTAGGATAACCTGTTCTTCTGTAATCAGACCATGCTTCTTGTCCTTCAGGGAAACCTGCAATCCATTTTTGAGTAATAATTTTTTGCAGCTTAACTTCGTTAGTTGCAGCTTCATCCCAGGCAACAGTAACATTATTAACTGCAGGAGAATTATTTACAGGAAACTTAGGATCAACATAATCTTTAGGCAATTTTACATTATCAGCCATATAAGCTGCTACACCTGCCGCATCTCTTTGTCCGAATGACGCAGCAATACCTTGTTCATATAATGATTTGGCATCGCCTCCCATATCCCATCCTCTTAATGCACCTTCTGCTCTTAAGAAATAAGCTTCAGCGGTTGTCATTAAAACAATTTCGTTAGATTTTGCAACAGTTCCAAGACCAGAAAAATCCTGGTGATCTGCTTTTGCCGCAATATCAATTCCGGTACGAACACCTTTGTATTGACCAGGAAATTGAGATGATGTATCAAAATAATTCTCCATTCTTGGATCTTCGTATCCACCCATAATTGATTCCATATCAGCAGACATACGAATATCTAACCATGAACCACTAATTGTTGCAAGTGGATTTGTATAAACTGGAGATACAATTTTAAATAAATCACCGTTTGACTGCATCACACCAAATTTATGAGATACCGCTTTTTCTGCCTCAAGTTTTGCTAGTGCAGGGTTTACTTTTACTATACGCATTGCTAATCTTAGACGCAAAGTGTTAGCAAATTTTACCCATTGTTTGTATTTTCCTTTGTATCCTGATAAATCAGTAGTTTTAAAAGTACTTTCTCCACTATCTCCATCATCAACTCTTTTTGTTAAATCTGCAACTGCAATATCTAATTCATTAAAAAATTGATTGTAAACTTCTTGTTGGCTGTCATATTCTGTTGGACTTGAGTTTCCGTATTTAGAATATATAATTGGACCAAAAGTATCTGTTAGCCTGTGCATTCCTTCAACTTTCAAAATCAATGATAAGGCATAAAACTGATCGAATTTTCCTTTTGATTTCTTTTCGATATCTACAGCATTATACATTACATTTTTATAGGCATAATCCCAGATAAAACCGTTCCAACCATCAACTAATGAATATGTTGTATTGTTAATACCTCCTGCAAAACCTGTTGGAGTAGCCATGTAACCTGACCAAATATCACTATTTAGGTTTTGTTGCAATTGGTATACCCACTCAAAATTAGCAGTGATTACCTGAATATTATTAAAGATAGGTGCAAAACCTTGTTTGATATGATTAAAATCCTGCTCTAATAATTCTGGTGTAATACCTTCTTTATTAGTATTAATTTCTTCAAAATTGTCTGTGCAACCAAACGTTGTCAACAATGAAATACAGACAGCTGCTTTTGTTATATTATTTAGTTTCATGTTTTTAATTTTAGAAAGTTACGTTTAAATTAAGACCGATACTTCTAGTAGATGGTAAACCATAAATATCTACTCCTTGTAACCCTTGACCTGTACTTAATGCAATGTTTGGATCAAATGGCGCATCTTTATAGATAAAGAATAAGTTTCTAGCAATTAAAGAGACACTTGCAGATTGAATAAAAGGTAAAGCTTTTGGATTGAAATTATAACCGATAGAAACTTCTCTAACGCTTACATTTGTAGCATCATATACATATTCTCCTGTAATACCTGCTCTACCTCCAACTTGTGTATAGTAAGATTGTGCGGTTACATTTGTTACTGCTACGCCATCGCTTGCTCTAACGCCATTTATTGCTACTCCACCTGCATTTCTTGCATCTCCAGTTGCTTTTGAAACTCCAAATGAATCATTTTGAGCTTCTGTTAAACTCATTACATCACCTCCAAAACGACCATCAATCAATACATTAGCAAAGAAAGATCCAAATTTGAATGAGTTTGACCAACCTAACATGAAATCCGGATTAGAATTTCCAACTTCTTCGAAATCAGTTTTTTGAAAAGTTCCGTCATCATTTAATAAAATTCTACCCTGATCGTCTTTTTTAAAGTTGATTCCTTCAATTACTCCATAAGGTTTTCCTTCAACCAAAGCATATCTATAGCTATTTACGCCTGCTTCTGTTAAATTTACTCTACCTCCTAATTCAGTAGGGATTTCTTTTACCTTATTTTTGTTTTGAGAAAAATTCACAGCAGTATCCCAGGAAAATTTCTCTCCTCTGATGATTCCTCCACTTAAAACAACCTCAATACCTTTATTTTCTATACTTCCTGCATTAATTCCATAAAAATCATAACCTTGATCGTTTACCGGAGCTACTACTTGTAAGTATTGGTTTTTAGTTTCTGAGTTGTAGTAAGATATTTCAAAACCTAATCTGTTATTAAACATTCTCCACTCAGTACCAAATTCAAATTCAGATTTTAACTCTGGTTTTAATGTTTCACCTGGTCTTGGACCAACTTTAGGGTTTATTCCTGAAATTCCCGGCTGAGAATAATATGTAGGATCAGTAACGAAAGGATAAATATCATTACCAACTTGTGCGTAAGTACCACGAACTTTAGCATAGTTAATCCATTCTGGCAATGTTGTCATTTCGCTAATAAGAGCTGTTACCCCCACAGATGGATAGAAATAAGAATCATCTACCGTAGACGACCAGTCATTTCTTCCTGCAAGATCTAAGAATAACATGTCTTTATATCCAAAAGTAGTAGCTGCAAAAACTGATTGCACTTCTCTTTGAGAATCTACTGTTTGATAGTTACCTGTGTTGTTATTAAAATTATGAAGTGTAAACCAGTTTGTAATATTCAAACCTCCACTAATTCCAGAATCTAAAATTGTTTTTTGATTCGTTAGTGTATTTGTAATACTTGTACCAATATTTGCATTGAAGGTAAAATCTGAACCAATTTTTGTGTTAATTGTCGCGATTAAATCAGCATAACGTTGTGTACTTAAAGAATTTTCATTGATATATCTTCCGTTTACATGAGAAAGCGTTCCTTGTGTTGTAGCATATATTTTTTTATCAAAAATACTTGTTACTCTATTATAACTATATCTGGATGCAATACTTAACCAATTGTTAGCTTTATACGTTAAAGATAATGCTCCATTAAAGAAATCGTTTTTATCTTCAGATCTGTTTCTGTTAATTGCCCAATATGGATTTTGCATAATATCTCTATTAGTCATCCAGTTTTGCGCCATTAAGTTTCTCGTAGGATTAAATACTTCATAATTATCTCTGTAATAATCAAAATCATTTCCTCTTGGCATTAAATAAACTCCTGTTAAAGGGTTAAAGTAAAATCCGTTTACTGGTTTATTTGCAATTGTTTGAGATGTATAATTTGCATTAGCAGAAAATATCAATTTATCTTCAAAAAATTTAGCTGTTTGTCTAACTCCAAAGTTGTTTTTCTTTAAGCTGTTTCCAGGTACAATTCCTGTAGCCGAAGTATTTGCATAAGAAAATGCCGTAGAAGAATTTTCAGAACCTATTGAATATCCTATTGAAGTAATTTGAGTGGTTCCTGTATTGAAGAAATCTTTTACGTGATCTTTTGTTTTTCCTGCTGGTCCCCAAGACTCATCAGCACCTGGAGCTGCAACATAATCTGTTTGAAATTTAGGCATATAAGCCGCTTCTTCAAAAGTAGTAACAGATGAAGCAGAAATATTAGCTTTTCCTGTTTTGGCTTTTTTAGATGAAAGTAAAATTACACCATTAGCTCCCTGAGATCCGTATAATACAGAAGCTGCAGCACCTTTAAGAACTGTCATTCCTTCGTAATCATCCGGATTTATTAAAGATACAACATCTCCACCATCACGGTTACCACCTGATAAACTACCAAATGAATCATTTGGCTGACCTGAACCTGAATTTAACATCGGGATACCATCAATTACATATAAAGGCTGACTGTTAGAGATTGAAGAATTTCCACGAATAACTACTTTTGTAGATCCTCCAGTTCCACCAGAACTTTTAGTTACGGCAACACCGGCAATTTTACCAGCGATAGTATTAATAACGTTTGCATCTTTTACACGAGTTAACTCTTCACCTTTTAGCTCCTGAGCAGCATATGTTAAAGATTTTCTCGTTTTCTTAATACCTAATGAAGTTACTACAACTTCGTTAAGTGCGTTTGATGCTGCTTGTCCCATTTTAACGTTAATTGTAGTGGCATCACCTACAACTATACTTTGTGTTTCAAGACCAACATAGCTAAAAACTAATGTTTGTCCTTTTTGTGCTTCAATTGAATACAAACCGTCAAAATCGGTGCTTGCACCTTTTTGACCTCCTTGTACTGCAACAGACGCCCCTGGTAACGGCATCCCATCAGAATCTGTAATCACACCTTTGATACTTTTTACCTGAGCAAGCGAAACTTGCGCCGTAAAAGCAATCATAAAGATTAAGAAAATTTTTTTCATGTTAATTTATTTTGTTAGTTATGGTGTAAATTTATTCTTAAGGGATTGTTAAAAAAAATTATTTATACAAACGGCTTTATTTTTTAAACCAACGACATAAAACATTCAATAATGCGTTTCACGAAAACGTTTTCAAATTAATAAACGCTAACATTTTTAGCAATTATTAGAATTATATTTAATAAAAAAGAGTATTTACTTAATAATTGTGCATTATCATTTTTTTAGCATTAAAACCGATATTTACATAATAATGAAGATATTAGCTAAACCGAAACCAAAAAATTAACAAAATTTAAAGAATAGTACAGAAGTAATGGAACAATTAATTGAATATTAATTGCCACACAAACCTGTCGTTTTTATTTTTAACGAAGTATATTTTTGATGAATGACATCTAAAAGCGAATAGTTGTCAAAAGAATCCTGGGCAATTTCCCAAATCATAATTCCACCTGTGTTTTGAGAAGCAAATTCTACTTTTTGAGTTATTGTAGGTCTTCCGTTATAATAAATTTTTCCAACCTCATCCTGATCTGCAAATTGAGTTCCTGCAGATACAATTTCTCCATAAGTTGAACTTGTAACTTCTTTATAAGTAAAATTATAACCATAAAAAGGAACTCCCAAAGTCAATTTTTCGCTTGGCACATTTTGCAGTTTATGCCAAAAATCTATTCCGGCTTTTGCGTTTTCAAAAGAGCTGTGTTGTCCCGGATTATCCGGTGTCCAGGGTCCGGTGCTGTCATACGACATGATATTTAGAAAATCAAATACATTTAAAGCTTCCTGACTTATATTTTCGAAACGCGAATTATTAGGCAGGGCCGCCGTTAAAAGTTTATTTTTCGTTGTGAGTTCTTTTCTTAATTCTAAAACAAAACCGCTGTAACCTGTTGTCACAGCATCCCATTCGAGATCAACATCAACTCCATCCAAATGATGAAGTTCTGTAAAATTTATAATGTTCTGAATTAAATTTGGCCTGTTTTCCGGATTATCAATTAGATATTTCCAATTTGAAGCTACTTCTTCAGATAAAACTCCGCCTGCGAGCGAAATGCTGATTTTAATATTAGGATTAACTGATTTTACATATTTTACAAGTACGTCAATATCTCCCGTAAAATTCAAATTTCCATTTTTATCCGGATTTGCAAATGCTAAATTGAGATGCGTTAATTTGCAAAACTGAATCAAATTCATTTTATCAAAATTATCCGAAGATAAATACCCCACTACTCTGGCTGTTTTATTCTTTGAATTTTCCGAATCAATTTCTTTTTGATGTGAACAGCTATAAACTGAAAAAAGGGAACTTAGAAAAAAAAGGATGCCTAACAAGGCTTTATTTTTTATCATAATTTTTAATTTTAAACTATTGTTTTTAATTTAATTAGAATGAAAATAATACCTTATTAGGCATGACTTTATGTTTGGGAATTACCCTTTAATAGTTTCTAACAAATAGAAAGTTTGTGCTTATTTTTTTTCACGCAGATTTTGCAGATTAAGCAGATTTTTTAATTTTTAATTTTTAATTCCATAAAGTAACTAGCTAGTTTACATCCCACCAAACTTTACCAAGCCAGTCATTTTTTCCTCCCATTCTTGATAAGGCATCTAAATAGTTTTTCTCATTTTTTTGCATTTCATCATTCGGATAATACAAACGTGTTGGTACAACACCACCTGTTCCTGAATCTGAATTTGTTATGGGCACTAAATGAGGATAACCTGTTCTTCTCCAGTTTGAATAAGCTTCTATACTATTAAATAAATAAGTAACCCAAATTTGTGTTCCTATTTGCTCTTTTTCTGTTCCGGCTACCAAAGGATTTGCATTTACATATGCATCTATATTTGCCTGAGTTGCAGGCGCAGCACCGTAAATTTCCATTTGTTTAATCCCTGCTTCTACTCCATTTTTATAATAATCAGCGGCAGAGCCTGAAACCCAGCCTCTCACAGCTGCTTCGGCCAATAATAATTGTGTTTCTGAATAACTAACATGTAAAAAAGGAGTTGTTCTTAGTTTTAAATAAGGCTGTATTCCAGAGGCCGAATTTGATCCACCGGGAAGATCCCATCTAAACATTCCCGGCTTAACACCTTCATATAACGTTTCTCCCGGCTGTATTGGCGACCACGGAACCACGCTGCTGCTTGTTTTTGGAGTTGCGATCATGGTTAATCTTGGATCGCCATTATCTCTTAAAAAATCTATTAATAAAGAACTAAAATGGTCTCCATGCTCATCTGAAATAAAACCATAAGATAATCCATTTCCTCTATAATCCAATCTGGATGGGTCATCACTAAAAGGAAAATCCAAATGATGCATAATACAGTTGTCATCATTACTGGCAAAAACGCCATTTTGAAAAGCGGCTTTTACTTGTTTTTCAGCTTCTGCTGGATTTACTTCAGAGATTCTCATTGCTAAACGCAAACGCATTGTATTGGCTAATTTTTTCCATTTTGCAATATCTCCATTATAAAACAAATCTCCTTTTACTGCGCCTCCTCCGGCATTTAACTGATTAAAAGCTTCGTCTAATTCTTTGAAAAAAGAAGTGTAAATATCTTCCTGTTTATCATATTTTGGTGTTACAATTCCCTGAGAAAATCCCAATCCGGCTTCTGAATAAGGTACATCACCATAAATATCGGTTAAACGATGTGCGATCATTACTTTCATAATTTTAGCAACAGCATTCATGTTTACTGCTGCAGGATCTGCACTGGTATTATCCAGAATATCGACAATACTTTTTATTTCGTGGGCATAAACATTTCTCCATAAAGCGACTGCATACTCTTCGTTATTTTTAAATTTGCTGCCATATTCTGTTACTGCCCAGGAACCTGAATAATGCTGCACAAAACCTCCGGCATATATAAGGTTGGTTCTGTGTTGGTAATATCCATCTCCGGACATACACAATTGAGTAAAGGTGAGCTGTCCTGCCGGATTTGGAGATAACGCCACCGGATCTTTTACCAGTTCGTCAAAATTTTCTGTACAGCCAACTACCGTAAATACTGCAAGTATGGCTACTATATATTTAATTTTCATAATTTACTTTTTTAGAATGTAACTTTAATATTAAAACCATACGATTTTCTTGACGGTAATGAACCATACTCAAAACCTTGTCCGTTTCCGGAAGTGTACATAGACTCAGGATCAATATTTGGTAAATCTTTATTAAATGTCAATAGGTTTCTGGCAAATGCCGAAATATAGATTGAACTTATTTTTGAGCTGCCAAAAACACTTCTGGGTATTGTATAGCCTAAACTTACCTCTCTTAATTTAACGTATGAAGCATCATAAATAAAAGGTGCCGGTGTATTTTCAGTAACATTTGACCAATATGTTTGAGGATCTACAGGAGTCGTATTTTTTACATAAACCGGATTTTCAGCCGTTCCCGTATTTACAACTCCGTTTGCTACATAACCTGCTGTTGGAGTCCAATTTCCTACATTGAAATTTGGATCATTTGCTGCGGCTTCTGCTCTTGCAGCATTGTAAGCATCTCTTCCTTCTGTAGTTACATCCAAAAGTCCTTTTCCTGCGGCAACAGAGTTTGTCATAGAATATACATCCATACCAAACTTCATATCCAATAAAAATTGAAGTGTAATTCCTTTATAAGAAAATCTATTGGTTAAACCTGCCGCCCAATCCGGAAGCCCTTTTCCTAATTCTACTTTTGTATCTGTGTAAACAGGAAGACCGTTTGCCCCTACAATCATTTCGCCGGAAGGTGTTCTTTGAAAATCTTTACCAATAATAGTTCCGTATTGTCCGCCAACCTGAGCTACAATTGCTGCTCCGGCCCAGCGAGCCTCAGAAATAGTATAAGTATTAATGTCAGGATGTAAAGAAAGAATTGAGTTTTTGTTTTTTGAGAAGTTCAAATCAATTCCCCACTCAAAATCTTTAGTTTTAATTGGTGAACCCGATAAAAATATCTCGATACCTTCATTACGCAATTTCCCTGCATTTACAGAAAGAAACTCATAACCCGATGTTGCAGAAGATGCTAAATCAAGCGTTTGATCTGCAGTATCTTCACGGTAAACTGTTATATCAGCTTTTAATCTGTTTTTAAAGAAAGCTGTTTCCAATCCAAACTCAATTCCTGTTTTTGATTGAAAAGTAAGATTCGCATTTGGTGCCGATGAATTTTTTATATTCACAACACTTTGTCCGTCATAAGCAGAATAAGTAGTATAATTTAATGCATTTTTATAAGCACCCGGTGCATTCGAAACTTTTGCCCATGATGCTCTCAATTTACCATAAGAAAAAGTATTGCTCTGAATAGCAAATGCATCTGAGAATACAAAACCTAACGAAGCTGCCGGATAAAAAGCATCTTTGGTTATCACACTAAACCAGTCATTTCTTCCTGTAAATTCAGCATATAAATAACCTTTATAATCAAATTTTGCAGAACCGTAAACAGAATTTGTTCTTGTTTTGGTTTCTGATGGTGCGTTGATTGTCTGAGTCGAAAAATTACTAATATATTCTGTTCCCGGCTCAATAATATTTGTTCCCTGGCTAGAATTTTCCTGTCTTCTAAAATCTCTTCTGCTTGTTCCTAAAATTCCTGAGAAAGTCAAGTCATTAGCCAATTTAATATCGCTAAAAGTAGCTATGATATCAGTATTCATTTCAGAAACCGTAATATCATTCAATCCAAGATAACCTGTATCTCTGCCCGGCCAGGTACTTCCTGCCGCCATAAAATCTTTAGTGCCAAAATTATAAGTATCTAAACCGGTTCTAAAAGTCAATCCAACCCATTTTTCAAGTTGATAAGTTCCCGTAACATTCCCCATAAAACGATTTTTCTTAGAGGTGTTATGATTGGCATCTACTGTAAAATATGGGTTTAATTGATAAATATTATTATTCCACTTGTAGATTTCTCCTGTATCCGGATCTTGATAATTTTTCAACCAGGCCTGATCGATATTGGGTGCTAAACCACTCAAAGAATAACCTACGTTGTTTGGAGAATCTCCCAAACCTGGTCTGTTTTCGGTGTTTTCAACCATGTAATTTACATTTGCCGCCAAAGTAAATTTTTCTGATTTTAAAGTAGCATTCAAACTGGCATCATTTCTTTCTAAACCTGAACCCGGAACAACATCATCATTTTTAAGATTGTTGAATCCAAAACGAATATAGGCATTCTCACTTCCGCCAGAGAGCGAAATTCCGTTAGTTGTTGTAAATCCCGTCTTAAAAAAATCCTGAATATTATTGTCTACTTTGGCATAAGGTTTCATAGAACCATCAAATATTATAACCTGTTGCCCAACTGTTTCCGAGAATTTCGGTCCCCAGGCACTTGTAGTATATCCGTAAATTTCAGAAGGCGCTTTTGAAGGGTCCGGCAAAATCCCGTGAGATCCCGTTCCATAATCACTTTGAAAATCCTGATATTTAGCATTTACTCTGTCAAAACTAACACCGCTGGTAAGTTCTACCTGTAATTTACCTTTACTTCCTTTTTTGGTTGTAATCAAAATTACACCATTCAAAGCTCTGGAACCATATAAAGCAGATGCTGCTGCACCTTTTAATACAGTCAGACTCTCAATATTATTTGGGTTTATACTTGAAATTCCGTCACCGTTATCTCTTCCATCAAACCATTTGCTTGATGCTGCAGTATCATTAGACAAACCTGTATTATCAATAGGAACTCCATCTACAATATAAAGCGGCTGGTTATTCTCGCCTATACTAGAAATCCCCCTAATAATAACTCTGGTACTTCCGCCGGCACCTGTAGCTGGTATAGAAACATCTACACCCGCAATTTTACCAGAAAGTGCTGTGGCTACATTGGTTGTAATTACCTTATTCAACTGGTCGCCTTTGATGTCCTGAACTGCGTAACCCAGTTCCTTCTTTTGTCTCTTAATACCTAATGCCGTAACTACAACTTCATCTAAGTTTTGGGCATTTTCTTCAAGCGCCACGTTTACTTGCGGAGAATCTCCAATTGTTACAACTTTAGTTTTAATTCCAATGTATGAAAATACTAAAACATCTCCTTTTGATGCTTCAATACTGTACATACCATCATAATCTGTTTGTGCTGCCTTCGCTGTTCCCTGGATAAGAACAGTAACTCCTGGCAACGGCAGTCCTTTTTGGTCGCTTACTAAACCTTTGATTGTTTTTACTTGTGCAAGAATAACCTGCGACGTAAAAAAAACAACAAAGATTAATACAATTTTCTTCATTTTTGTCATGGTTTTGTTGGTTAAGCGATAAATCTATTGTTAAAATTAACATAAATAAAACTTTTTAAACAAACTACCCTAAACCTTAAACAAACAACAGAAAACAATCAATAATACGTTTTACGAAAACGATGCCTTTAAAAAATAATCGACGAAATGCCATTTTTGATAAAATTTTATTCAAAAGAATTGCGTTTTACCAACTAATTGTTTAAAGTTGCAAATTATTATTCCTAAGAATAATTACATTAACCCCCAATAATCAAAATTGAACGAAATTCAAAAATTAAAATTTGAAATAAAACTGCAAAATCATATTTGGTTTTGGGGAAGTTACTTTACTCTTAACTTTTTAAGATGGGGAGCCTATTTTAATGACTATCCTTATTCATTCAAATCTAACCTGATTGAATTTTCATTGCACATTCCGTTAGTCTATTTTAATCTTTTTGTTTTGGTACCGAAATTTGTACTAAAACAGAAATATATTCAATATACTTTTGCCTTGATTTTAAGCCTTTTCGGTATTTATTTATTAAAAACCGCACTTACCTATTATATTATATCTGAGAATATCTGGCCGGAAGCCAACAGAGAATATCATCCGTTTGAAATCAATCATATTGTTGCTGTTTGCATTGGCGAATTATATGTATTGGCCATGGCTTCATCTGTTTACCTGACTTTAACCTGGCTAAGGGAAAGAGAAAGAAACAGATCATTAAGAGAAAATCAGTTTAAAATCAAATTGAAATATTTGGAGAATCAAATTCAGCCGCATTTTTTCTTCAATACCTTAAATAACTTATACGCCTTATCTTTAGAATCTTCAAACAAGGTTCCCGACGTAATTATCAAGTTATCCAATTTGATGGAATATGTCTTGTATGATGTTAAAGGAACCAAATTTGTTCCGCTTATAAAAGAAATAGACTATATTCAGAATTATATTGAAATTGAGAAGTTACGTTTTGAAAATGTAGAAGTTACGATAAATCTTGAGTCGGATATTGAAGATATTGTTGTGCCTCCGCTAATATTTATTTCGTTGGTTGAAAACGCCTTTAAACATGGCGGACTAAACAATAAAAACTTAAAAATCAAGATCAATTGTAAAGTTATTGATAATAAAAGGTTAGATTTTGAAATCTTAAATAATTTTGTAATTTCACAAAATCTTAACCCGAAAAGTGGTATTGGATTAGTCAATACCAAAAAAAGACTGAAATTAATTTATAAAAATGATTTCAGCTTAAAACACAAAACAAAACTAAATTACTATATAATCCGCTTGCAAATACCTATTCATAATGAAGATTAAATGCGTATTGATTGATGATGAGCCTTTGGCTATCAAAGTCTTGCAAAATTATTTCAACAATTTTACAGATTTTGAAGTGATCGGTACATTCAATAATTCTCTTGAAGCACTTGATTTTATCAACAGCACAACTGTTGATGCTGTCTTTTTAGATATCAATATGCCAATGATGACAGGATTTGAATTAATTAGTTTAATCGAAAACAAAACCAAAGTCATTATCACAACAGCTTTTAGGGAGTTTGCAGCCGAAAGTTATGATCTTGATGTTCTTGATTATTTAGTAAAACCCATTCCGCTGCCCAGATTTATAAAGTGTATTAACAAGATTACTACCGAATACAATTTAAAAAACAATATTAAGGTCGAAACCACAAAAGGTGATTCTCATATTTTTATTAAGGTTGATAAAAAAATGATGAAAATCAATATTGAAGAAATCCTTTTTATCGAAGGAATGAAAGAATATATTAAAGTTGTTACGCCTGATAAAACCTATATTACACACAAATCCCTCACTTCTTTGTCTGAAGAATTGCCGGCAGATCGTTTTTTGAGAATTCATAAATCATACGTTATCGCCCTAAATAAGGTAAAATCTATCGAAGGAAACCGCATACAGATCCAATCTTACACCATTCCTATTGGTAGAAATTACAGTAAAGATGTTAAAAACAAAATTTTAGAGTAAATACAATTTCATTTTTCATTTTCTAAGTAGGTTAAAATTAACACATTGTTGAAAAAATGATGCCGTTGGTTTAAATTTAACATTATTTGTGCCTTTTTATTTTTTTTTGAAACACTTAACAAATATATTTACGGTCTTCAAAAAACAATAAAATTAAAAAATTAACCTTATCACAATTATGAGTTCAGAAAATGTGCAAACTAAGTGGGGACAGTTTATTCCTCTAGTTATCGTATTCTTCTTTTGGGGTTTTGTCGCTGCAAGTAACGACATCTTGATTCCTGTTTTTAAAACAGCCTTCAACTTATCTCAAGGAGAAAGTCAATTAGTATCTTTAGCTTTTTATATCGCTTACACCGTAGGATCGCTAATATATATGGGAATCTCCGCTTTAATCAAAGAAGATTTAGTTAACAGAATAGGATATAAAAACGGTCTTTCATTAGGTTTACTTATTTCTGCTCTTGGAACATTATTATTTTATCCGGCTGCAAACACAGGATCTTTTCCTTTAATGTTATCTGGATTATTCATTGTAGCACTTGGCTTTTCATTACAGCAAACAGTTGCAAACCCTTTAGCAATTGCTTTAGGACCAATCGCAACAGGATCTCAGCGTTTGACATTAGCAGGTGGAATTAACAATTTGGGGACTACAATCGGACCGCTTATCGTGAGTTTTGCAATCTTCGGATCAAGCACAGGATCATCTACTTTAAGTATCGAGAGTGTAAAAATTCCTTATTTAATACTTGGTTTAGCCTTTTTATTAGTGGCTATTTTATTAAAATTCTCTTCATTGCCAGACAGACCGGCTCTAATCGAAGAAGAAATCGCACACGATGGTACAACAGCAAAAAAATCTGCATTACAATATCCACAATTGGTAATGGGAATGATTGCTATATTTCTTTATGTTGGTGTTGAAGTTTCTACTGCAAGTAATTTACCTGCATACATGGAAAGCAAATTAGGGTTTTTAACTCAGGAAGTTGCTCCTTATATCTCTTTATATTGGGCAAGTTTAATGATTGGCCGTTGGACAGGAGCTATCGAAGCTTTTACTGATAAAGCCAGTTTACAACAAATATTACGTTTTGTAGCACCATATTTAGCGTTTGGAGTATTCCTGGCTGTAAATGCAATTGCAAAACACGATTTAACACCGTTTTACATCTACGGATTAATTATCTTAGTATTAATTGCTGCTGATATTGCAAGTAAAGGAAATCCTGCGAGAATGTTATTAATCTTCTCTGTTTTAGGAATTGTTGCTTTAGCTATCGGAATGTCGACTAGCGGTATTGTGAGTGTTTATGCTTTTACAAGTGTTGGTTTATTCTGTAGTACGCTTTGGCCATGTATCTTTACATTAGCAGTAAGCGGACTAGGAAAAAATACAAGCCAGGGAAGCAGCTTCCTAATCATGATGATTATGGGTGGTGGAGTTATCAGCTGGTTACAAGGTTTTGTTTCTGAATTCATTGGTATTCAAGCAAGTTACATTGTAGGTATCTTATGTTTTGCTTACCTTGCGTTTTACGCATGGAGCGTGAGCGGAATTCTTAGAAAACAAGGAATTAACTTTGACAAAAAACTTTCAGGAGGGCACTAAACTTCTTTAAATAACAATATAAAAAATCCCAAATTCCAATTTTATAGATTGGAATTTGGGATTTTTTAGTTTTATGATTTACGTCTTGTAAGCAAACCCAACAGGTTTTAAAACCTGTCTGGTTTATCGCCGGGTTTGTCGATAAAAAATTCCAGCCGAAATTGGAATTTGGAATTTATTTTTTGGAATTTATTTTTTTTACTTCGCATTAATAATATTGCTTAAATTCTTTTTAAAAACAGCTTTATTTTGTTCCGATAAAGTATATACGACATCTTTATCGGCATGAATAATCACTTTATCTATATTCGTCGCTAAAAGCGCTTTTGGATCCTTAATTTTTAATGTACAGGCACCATCAAAATAACCATCCTCTTCGATTGTTTTTTTGGCAGCCAGAACAGTTCCATCACTTAAAACAGCCGAAATTGTCATTGTACTGTTTAATGTGCTTGAATAAAAACCATCCATTACCAACAATAATCGGTATGAATTTTTCATTTCAGGACCTCTAAACTCGTGACGTGTAATATTATAACGTAAACCTTTTGCCAAAGTCTGGAATTTTGAAGTACAATCTAATTCAAAAGTAGCCACATCTCCGGCTTCGTTTACAGATGTTAATACTTTTGCCTGGGAATTTGCAGTGATATTTACTGCCAAAAATGCGAAAATCAGAATAAGTTTTTTCATATGTCATTCTTTTTGAGACACATAAAGATAAAAAAAAATCACCATCTTTCTTACAAAAAATGGTGATTTTTAATTATTTATTTAAAGTAAACTATTTGTTTCCTTTCTCAAAATCAGCAACAAACTGAGCTAATCCAATATCCGTTAAAGGGTGTTTCAACAATCCGTAAATTGCAGAAAGTGGTCCAGTCATAACATCAGCTCCAATTTTAGCGCAGTTTACAATATGCATTGTATGGCGCACAGAAGCAGCTAAAATTTGAGTTTCGTATCCGTAGTTATCATAAACCAGTCTAATTTCTTCGATCAGGTTTAAACCGTCTGTAGAAACATCATCAAGACGACCAATAAATGGAGAAACATAAGTAGCTCCAGCTTTTGCAGCCAAAAGAGCCTGACCAACAGAAAATACAAGTGTTACATTTGTTTTGATTCCTTTATCTGAGAAATATTTCGCAGCCATAACGCCTTCTTTTGTCATTGGCAATTTAACTACGATTTGATCATGTAATTCAGCTAATTCTTCACCTTCCTTAATCATTCCATCATAATCCAACGCATTTACCTCAGCACTTACATCGCCTTCTACAAGATTGCAGATGTCAACATAATGTTTCAGGATATTGTTTTTTCCTGTAATTCCTTCTTTCGCCATCAATGACGGGTTAGTCGTTACACCATCCAAAACACCTAAAGCCTGTGCTTCTTTAATTTGAGCTAAATTAGCTGTGTCAATAAAAAATTTCATAATTATATCTATTTAATTGTGTTGATTCTATTTGATGTCTTCGGCAACCGTAATCCGGTTTTTGCCGTTATCTTTTATTCTTTTTAATTCACAAAGAATGAGCCTGCTCACCTTACATAAATTTCGGTGCAAAATTACAACTTATAATTTTCCCAAAATTAAAATCTTAAAAATAATTCTACATTTCGATATTCCTCGTTATAATACCTTCATTAAAAAAGCGTATTTTTAAAGTCAAAATAAGTCCAAAAGTGCTAGAAGAGAATTTTCAACAAGACATTACTAATATCCAGAATATTACAATTGTACCAACTTTACTAAATGTAATATGCCAAACGACCGGAATGGGTTTTGCAGCCGTAGCAAGAGTTACAGAAGATCGATGGATAACCTGCAGTGTTCAGGACAATGTTACATTTGGTCTAAAACCCGGAGATGAATTACAAGTAAAAACCACAATTTGCGACGAAATTCGCCAGGACAGGAAAGCAGTAATAATTGACAATGTTAGTGAAGATCCTGAATTTCGTTATCATCATACTCCCGCAATGTACGGACTTCAAAGTTATATTTCGGTTCCGATTATGCTTAAAGACGGAAGTTTTTTTGGAACACTTTGTGCCATCGATCCGAAACCAAATAGCTTAAAAACATTCAAAGTCCGAGAAATGTTTAATTTGTTTGCTGATTTAATTTCATTCCACATCACAAGTATTGAAGAAGCAAACGAAAGCAAAACGATTTTAAAAGAGAAAGACAATCTTCTGGAAAAAACCGAAATTGAAAAACAAAAAGCTGTAAAATCAAAATCAGACATTGAGAAAAAACTTATTGAGAAAAACATCTCTCTTGAAAAAATGAACAATGAACTCGAGGCATTTAATTACATTTCGAGTCATGATTTACAGGAACCTTTGCGAAAAATTCAGCTTTTTACAGATACTATTGAACGTGAAGAACTAAATAATTTATCTGAAAAAGGCAAAACTGCATTCAATAAAATTAAGACTTCGGCTTTTAGAATGCAAAATCTAATTAACGACCTTTTAATTTATTCTAAAACAAAATTTGACGATAGAAAGTTTGTACTTAAAGACTTAAATGAAATTACCAGAGACGTTATCGAAGATCTTACAGATGAGTTTGAAAATAAAAATGTAGTTTTTGATATACACGGTTTAGGAAAACTTTCTGTAATAGAATTTCAATTCAGACAGCTTCTTTATAATTTGATTAATAATTCGATGAAATTTGCAAGTCCTGATCGAAATTTAATCATCACAATCTCATCAAAAATCACAAATGGAATACTTGAGAAACTTTCTCCTCTTACCAAATATTACCAAATAACCATTGCAGACAATGGCATTGGGTTTGATCAATCTTATAACGAAAAAATATTTGGACTTTTTCAGGCTTTACACACAAAACCGATAAAAAGTACCGGAATAGGACTTACGATAGTCAAAAGAATTGTAGAAAACCATAACGGCTTTATTAGAGCTGAAGGAATTTTAAATCAAGGAGCAAAATTTGATATTTTTATTCCTTTAGAGTGAATAAGATAGCTTTTTTTACCGCAAAGAACGCAAAGGTTTTTATCTAATTATACTTTCCAAAAACACAAAGTTCGCAAAGCTAAGTAAACACAAAGCTTTGCGAACTTTTTATTTATTCTAATAAAAACTAACTGTAAAAAATCCTTGCGAACTTTGCGGTTAATTTTTTTTCATTACAATTGAATAATTATAGTTTATAATGGTTCATTAGCATTTTTTCATACATTTTATCCGGAAGTACACGTTTTAAAACGATCGAGAATTTCTGCATAAAAACACCCACTTTATAATGCACTTTTGGCTTTTTTTGCTGAATAATTTTGTAAACTGCCTCAGCCATTTCATTCGGATTACTTCCCGCATCAACATGTTCATTCATAGTAGCAAGCACATCTCCGTAAACTTTTTCATAAGCAGAACCTGAAATAACCGGCGCATGATAACGTCCTGAAGCAATATTAGTAGCAAAATCTCCAGGTGCTACGTTGGTGATCTCAATTCCAAAAGACTTTACTTCCATTCTTAAAGCTTCAGTAATTAATTCTAAAGCTCCTTTTGATGCAGAATAAACACTTCTGTACGGCAATCCCATATAACCGGCAATTGAAGTAATATTAATAATCAAACCCGATTTTTGTTCACGCATTTGCGGCAAAACAGCTTTCATCACTTCTATTGGTCCAAAAAAATTGGTTTCGAAGTTATTCTTGATTTCTTCTGTCGGAATTTCTTCCAAAGGCCCTGTAATTCCAACTCCGGCATTATTAATTACAATATCCAATCGCCCGGAAGTTTGAATAATTTTGGCTACCGCCGATTTAATAGATTCGGTATTTCGAACATCTAAAGCCACGAGTGGAAAAACAGAATTCAACACTTTTTCAGGGTTTCGACTTGTTCCATAAACAACGAAACCTTTTTGATGCAAAAATTCTCCAATAGATTTCCCGATCCCTGAAGATCCTCCGGTAATTAAAACGACTTTATTCATTTTGAAAAGTTATGAGTTTTTAGTTATAAGTTATGAGTTGGTTCATTGAGGTAAACTTTTAACCTCTAACTAATAACTTTTAACTTTACGAAGTCCCAAAAATAAAAAAATCCTCCAGAAGGAAGACTACTTTTAAATTAATTCTAAAAAAAAATCCTGAAACATTTCAGGACATATAAAATAAAAAATGGCAAGCGACCTACATCGCACCGCTCAACCACGTACCCTTGCTATGTTCCCATCCTGGGGGAGTCTGCAGGAGCTGGTCGTGTAGGACTTGCCGGTGCAAATATACAATCTTTTTATATTTTTGCAAGACCTTTGTTGCTATAAAAATATCGTCGTATATTGGCTTATTCAAATTTTTAACTATGAAAAAATATAACTTCCTAACTTTCATTTTATTAGGAATCACATTAATTGGATGTGGAGATACAAAAAAAGGTGAAAATTCTTTATTTAACATCGATGATTCCGCTTTTCCTGCTCATTTTTCGTCTCAGGAATCAGTTTCTATTGGAATTTTAAACCCAAAATCAAAAGAAATTGATAGTATCTCTTACTTTGTAAATGACAAAAAAGTGGGTAGCAAAAAAGGAAATGAAAAATTTAAATTTGAATTAAAAGATCAAAAATTAGGATATCAATATCTAAAAGCTACCGTTTATTTTGGCGGAGATTCATCTGATGCTACAAAAAGAATCGAATTGGTTTCGAATGTTGAACCAAAATTATTGAAATATAAAATCGTAAATACATATCCGCACGATACAAAAGCTTTTACAGAAGGTTTAGAATTTCACGACGGTGTTTTATTTGAAAGTACAGGGCAAAAAGCAGATTCTTACTTTAGATCTGTTGATTACAAAACCGGAAAAGTGATTCAGCAAGTAGATCTTCCAAAAGAATATTTTGGTGAAGGAATTACTTTTATAAATGGTAAATTGTTTCAATTAACATGGCAGGAAAAAACTGGTTTTATATACGATGCAAAAACGCTTAAACTTGAAAAAACCTTTAAATACGATAAAGATATTGAAGGCTGGGGAATGACGCACGATGACAAATATATTTATCGCTCTGACGGAACGGAGAAAATCTGGAAAATGGATCCTGAAACCCAAAAAATGATTGATTACATTAATGTTTATTCCGGAACTTCAAAAATTAAAGTTTTGAATGAACTAGAATTAATCGACGGAAAATTCTATGCAAATGTTTGGCAAAAAGATGCGATTGCGGTTGTAAACCCAACTTCGGGAGCTGTTGAAGGAATTCTGGACATGTCTGGTTTACGCAAATTTATCAAACATCCTGAAGCAGAAGTTTTAAACGGAATTGCTTATAATCCTGCAACAAAAACCATTTTTGTAACAGGTAAATATTGGGAAAAATTGTTCGAAATAACAGTTTCAGAATAGGATTACACATAGAGACAAACACGAATTTCACAAATTTTCACGAATTGATTAGTGTTAATTTGTGACCCGAGACCGTAGGACGAACTGGCGAAGCAAATTTGTGTTTTTATATAATTACTACACTAATTAAATTTCTTAATAATGATTACTTTAATCAAAAACATAAAAGAATTGCTTCAGGTTCGTGAAACGTCTGTTTCTAAGGTTTCTGGGGCTGAAATGGCGGTTCTTCCCACTATAAAAAATGCTTATTTAGTAATTGAAAATAATCTAATTGCAGATTTTGGTTTGATGGAAAATCTTCCCGAAATCAATGCAGATGAAGTTATTGATGCTACCGGAAAAATCGTTTTGCCTTCGTGGTGCGACAGCCACACGCATATTGTATATGCTGGAAATCGCGAGCAGGAATTTGTAGACCGAATCAATGGATTCTCTTATGAAGAAATTGCCAATCGTGGTGGCGGAATTTTAAACTCTGCTAAAAAATTAAACGAAACTTCTGAAGAAGAAATTTACGAGCAATCAAAAGTTCGTTTGGAAGAAGTGATGCATTTAGGAACCGGAGCGGTTGAAATAAAATCCGGTTACGGACTTACTATTGAAGGCGAATTAAAAATGCTTCGCGTTATCAAAAAACTGGCAGCAAATTATCCTATTTCAATAAAAGCAACATTTTTGGGCGCTCATGCATTTCCTTTATATTACAAAGAAAACAAACAAGGCTATATTGATGAAATTATAACCAAAATGCTTCCGGAAATCGCTCAAAATAAACTGGCAGATTATATTGATGTATTTTGCGAAACCGGTTATTTTTCTGTTGAAGAAACAGAGAAAATTATGGAAGCCGGAATTCAATTCGGCTTAAAGCCAAAAATTCATGTGAATCAATTTAATTCTATTGGCGGAATTCAGGCCGGAATTAAATTTAATGCACTTTCCGTCGATCATCTTGAAGTTATGAATCCGGAAGATATTGAAGCCTTAAAAAACACAGAAACGATGCCTGTGGCTTTGCCATCCTGTTCTTATTTTTTAAGCATCCCTTACACTCCTGCCCGCGAAATGATAAAAGCCGGTTTGCCACTTGCATTGGCAACTGATTTCAACCCCGGCTCCACTCCATCGGGAAATATGAATTTTGTGGTGGCAACAGCGTGTATCAAAATGAAAATGACTCCCGAAGAAGCGATTAACGCAGCAACAATAAATGGCGCCTACGCGATGGGAATTTCTGAAACTCATGGAAGTATTACAAAAGGAAAAAAAGCCAATCTTATCCTCACTAAACCTATTTCATCTTATTATCAGATTCCATATGCGTTTGGCAGTAATTTAATAGAAAGTGTTTTTGTGGAAGGTGAAATTTTGTAAAGGCAATTCATAAGTTAAAAAATACATAAAAATCTTACAATAAAAATTTTAAGTAAAAGAATTGTCTATATTTACAAATCAGATTTTTTAAATATGGAAATGTTAGTTCACATAATAGATTTAGGCAAATTTGGTTTAAAACATAGTGTTTTAAATACCAAAATAAGCTTGTATTCGAACAAGAGCATTTCTGTATTATCTTCTTATAAATTAAAAATCTTCCCGAATTGTTAAGCACAGCGAGTGTGCTTAATAAAATCCTATAAAACTTTTTTAAATATGCTATTCCAATCTTTATTGGATAATGGCTACTCGCTATAAAGTTTTTTTATTACGAATAAATTATAGGATCGGCTTTACACTATTTTTTAATAATTAAAACAAGAAGATCATGGCAAAGGTTAATAATTTAAAAACTCCGTCGACAGATTTAAAAGCAAAAAAACAAGAGAAAATTTTAAAAAAGCTGGAAGAACAGCAAACCAGAAAAAGAAAATAGATATTAAATTATTGTGATTTTTAATTTAATAAAAAAGGTCTGTGAATTTCTTCACAGACCTTTTACTTTTATTTCAAATAATTCTTATCTTAAAGAAAAACTAGTTTTAGAAACTAATTCGTCATTATCAAAAACATTGATAAAATAAGTTCCTTTTTCGAAGTCTTTACCTGGTAAATCTTCAGAAACCTGTACAGTTTTGTTTTCGTACTGAATTGTTTTCTTGAAGCTGTAAGTTAAAGTATTGTCTCCAAAACTTTCTGTTTTCTTATCTCCTAAAACATTGTTTTTAGCATCGATAACCTGAATATAGTACGTTTTATCTCCAGATTTTGCAATTTGATTTTCAGCAATAGTAAAACTTACTTTTAAAACGTCAGCACGGCTTGCTTTATCAGTTTCAATTTGTTTTCCTGAGCTTTTCAATTTGTAAGCTGCAGTTTTTGTATTCAAAATTGATAATTTAGACCCTTTTTCAACTGTTTTAGCCAATTCTTCGTTTTGACCAACTAAAACTTCGTTGAATTTCTTAGATTCTCCTAAAACTACAATAGTACTATCTCTCTGAACTGTTAAAACACCATTTTGTTTTTTCAATTCATCGTTTTCAGCAACTAAAGTTTTCATTTTAGCCTGCATGCCTACAACTTGATTTCTGTATTTAGATACATCTCCTTTAGATTTATTTAAATCATCCATCAAAGCTACTACTTTATCTCTTTCCTGAATTAATTCATCAGACATTGAAGTGTTTTCTGCAATTGCAGCATCGTAAGTCGCTTTTAATTCCTGCAAATCTTTCATAACAGATTCTTTCTCTGTTAGAGTTGTGGTAAGTTCAGTTTTAACTACATCTGTATCAGATGATAATTTAAAAATATACACTAAACTTCCAATTAGTAGTACTGCTAAAACAGCGATTACCGCCTTTAGACTTGAGTTGTTTTTGTTTGGGTTTTCCATATTTTAATAATTTTCTTAAAAACAAATTTAATAATTAATATATCGTTATAACGTAAGTTACTACAATTATATTATTTTTGAACAATATTTTTTTTTATGGAGAAACTAATCCCATTTACTATTAATGATTTAGCTAAAGTAACCAACCATCGAAGTGGTGAAATTAAGTTTGGAGAAAAGATGATTATCATTCCAAATGGAGTTGATAAGGTCAATTTCCTGAAAGAAAGCGAAGCTAAATATGTACTTTTAGGAATTCCTGAAGACATTGGCGTGCGTGCTAATTACGGAAGACCGGGAACGGCATCTGCATGGGAAAGTGCCATAAAAAGCATTGCAAACATTCAGCATAACCGTTTTGCCAAAGGCAGCCAGATTATTGTTTTAGGACAAATTAATGTTTCTGCAGAAATGCGTGATGTTGAAAATCTTGATTTTAATGATATTGATGACCGTTCAAAATTAAGTCAGCTTGTTGAAAAAGTTGATAAAGAAGTTTCTCATATTATTTTTACTATAATAAAGGCAGGAAAAACACCAATTATAATTGGAGGAGGCCACAATAATGCTTACGGAAATATTAAAGGTTCGGCTTTAGCCAAAGGAAAACCAATAAATGCTATTAATTTTGATGCCCATTCAGATTTCAGGATTCTTGAAGGCCGTCATAGCGGAAATGGATTTTCTTATGCGTACGAAGAAGGTTTCCTGAAAAAATATTTCATTTTTGGACTTCACGAAAATTATACTTCAAAAAGTGTTCTCGATATAATTAAAAAATTAGAAGATCGTGTACGCTACAATACTTATGATAGTGTAAATATTCGCAAAGAAAAAGATTTCGACAGAGAAATGGCTTTGGCTTTAGAATTTATCAAAACAGATTCATTTGGCATCGAAATAGATCTGGATGCAATTCCGAATATTGCAAGCAGTGCCATGACAATTAGCGGGTTTTCGATAGAAGAATTACGTCAGTTTGTTTCGTTTTTCGGACAGCACAGAAATGCTGCTTATTTACACATTTGCGAAGGCGCGCCAGACTTAGATCAATCGCCAAACAATCATCTTATTGGAAAATTAATTGGTTATTTAATTACTGATTTCATAAAAGCAAACAACGAAAAAATTTAACTTATACCAGCTGAAAATTAGATCATTTGCCAAATAAACCCCAATTCAAACGGACCATTGGCTGAATAAACCTATCTTTGCACAGATTTTTAGTACTTAAAACTAAATTTCTTAATACCTAAGATATGTTATTTGAAGATTTATCACTTTCCAAAAGTATACAAAAAGCCGTATTTGAAGAAGGCTATTTAAACCCCACACCTATTCAGGAGCAATCTATTCCGATCGTTTTAGCAGGAAGAGACCTTATTGGCTGTGCACAAACAGGAACAGGAAAAACAGCAGCATTTGCTATTCCAATCATACACCAATTACACCGAATTGTAGGTTCATCAAAAAAAGCCAAGGTCATTCGTGCCCTTATAGTTACGCCAACCCGTGAACTTGCTGTTCAGATTGGGCAAAGTTTTGATACTTATGCCAAATATACCAACCTGACCCAACTGACCATTTTTGGTGGAGTTTCTCAAAATCCCCAAGTTGATACTTTGAAAAAAGGTGTTGATATTTTGGTTGCCACTCCGGGAAGATTACTGGATTTACAAAAACAAGGTTTTCTTGATCTTGATCACTTGCATACTTTAGTTTTGGATGAAGCCGATCAAATGCTTGATATGGGTTTTATTAACGATGTAAAAAAGATTGTAAAACTAACGCCTAAAAATCGTCAGACTTTATTATTCTCGGCTACAATGCCTATCGCAATTAGAGAATTGGCCGAAATGTTTTTGCAGGATCCTGCAAAAGTAGAAGTTTCGCCTGTTTCATCAACAGCAGAAAATGTAGAGCAACGTGTATATTTTGTTGAAAAAACAGAGAAAAGAAATTTACTTTATCATTTAATAAAAAACGAAAACTTATCGAATGTTTTGGTTTTTTCGAGAACCAAACACGGAGCTGATAATGTTGTAAAAGCATTGCGCAAAAAAGATATCCCTGCAGAAGCAATTCACGGCGATAAATCTCAAAATGCAAGACAACGTGTTTTGGATGCTTTTAAAAATAAAGAAGTTGGTGTTCTTGTTGCTACAGATATCGCCGCAAGAGGAATCGATATTGATCAATTGCCTTTTGTAATTAATTTTGATTTGCCGAATATTCCTGAAACTTACGTACACCGAATTGGTAGAACAGGACGTGCAGGAAATGGCGGAATCGCAATTTCATTTTGCAGTAAAGATGAACATCCTTATTGGAAAGATATTCAGAAATTGATAAAAGTTGATGTAAAAACAATTACCGATCATCCTTATCAATGGCATGCAGGAAGTCCTGAAGCAACTGCTGAGAAACCTAAAAACTCAAACCGCAGTGGTGGCGCTCATAAATCTAGAAAGTCAAACGCATCCAAACAAAATAAAAAGCGCTGGTATTAGGAGATAAAATTCAAACACGAATTTCACTAATTTACACAAATTCTAATAGTTAAGTTACTTTGTGAAATTAATTTCACAAAGTAACAATTAGTGTAAATTCGTGAAATTCGTGTTTAACATCCTACGTTTTTTGTTTCATAGATTAAGTAATTCATAATCTTAAAGAGTTTTACAGGCTCAAAAGGTTTTATGATAATATCATTCATGCCCGAAGATATTGCTTCATCTGTTATTTCATCTTTATCAAAAGCTGTTAAGGCAACAATAGGAGTCTTGATCCCTAATTGGCGGATTCTTTTTGTGGTTTCAAATCCATTCATTAATGGCATGTTTATATCCATCAAAATAAGATCAAAATCTTCGTTTTCGAGTATTTGCAAAGCGCCAAAACCATCATCAACCACTTTGCATATATAATTATTTTTTTCAATAATTTTTCTGGTCACTAATTGATTGATAAGATTATCTTCGACAATTAAAATTTTATATATTTCATCAGAAGTTAAATCAACCTGAATTTCATCAATAATATCCTTTGTTTTTGCCGGATTACATTCAAAAGGAATGGTGAACGAAAATGCAGTACCTTCACCTATATCACTTTGCAAAAGTATCGTTGTTCCAAAAAGTCCTAATAATCTTTTTACAATACTTAAACCTAATCCTGTTCCCTGATAATCTTCGTCCTTTCTTCCAACCTGAACAAATTTTTCAAAAATCTTGCCCTGATCAGCAATGGCTATTCCTACTCCATTATCTTTTATATGAAATTCTAAATAATGGTATTTTCCTTCTGTTTTTTTAAGGTTTACGATAATTTCAACTTCACCATCTTTAGTAAATTTCAAGGCATTACTAACTAAATTCATCAGTATTTGAGCCAATCTTAATTTATCTCCAATTAAATATTCCGGAATATCCCGGTCAATGCTGACTGAAATTTTATTATTGTTTTTTTGCGATAAAAACGAAAGTGAGTTTTTGATCATTGCAATTTCATCAGAAATATTAAATGTCAGGTTTTCCAGAACGACTTTATTTTCTTCTATTTTATTAATTTGAAGAATATCATTTACTAACGATAATAAATATCTGGCAGAGAATTTTAAGGAACTGAGGTGCTGACTGTTTGATAATTCTTTATGTTCTTCGAGCAGCATATTTGTTATTCCCACAACTCCATACAAAGGCGTACGCAATTCGTGGCTTATAGTAGAAATAAATTGTGTTTTAAGTAAAGATGCTTCTTCGGCGATTTCTTTGGCTTGTAAAAGCTCTAAATTATGTTTTTTCTTGTATCGGATATTTTTGATCAGCGTAATAATCAGTAAAAGGAGAATAAACGAAATTACGATAAACAAAATAACAATAAGTCTCGATTTTTTCAGGCTCTGATATTGTGATATTTTTTCGTTTTCAATTTTATCAATCTGTCTTTTGTATTCGTCCAATTCGAGATTAAATCCGGCAATAGAAGCCTTTTTTAATTTCTCTTCATTATATAATTCTTCGGTAATTTTATTAAATGCAGAAAGATTTTCATAAGCTTCCTTGTATTTTTCAATTTTGGTTAAGAACTTAGAATATTCTAAATGACTATATGACAAATCTGATTTTTCTACACTATTTTTACCCGCTTCGATCGCTTTTAAAAAGTAGGCATTTGCAGTATCATTATCTTCCTTATAACTGGAATACATGCCGTTAAGCATATTTACAACCACATCTGTAGATTCGTCGCCGTATTTTTTTTTATTAGCGTCGATATATTTCAAATACGGATATCCTTCTTTAAAATTACCATAATCAAAATTAGCCCAGGCAATATTTACGTTTGTAAAATATACCTGATTCAAATCATTGATTTTTAAACCATATGCAATTGATTTTTTATAATACCGAATTCCTTTATCAAATTGTTTTCTTTCAAAACAATATATATTCCCTAAGTTATTGTAAAGACTGTATTTTATAGAATCGTTATTGGTTTTATTAGCGTAAAACAAACTTTTGTTGTAGAAAAAAATAGCTTTATCAAACTCTGATAATTCGCTATAATTTCCTGCTATGATTTTATACGAACGCGCTATTAAGTAGTCGTTTTTAAGAGCTGTTGCATAATTTAAAGCTACACGGGAAGTAATTAAGGATTTTTCGAAATTAGAATCTTTATAATCGAACCAGGCCTGTTTTACAAGTTTATTTATCTTGTCTTCAGAAATAATTTCAGATTGTGCAATCGCCAAATTGTCAGCACAATTCAGAATTAAAAGGAGGGTTAAAAAAATGCGTATTTGGGGCATAAATAGGCTAGTTTCATTCAAATATACGTTTAAAAATAAAAAAAAGCTGTATTTCAAATAAAAATACAGCTTTTTTCTTATTTTAAATATTTCAAAGAAAACTACAACGTTTTTCTCGTGAAGAAAATTTTAGTTTTCAGAAACAATATCAGATTCTTTATCGCTCTCCCATTGTCCCACAACTGAAGTTGCCAAAGCATTTCCTAAAACATTGGTTGCACTTCTAAACATATCACAAAAGTGATCAATTGGCAATATTAATGCAATTCCTTCAATAGGAATATCAAACATACCACAAGTTGCCGCTACTACGACCAAACTTGCTCTTGGCACACCTGCAATACCTTTACTGGTTAACATTAAAACCAAAAGCATAACCATTTGAGTTCCCAGATCTAAATGAACACCATAAAATTGCGCAATGAATATACTGGCAAAAGTCATGTACATCATACTTCCGTCAAGGTTAAATGAATATCCAAGTGGTAACATAAAAGATACAATTCTGTCTTTTACGCCAAAATTTTCTAATTCTTCAGTTAATTTTGGAAAAACAGCCTCGCTGCTTGTTGTTCCAAAGGCAATTGCCAACGGACCAATAATACGTTTTAATAGTTCTGTCATTCTTCCTTTTAGGAAAATATATCCCACAGCAATTAAAACAGCCCATAAAGTACTTATACCTATTAAAAATGATCCGAAAAATTTAAAGTACGTAATCACTAATTCTTCTGTATCTCTAATGGCAAAAACTCCTGCAATGGCACCAAAAACCCCTATTGGAGCAAAGTTCATTACATAATTTACCATTTTTAAAACAATATGCGAAACTTTATCCAAAGCATTTATAACCGGTTTTACGGTATTTCCTAAAGATGCAGCGGCTAATCCAAAAAAGATAGAAAATATTACTATCTGCAAGATTTCATTTGTTGCCAATGCTTCAAAAATACTTTTGGGAACAATATGTTCTACGAAGTTATCAAAAGATAATGTTTTTGTTTTACCGGTTACTTCTGAAGCTGAAGCCATATCAATATGCTCTAATTTTATACCAACCCCCGGCTCTAATACATTTACATAAAATAACCCGATTAGTAATGATATAAACGAAGCAGTAAAAAACCATGCTAATGCTTTTCCTCCAACTCTTCCAACTGTTTTTATATCTCCCAGTTTTGCAATACCAACTACCAAAGTAGTAAATACTAAAGGCGAAATGATCATTTGTACCAATCGGATAAAAATGGTTGCTAACATTTTTATTTTACTGCTAAATGATTGCGCTGCCTCAGGTGAAATCGAATTGTGCAATATAATTCCGAGAATAGCCCCAAGAACCATTGCTACTATAATTTGACCCGTTAATCCTGAAAGAAATGATTTTTTTTTGGTTTCTGTAACTTGCATTAAATAGTTTTTTAGATTAAAACATTAAGACCCTCACTGTCTTAATTTTTATTAATATGTTTTGTTGATCAAATAAAAATCAGCCAAAACAATCGCTGCCATTGCTTCAACAATAGGCACTGCGCGAGGCACAACACACGGATCATGACGGCCTTTACCGGTCATTGGTGTGATATTTCCTTTATTATCAAGTGAATCCTGAGTTTGCATGATAGTAGCAACGGGTTTAAAAGCTACTCTGAAATAAATATCCATTCCATTGCTTATTCCTCCCTGAATTCCTCCGGAAAGATTTGTTTTTGTAGTTCCGTCAGGATTGTATAAATCATTGTGTTCGCTTCCTTTCATTTCAGAACCAGAAAATCCGCTTCCGTATTCAAAACCTTTTACGGCATTTATAGAAAGCATTGCTTTTCCTAATTCAGCATGAAGTTTATCAAAAACAGGTTCGCCTAAACCAACCGGAACATTTTGAATCACACAGGAAACAACACCGCCAACAGTATCTCCCTGTTTGCGAATATCACGAATATATTCTTCCATAATCGCTGCTGATTCTTCGTCAGGACAACGAACAGGGTTACTTTCTATTTTCGAAAAATCCAATTCCTGATAAGGTGTATCTAAATGAATAGGTCCAACAGAAGAAACGTAAGCATTAATTTTAATTTCCGGTAACATTTGCTTAGCAATTGCACCTGCAACTACTCTGCTTGCTGTTTCTCTGGCTGAGCTTCTTCCGCCACCGCGATAATCACGAAAACCATACTTTTGATCATACACATAGTCTGCATGGCTTGGTCTGTAATTGTCTTTTATATGAGAGTAATCGTCTGATTTTTGATTGGTATTCGGAATAATAAAACCTATTGGAGTTCCCGTAGTTTTACCTTCAAATATTCCTGATAAAAACTGAACCGCATCCGGTTCTTTACGTTGGGTTACGATTGCAGATTGTCCCGGTTTTCTGCGTGACATTTCAACTTCAATCGCTTCTAAGTCAAGTTGTATTCCCGACGGGCAACCGTCTATAATTCCGCCTAAAGCTTCTCCGTGTGATTCTCCAAATGTGGTTACTTTATATAGTGTGCCGTAGCTATTTCCTGCCATTGTAATTTGTTTTGAGCAAATGTAAGTTTTATGAATTAAATTAAAAAATTTAAAATTGGTATTATTAAATAAAGGTTAAGTTGTTTAAAAATCACAATTTATTAAAATTGTGGTCAAATTGGTAACCTTTTGATAAAATAAATCTCGCGTTAGATTCTTTTATTTGTTAAACTTCAAAATAAGAAAAATTGAAAAAGAGAAATGTCGAGTTGGTCATTCTATCAGATGTCCATTTAGGAACTTACGGTAGCCACGCCAAAGAACTAAACAACTATCTGTCAAGTATAAAACCCAAAACATTAGTTTTAAATGGCGACATAATTGATGCCTGGCAATTTAGAAAATCATACTTTCCAAAAGCTCATTTAAGAGTTATTCAAAAAGTAATCGGAATGGCTTCCAAAGGCACAAAAGTGTATTACATTACCGGAAACCACGATGAAATTCTGAGAAAATTTACAGATATGAATATGGGTAATTTTGCTCTTGTCGATAAATTAGTTTTAGAATTAGACGATAAAAAAGCGTGGATTTTTCATGGAGACGTTTTTGATGCCTCTGTACAACATTCAAAATGGATCGCAAAATTGGGTGGTTTAGGTTATGATTACCTAATTCTTACGAACCGTTTTGTCAATTGGGTATTATCTAAACTGGGCCGCGAACCTTATTCATTTTCTAAAAAAATAAAAGCAAGCGTAAAAAAAGCAGTTAAATTTATTTCTGATTTCGAAACTACAGCTACTGATTTAGCTATAGAAAAAAACTACGATTATGTAATTTGCGGACATATTCATGAACCTAAAATTATCAAAAAAGAAAACAAACACGGCTCTACATTATATTTAAATTCAGGGGATTGGGTCGAGAATTTAACAGCTTTAGAATACCACAAAAAACGCTGGAAATTATTTTCGTATTCTCAAACTAACTTCACAGAAGAAGAAAATCTTTTTGAAATGGAAGACATTCTGAGCAACCATTTAATTACCTCTATTCTAAAACAAAAATAACGCTCAATTAAAAAATTGTTTCGGACTTAAATAGCAAATTGATTTTTAAACAGACTTGCAAATAAGTCAAAATGTAAATTATATAACAATTTTATAGAATCTTATACGTTTTGACTTTTAGAGTAATTGTAAGTTTGAATAAAAATTAATAACAATCATGAAAAAAATCATTTTATCTGCCTTTATGCTGTTAGGTTTAGCGTTTACAGCGCAATCACAAGAAATTTCAAAAAATGCACTGGGATTACGTCTGGGCGACAACAACGGTTTTGGAGGCGAAGTATCTTATCAATTGGGATTAAACCAAAAGAACAGGCTTGAATTTGATTTAGGCTGGAGAAACAGCAGCGATGTAGATGCTATTAAGGCTGTTGCACTTTATCAATGGGTTTGGAATATCGATGGAGGTTTTAACTGGTACGCAGGTGTCGGTGGAGGTGTTGCCGCTTGGGATCATGATTATTACTACGACAACGGAAGATATAATGATAGCGGAACTTATGTTTTTGCAGCTGGAGATATTGGTATAGAATATAGATTTTCTGAAGTGCCAATTACATTATCATTAGACGCAAGACCTGAAATTGGTTCTGGATATTATGATGATGACAATTTTGGATTTGATGTAGGTTTAGGAGTTAAATTCAGATTCTAAAATATTAAAGTAAAAAATAATTGTAAAAAAGAAACCTGTCGCTTTAAAACGACAGGTTTTTTTTATGCTTTAATTTTGTTTCAAATTTCAGGTTCTGCTAATTGTCAGGCTGAGCGGAGTCGAAGCCTTTGTTGCGTTGACTTCGACTCCGCTCAGCCTGTGACAACAATAGCGTTTTACCTCAAAAAATTATTTAACAATAATTTCTTTCTTAGAATGAACTCTCACAACTGTATAAGGATAAGTAATTACCTGCATCGTCATAGCGTCTGCAGCCGGACCTTTTTCTTTCACTGTAATAATGATATTTTTATCCGTTTCTTCTACTTTTTCAACACTAATCGAATAACCGCCAGTGTTCTTTTCTCCCATATTCAGAATAACATAATTAGAATTATTTATATCGGCCTGTTTCATTTTATCAGCCAAAAGTGGGTCATTCTCGAGCATTTTAATTTCATTTGGCTCTGTTAAGATTTCAAAAAACTTAATATTTCCGCCACCATCAGATTGTTCTGTTAAAACTTCATAAAGTGCTTTTGAATCAGATCCTTTTTTTGCTCCGCAGGAAATTAAGACAAAAACTGCTAAAACCGAAATAACTTTTTTCATCTGTTTATTTTTTAATTACTGTTTTTCATATTTATAATCATCAATTGCTCTTTGGTAAAGTGCTTCGTATTTTGGCAATATATTTTTAATATCAAATTTTTTCGCAACCTCTAAAGCATTTGCTTTAAATTCATTCAAAACAGCATCATCTTTTAAGATTTTAATAGCGTTTGCAGCCATTTCATCGACATCTCCAACATTGCTCAAGTAACCAGAGTAACCATCAAAATTTACTTCAGGCAAACCACCGGAATTACTCGAAATAACCGGAACGCCGCATGCCATAGCTTCCAAAGCTGCCAAACCAAAACTTTCTGTTTCTGATGGAAGTAAAAACAAATCGGTTAAAAGTAAAATTTTATCAATTTCATTACTATTACCAAAGAAAATAACCTTGTCGTGAATTCCTAATTCCATACATAAAGCTTCTGCTTTTTCTTTTTCAGGACCATCACCAACCATCATTAATTTAGCTGGCATTACTTTTTGAATATTGTAGAAAATTTTAATAATATCCGGAATACGTTTTACCTTTCTAAAGTTACTGATATGCGTAATAATACGCTCATTTTCCTTTGCCATAACAGAACGATGACAAGGCGCTAACGGATCTTTTTTAACTTTATCCAGTTCAATAAAATTCGGAATCACTTTTATTTTATTCTTGATTTTGAATAATTTCAAAGTATCATCTTTCAAACTCTGCGAAACCGAAGTTACATAATCTGATTTATTAATACTAAAAGTCACCGCCGGTTTATAAAAAGGGTGATTCCCTACCAGTGTAATATCAGTACCGTGAAGTGTCGTAATCATCGGAAGATTAATTCCTTCATTTTTCAACATTTGCTTCGCCATATAGCCCGCATACGCATGCGGAATAGCATAATGTACATGCAGTAATTCAATCTTGTATAATTTCACCATATCAACCAATTTGCTCGATAAAGCCAACTCATAAGGCTGATAATGAAAAAGAGGATATTCAGGAACGTTTACTTCGTGATAATGAACATTAGGATTTAAAAGTGCCAACCGAACGGGCTGACTATAAGTAATAAAATGGATTTCGTGTCCGCGTCTGGCTAGTTCAAGGCCCAATTCTGTGGCTACAACCCCACTACCGCCAAATGTCGGATAACAAACTATAGCTATTTTCATGTATTAAATTTAATAACTACGAAAGTACTCAAAAATAGCTTTTAATTGATCGTTTAAATTGTTAGATTTTTGTGAATTATAGATTGATCAGATTATTAGAATGTTAGATTATCGACTTTTTTATAGATTAAGATTTTACTGTTATCCTGAGCGAAGTCGAAGGACTTACCACTCATAATTCATAGCTTATAATCCATAATTTTTATCAGGAGCAGAAAATTTCGTTTTCAAAAGAACCAGTTGTCCCGCTGTCCACTATATCTTTTCTGCCGTCCCGAGGCTTCGGGACCGGCAAAAAAGGATGCCGCTCCCATCGGGGCTAAATTAGAGGTTTTGGCTTTCATAAGGCCCTCATTCTAGACCCGACAGTCCCGAAGACCTCGGGATAAAAACCTGTCGGGTTTACTGCGATTTATCTTTGTCAAAGTTTTAAACTTTGACAAAGATTTCCTCAATCTTGTCATCGTATAAACAATAAACTGCACGAAACTCTACAAATATTGGTGATTATACAAAATATGTAGTCCCTACGGGACAATATTATTATGTGTGCATTTTTTTTGCTACCAATATGTAACTCCTAACGGAGTATTTAAAGATTTGCTTTTTAATAAACAGAACAGGCAACAAAATATTTAAACCGCAAAGAAGTGGTTACCTCGTAGAAGTTAAATATTAATAGTCTCTACGGGGAATATTATCATGTGTGTGTCTTTTTTTCTACCAATATTTAGCTTCTAACGGAGTATTTAAAGATTTTTTTTTAACAAATAAAACAAGTAACAAACATATTTAACCAAAAAGAAGCGATTACCTCGTAGAGGTTAAATATTGGTAGAAAAATATAATTAAGTTAAATACAATTTCCCGTAGGGAATACATAAACAACACGCGCAAACTTTAAAAAAAACAAACAACTTAGTTCCACAAAAAAAGGCACGAAACCTAAGTCCCATGCCTTTTAAATATATTATAAATTTCTCTTTTAGAAAAACCTGCTATGCCAGCTATCAGCGGCAGGAACTTCCCAAGATTCGTTGAATTCTTCAATATTGTTTACGAGATTATTAAAAACAATTGTATTTTCAGAAACTGATTTATCCTTAACCATTTTCTTGAAATCGATTAAAGGTTTGTGCGCGATATGTTCACCAAGTTTAAAAGTTACGTTCATTTTATCCAATAAATCAACGCTGTATTTTTTCTCTAAACTTTGAATAAATTCAACAGAACTATCAATAGAACAACCTGTAGCTGCTTGTACATCCTGATTTACAGCCAATATAATAAATCGGTTATATTTTAGAAGATATGAAGCTTCCAAACTTGTTCCGTGTGCTGCCCATTCTTCTACAAAAGCTTTTAGATCAGTTTCTATTTCAGAAAATTCTTCCTCAGAAAATTTTCTGTTCGATTGATAAATCCAGATTCTGGATTCACCAGGTAAATTTTCAAAAGGTATATACATTTTAATTCTTCTTTAGTTTAATTTGTTTCAAGTTTCAAGTTAACGCCTTTGTTCCTTTGAACCTTTGGAACTTTGAACCTTTATTTATAAATCCTGTGCATTAGCAATTAACTCTGCAATATCCATTACTTTCACTTGTCCTTCTTTTTCCTGATGTTTAATACCATCGGTTAACATTGTGTTACAGAAAGGGCAACCTGCGGCAATAATATCCGGTTTTACTTCCAGAGCATCTTCTGTACGCAATACGTTTACTTCTTTATTTCCTGGCTCAGCATCTTTAAACATTTGTGCTCCACCGGCTCCACAACATAATCCGTTTGCTTTTGAGCGTTTCATTTCGACTAATTCAACATCTAATTTCTGAATTAAATCTCTTGGCGCTTCGTATACTTTATTTGCTCTTCCTAAATAACAAGGATCGTGAAACGTGATTTTTTTTCCTTTAAACTGTCCGCCTTCAACAGTTAATCTTCCATCATCAATTAATGACTTTAAAAACTCTGTATGGTGAATTACGTCGTATTGACCTCCTAATTCAGGATATTCATTCTTTAAAGTATTAAAACAATGTGGACAAGCTGTAACAATTTTTTTTGCTTCATAAGCATTTAGAACTTCAATGTTCATCATAGCCTGCATTTGAAACAAAAACTCATTTCCTGCTCTTTTTGCCGGATCTCCAGTACAGCTTTCTTCAGTACCAAGTACAGCAAAAGAAACGTTTGTACGATTTAAAATACGTACAAATGCTTTTGTGATTTTTTTTGCTCTATCATCAAAACTTCCTGCACAACCCACCCAAAACAAAACTTCTGGCTGTTTTCCTTCGGCAAGCATTTCTGCCATTGTTGGTACTACTAAACTTTCTGACATCTTCCTTTTTTTGTTTTAATCGGTTAATCGCTTATTTGGTTAATCGTACTCTTTACTATAACCTCCACTAAAAAACCTTAAATATTTTATTCATCAATTAAACGGTTAAACAAATAACCAATTCAACGATTAAACTATAATTTTAATTTTCGTTTTTCCAATTCAATCTGTCTTGTTGATTGTATTGCCAAGGAGCACCATTATTTTCGATATTGGTCATCATGGCATTCAACGACATAGGAGCAGCACTTTGTTCCATCACCAAATAACGACGCATATCCATAATAATAGATAACGGACTAATATTTACCGGACATTCTTCAACACAGGCATTGCATGAAGTACATGCCCACAATTCTTCCGGAGTAATATAATCGTTTAATAATGTTTTATTATCAGGAACAAAAACACCTTTATTGGCATCTATATTTTTTCCTACTTCCTGTAAACGGTCTCTTGTATCCATCATAATTTTACGAGGAGACAATTTTTTACCGGTTTGATTTGCCGGACATGCAGATGTACAACGTCCACATTCAGTACAAGTATATGCATTTAATAACTGAACCCAGTTTAAATCCTGAACATCACTGGCACCAAATTTACTCGGCGCAGCATTTTCATCAACCGGAGCAGCAGCAAATGGGTCAGCATTAGGATCCATCATTAATTTCACCTCTTTTGTAACTGACTCTAAATTATCAAATTTCCCTTTCGGATTTAAATCTGCAAAATAAGTATTTGGGAACGCTAAAAGGATATGCAAGTGTTTTGAGAAGTACAAATAGTTCATAAAAACTAAAATACCCGCAATGTGCAACCACCAAAATACTTCAAATAAAATCACTACTAATTCATTTGACATCCCGTTAAAAATAGGCGCAATGAATTGACTTACTGGGAAACTTCCCGCTTTATGAAAAACTCCACCCGGTACATTTTGCAAATGATAATCAGATGCATTCATCAATAAAAACAAAATCATTAAAACTGTTTCAAAGTACAAAATGTAATTCGCATCACTTTTAGGGAATCCCTTTAAATCTGAATGTACAAAACGTTTTAATCGGATCAGGTTTCTTCTTATCCAAAAAACAGTCACTGCAAAAATTACAAGGAAAGCCAATACTTCGAAAGAAGCAATTAAAACATCATAAACTACACCCAAAAAAGGGGCAAAAACTCTATGAGTTCCAATTAATCCATCAATGATGATTTCCAGTAATTCGATATTAATAATAATAAAACCTACATAGACAACAATATGTAATGCACCCGCTACCGGACGTTTCACCATTTTAGATTGTCCAAGCGCAATCAAAGCCATGTTTGCCCAACGTGCCTTAGGATTGTCTTTTCGATCTACATCACCTCCTAAATTAATGTTTCGGATAATTTTTTTTACACTCGTCGCAAAAAAACCAAAACCAGCTATCAGAAGTATAGCGAATAAAATATTGTCTAAATAACTCATTCTTTATTATTCTTAATTATTTTTTGTCAGTCGTTTTTGCATCATCTGCAGGCGCAACGTATGGTTTGTTCTTCTTTCCAAAAAGAGAAACATTTACGTAACGTGTTGGGTAAAGACGAACATCTTGCAATAACAATTCTAATTCTTTTGAAGTTTTAGAAAGATTGTTATACAAAGCATCATCGTTTAATAATTTACCTGCTGTACCTTTTCCTGAGTTTAGGTTACTCATAATTCCATCAACTTTAGCCAAAGTTTGGTTTAGGTTTCTCACTGTTTTACCTAAATCTGCTTTGTTTAAAGAATCTGATATTTTATTGAAGTTACTTGACATTTTATTGAAGTTTGTCACAACTCCGTTAATCTGACCTTTGTTTGTATCCAAAATAGAATTTAAACTTCCGGAAGCTCTATGAAATTGCTCCATAGTCTCGCTCAATTCTGACAAAGATTTTTTAAGATCTTCCTGCCCTTTTTTATCCAGAACATTATTCAATCCTACAACCAGTGTATTAATGTTCTCAAGCATTAAATTTAATTTTGCCTGGATTGGCTCAATTTTACCTCCTAAAGATTCTGTTAATCCTAATTCTACAGCAGCTTCTAAATTTTGTCCATCAACTGCGGGATCTTTATCTGCAAGATTCGGAATAATTTTGATTTGTTTTCCTCCAATTAAACTTGGAGAATATAATGCAGCTTTACTGGTTTTAGAAATTGGAAAATCAGTCTTTAACTGAAGTTCTACTAATAATTTACCTGTAGTTTCATTGATTGTAATTTTATGTACTTTACCAATTCCAAGTCCGTTTAAAGTTACGGGAGCAGATTGTGGTAAATCTTCAACATTATCATATTCAACATATAATGTTTGATAATTTGTAAAAAGGTCTCTGCCTTTTAAAAAACTATAACCCCAAATAAATAATAATATTGACGCGATGACTAATATAGCCGTTTTAATTTCTCTAGTTATTTTCAAAATTCTAAGTGTTTAATACAAAATTAATATAAATATCCGAACTTGTTGCTATTATTTAATTGCGTCCTGAATATTGATTTTTTCTCCGTCTTTATAAGCAATTAAAAAAGCTGCTCCATATCCTTTACCTTTAGCCTCTTGCAGATATTTCTTTGCAGTTTCGTAATCTGAGGTTTCCTGATAAAAATACTTATATATATTGTTTTCAAATAACATCGTTACATTTTTAAGTCCTTTAAAGTTTTTAGGTTCTAATGGTGTTTTTTTAATGCTGGCAATAAGCTGTACCTTGAAAAATGTACCTTTTGGAGCATTTTTCACTACTGCGGGTGCTTCAACAGTTTTAGGCTTTGCTGTAGAAGTATCTTTTACCGGTCTTGTATCTGGTTCCGGAACTCCAGAGCCAAAATATTCTCTTTTATAGCTTATAATTGCCTCAGCAATAGCTTTAGCAATATCATCTTGTCCTTCTTCAGAATTTAAAATATTTCCTTCTGTAGGATTAGAAACGAATCCTGTTTCTACCAATACTCTGGGCATATATGCTTTATGAAGTACCATAAATGGTGCTTGCTTTACTCCGCCCTGACGTAATTTTTTCCCTAATTTATCAAAATTATCTTCAATTTTACTGGCTAATGAAATACTGTTATCCAAATATTCTTCCTGCATTAAGGTCATTCCGATCATTGATTCAGGAGAATTAGGATCGAAACCTTCATATTTACGTTTATAATCTTTTTCTAATGTAATTACCGAGTTCTCTTTTTTCGCAGCTTCAAGATTCGACGCAACTTTACTCAAACCCATTACATAAGTTTCAGTTCCGTCTGCGGCAGTATTTTTATTTGCATTACAGTGAATAGAGACAAAAATATTCGAATTTGCACGGTTGGCAATATTGGCTCTTTCCACAAGATCTATAAAAACATCTGTTTTACGAGTATAAATAACATCAATATTAGGACTAGCTTCCAGTAATTTTCCAACTTTTAACACAATAGCCAGCGCAATATTCTTTTCGATCCTTCCACTATAAACGGCACCAAAATCATGATCACCGTGTCCTGCATCAAGAGTTACTTTAAATACATTTGTTTGACTGTAAGCACAAAAAGTTGTTATCGTTAGAAAAAAACTAAAGATTAGTCTAGTTTTGTTAAATATGTTCATAAATCTAAAAGTTAATTTTAATAAAATGCAACAGCTATAATTTTTACAATTGATTATTTTTGACAAAAAATTATATGTAAGTTTGACATGTCAAAAAACAAGCCATACTTTTACAAAAATAGCATTTAAACCTTTGCATACAAACTTATTTAATATCGTTTTATTATCATTTTTCCTAACACTAGGTTGTGGTAAATTATATTCGCAAGAGATAAAATCTAAAAAAGCTCCTTTATCAACTGAAAAACAAACAGATAAACCTGAAATTGTTGTTGCAGACACCATAAAGCTGGATACTGTTAGGCCAACAAAGACTTTTCTGGATGGAAAAGTAAAATACAGGGCAAAGGACTACGCAAAAATCGATCAGAAAAAGAAAAGAATCACTCTTTATAATGAAGGTGAACTATACTATAAAGATGTTGAATTAAAATCTGGTATAATTGTACTTGATTATGAGAAAGATGAAGTATATGCCGGAAGGATAAAAGATTCCGCAGGCGTATTAACTCAATATCCTAATTTTAAACAAGGAGCAAGCGAAGTTCAGCCTGACTCAATTCGTTTTAACTTTAAAACAAAAAAAGCTTTAATTTATAATTCACGAACGGAACAAGGCGAATTTAAAATCAAAGCAGCCGTTACCAAGAAAGAAAACGACTCGGTTTACTTTTTAAAAGGCGCCAGATTTACGACTTCTAAAGACATTGACAATCCTGAATATTATTTTCAGACCAATAAAGTAAAATTTATTCCGGGCAAAAAAGTAATTACCGGTTTAACCAACATGGTTATTGCCGATGTACCTACTCCTCTGGCTTTACCTTTTGCTTATTTTCCGATGAGTGAAGAAAAAAGTGTTTCCGGAATCATTATACCTAGTTATAATGACTCAAATACACGTGGATTCTCCCTTCAAAATATGGGCTATTATTTCGCTTTGAGCGATAATTACGATTTAACCGTGTTGGGAGATTATTACACAAACGGAAGTTATGCCATGCGATTTGAATCGGCATATGCAACCCGATATAAGTATCGAGGAAATGTCAATATTCGTTTTGAAAACCTGATAAACAGTGAAAGAGGTTATCCGGATTATTCTAAACAGAATATTTACAACATTCAGTGGTCGCATTCGAAAGATACAAAATCGAATCCGAATTCCACTTTTTCTGCCTCTGTAAATATGGGTAGCAGTAAATACTTTAAACAATCTATCAATCAGGCCAACGTTGGATCTAATTTGAACAATACCTTAAGTTCTTCTATTTCCTATAATAAAACGTTTAATACGATTCCGCAGGCGAGAATATCGTTAACGGCGACACACTCTCAAAATACACAAACTGAAGTAATCAACATGACTTTACCTACTTTACAGGCAAGTGTCGATCGTGTTTATCCTTTTGTTGGTAAAGATGGTGTGAAAAAAGGTTTTATAAAAAACATCAACTTACAATATAATTTAAGCGGTAAAAACAATATTGTAACTACAGATTCATTGTTCTTTAAGCCACAAATGTTTAAAGATGCACAAATTGGAATGCAGCATTCGATTCCGATTAGTACCAATTTCAAGATATTTAAATATTTTAGTGCCGGAGCTTCTACAAATTACCAGGAAACATGGGTTACCAAAACAATAGACAGGCATTACGATACAAATCTAAGCAGAGTTGACACAACAACTGTAAATGGTTTTGATGCGTTTAGAACGTATAATTTGAGTACAAATTTAGGTACTACTATTTACGGTACTTTTAATTTTGGTAATGATAAAAAAATCCAGTCTATTCGCCACGTAATGCGACCAACTATTACGTATGCATATACGCCTAGTTTTGAAAAATATTATGACACTTATGCAGTAGATGCTTCAGGCAGAATTACGAGTCAATATACACGATTTGAAGGTGGTGTTTATGGTGTTCCAAGCAAGGAAAACTCTAATATCGTGGCATTTGCTTTAAGCAACACCTTTGAAGCAAAAGTAAGAGACAGCGACAGTACAAAAACTGAACCTAAAAAAATAATGTTACTGAACAATTTAAACTTCAGTACAAGTTATAATTTTAATGCTAACGGTAAAGAAACTTTAGCATGGCAGCCTGTTCTTGTAAGTGGTGGAACTCAGTTTTTTGACAATAAAATGAATGTCAATTTTGGTGCAACTTTAGATCCTTATGCCATAGACAACTCAGGAACAAGAATGAATACTTATAACATTGATAATGGTGGAAGTTTGTTTCGAATGACAAGCGCCAACGTAACTTTGAATTATTCTTTTTCAAATAAAGGCACCAAGGAAGAAAACAAACAAAGTGAACGGAACGGAGGTCGTAAAGATGATTTATTTGGTACCAATACCGATTTGAACGATAGCCGAAACAGTCAGTTTGCAAATGAAAAAGACGATGACGAAGATGTAATAACAGAGTTCTTTAATTCAAAATTACCCTGGGATATGACATTGGCTTATTCATTGACTTACTCTAATGTAAATCGTGAAAACAAAATCACAGGAAACTCCATCATGGTCTCTGCCAATATGGATATTACTCCAAAATGGAAAGGCGGAATTTCTACAGGTTACGATTTTGTACAAAATGGAGTTACATTTACGCAATTTCGTTTTGAAAGAGATTTATTAAGCTGGAGAATGGCCTTTAACTGGAGTCCATTGGGAACAAATTCTAACTGGAATTTCTTTATCGGAATTAAATCCGGTGTTCTTAGCGACATTAAATGGAATAAACGAAGTACTTCTAATCGATAATAAAATCGTATTTTAGATCAATAATTTTCTCAGCCATTATTTATAGTGGCCGAATAATCTATTTTGGTATTTAACAATCAATTACTATGAAAAAAATAATTTTTACAGAAAAAGCACCCGCTCCAATCGGACCTTATAATCAGGCTGTATTATCAGGAAATACACTTTATGCATCTGGTCAAATCGCAATAAACCCTGCTTCAGGAGAACTTGTAACTGACAATATAAATGATGAAACACATCAGGTAATGCAAAATATTGCTGCTATTCTGGAAGCCGCAGATATGACTTTTGAAAATGTAGTAAAAGCAACTATTTTCATTATGGATATGAATAATTTTGGCGCTATTAATACGGTTTACGGATCTTATTTTAACGAAAAAACCGCTCCAGCTCGTGAAACGGTTCAAGTGGCTTGTTTGCCAAAAAATGTAAATGTTGAAATTTCTATAATTGCAGTGCAATAGCATCTAATAGTAATTGTGCCGTTGCTTCGTTTGTTGCCAGCGGCACATTATGTACATCACAAACGCGAATTAACATATTAATATCAGCTTCGTGTGGATGACTTGACAATGGATCTTTAAAAAAGAAAACCATTTGTGTAATTCCTTCTGCCACTCTTCCTGCAATTTGCGCATCTCCGCCTAAAGGCCCGGAAAGCATTCTTTGAGTTTTAAAACCCGCAGCTTCAGCTTTTCCTCCGGTAGTTCCTGTACCAATGAGCTTTATTTTTTCATGATGTAAAACTGCTTCGTTTTTAATTAAAAAATCAATTAAATCTGCTTTTTTACCATCATGTGCAATAATAGCAATTTCCATAAAACCGGAACTATTGGTTAGCAACATGGTATGCAATTAAACCATCAATAGGACGTCTTAAAACATTACCTAACTGAAGTTCATATTTATCAAATGTTTCTTGTAATTCATCTTTAAGATAAAAAGCAATAGAACCTACAAAATGAACAGGAACTTCTTTACAATTATCAAATTGTTTGATATAGTTTTTAACGAAAGATTTCATTCCTTTGAAAATGATTTTTCTGCAGAATTCTGTATCCTTATGTTTGATTAAAAACTTAGCAAAAGTTGCCAAATAAGCATTTGGATTTGGTTCTTTGTATAATTTGTTTTTGATATAATCAGCATCTAAATTATATTCTTTTTCAAATTCAACTGCCAATTCCTTAGGCATTTTATTGAAATAATATTTTCTGATTAATTCTTTTCCGAAAACATTTCCACTACAATCATCCATGGCAATATAACCTAATGACTGTACTTTTTGATGCAATACTTTTCCATCAAAATAGCTGCAGTTTGAACCTGTTCCTAAAATACTAACAATTGCTTCTTCTCCTTTTGGAGTTGTAGCGTAAACTGCTGCATAAGTATCTTCGTGAACTTCAACAATAGCGTTATTAAAATATTCCTGGAATATTTGCGAAAGTGCAGTTTGCATTCTCTCTGTTCCACAACCTGCTCCGTAGAAGAACAAATGTGTTGCATTTTTTTTATTTTGCAGAATATCAAAACGATCATTTAATCTTGAAACAATTTCAGGACCGTCAAGAATTTCAGGGTTTAATCCCAAAGTTTGTGTCGTGAATAATACTTTTCCATTATCATCAATTGCAATCCAATCTGCTTTTGTAGATCCACTATCAACTATTAATTTCATTTTTTTTTAGTTTTTGGATTTAGTTTTTCTTCATCAATTTAAAAGTGTGTTTTTTACATTAATTAAAGTCAAAACAAAATAAGAAAATCCCGTTACCTTGAGATAACGGGATTTGCCAAATTTATACAATATTATTTTAAACCTGCGATATGCACAGATAAATCGATCAATTTAGAAGAGTATCCGTACTCATTATCGTACCAAGATACAAATTTAAAGAAAGTTGAATTCAAACCGATTCCTGCAGTAGCATCAATGATTGAAGTTCTTTTGTCTGAAATGAAATCCTGAGATACAACTGCATCTTCAGTATATCCTAAGATACCTTTCATTGTAGTTTCAGAAGCCGTTTTCAACACAGCTAAGATTTCTTCGTATGAAGTTTCTTTAGAAACTTTTACAGTTAAATCTACTACAGAAACGTCAGCAGTAGGTACACGGAAAGACATTCCAGTTAATTTTCCATTCAAAGAAGGGATTACTTTTCCAACCGCTTTTGCAGCACCTGTTGAAGAAGGAATGATATTGATTGATGCAGCACGTCCACCTCTCCAGTCTTTTCTAGAAGGTCCGTCAGCTGTCATTTGAGTTGAAGTTGTAGCGTGTACAGTTGTCATTAAAGCCTCTTCAATTCCGAAGTTATCATGAATAACTTTAGCTAAAGGAGCTAAACAGTTTGTAGTACAAGAAGCGTTAGAAACAACTAAATCAGAAGCTTTTGCAGTTTCGTGATTTACTCCCATTACAAACATTGGAGCATCTGCAGAAGGAGCAGAAATAATTACTTTTTTAGCACCACCTTTAATGTGCTCATTTGCAGTTTCGATAGTTGTGAAGATACCAGTACATTCAGCAACTACATCAACATCAACTTCATTCCATTTTAAGTCAGCTGGATTTCTTTCTGCAGTGATACGGATATTTCTTCCGTTTACATAAAGTTTTCCTTCTTTTACTTCTACAGTTCCGTCAAAACGACCGTGAACTGAATCATATTTTAATAAGTAAGCTAAGTGATCTACATCTAATAAATCGTTGATTGCTACTACTTCTACATTATCTCTATTGAATGATTCTCTAAAAACGATTCTTCCAATACGTCCAAATCCGTTTATTCCTAATTTTACTTTTGACATTTTACTTAATTTTTGCTTTTGTTTTTATTACACTAATTTAAAGTCTAATTTCCTCACAATAAACTTCATTCCTTTTTTAAACTTTTATGTTCTTATGTCGACATGATATCAGACACTCTTAATAATTCTCTGTCAATCTCAGATTTTCCTTTGATTGCTTGTTCCAACGGAGTTAAAGCTACTTTATCCTGTTGTAAACCAACCATATAATTAGATTTACCTTCGATTAAAGATTCTACTGCTTTTACACCTAAACGGCTTGCAAGAACACGGTCAAAACAAGATGGAGAACCACCACGCTGCATGTGTCCTAAAACAGAAACTCTTACATCGTACTCCGGTAAATTAGCTTCAACATAATCTTTTAATTCGAATACGTTTTTACCAATTTTATCTCCCTCAGCAATAACTACTATACTTGATGATTTTCCTGAAGCTTTACTTTTTTGAAGAGAGTCCAGCAATCTTTCCAGACCTAAATCTTCTTCAGGAATAAGGATTTCTTCGGCACCAGCTCCAATACCTGCATTTAGAGCAATATGCCCCGCATCTCTACCCATAACCTCTACAAAAAATAGTCGGTTATGCGAACTTGCAGTATCTCTAATTTTATCAATACAATCTACCACAGTATTCAAAGCAGTATCATATCCTAAAGTATGACTTGTACCAAAAATATCATTATCGATTGTACCCGGAATTCCCATTACAGGAAAATCAAATTCTGAATTAAAAATCAAACCTCCGGTAAAACTTCCGTCTCCGCCAATTACTACAAGAGCATCAACTCCTGCTTTTAAAAGGTTTTCGTGTGCTTTTTTTCTACCTTCCGGAGTTCTAAACTCAGTAGAACGAGCTGATTTTAAAATCGTTCCTCCTTTGTTTACAATATTATTTACACTTCGGGGACCCATTTCTTTGAAATCTCCTTCGATCATTCCCTGATACCCTCTATAAATTCCTATGCATTCTATATTATGATAAGCACATGTTCGAACAACTGATCGTATTGCGGCATTCATTCCTGGTGAGTCTCCCCCTGAAGTTAGAACACCAACTTTTTTTATTGTTTTTGGCATTATTTAAGTATTAAAGTGTAAAATTAGCAAACATTCACCACTTTACAGGTGGTAATTGTCATAAATTAATAAAATATGTTAAATTCAAACGTTTTCGTTAATAAGTTTTTTGATATGAAAAAATTCATTTAAAATAATAAAAGGCACATATTTTAATTAAATCTTTAAAATTAACAATACATAAATGAAGTGTTATAAAAATCTGGATATAGCTGATTTTCAAAAAACTATTAATTTATAAATTTAGCATAAAAAAAACCATTATAAAAATGGTTTTAGAAAAGTTAACAATTCACAGACTAATAATCGTTATCGTCGGGAATATATCCCTGATTATTTCCTGGCTGAACCTTCGGTTTTTCTTCATCTTTTTTATTCGGTTTCTTTTTATCCTTCTCTTTCTCTTTCACTTTCTCTTTTGAACTTGAAAAATTCATATAATCGGGATTTGCATAAGAATCCGGCAAATCATCAGGAGAAGTTTTTAAGGCTTTCTCTAATTTATGACTTTTGAAAATTTTATTGACCAGTTCACTAAAAGTATCAAAATCTACTTCATACGAAATACCAACTCCCTGAGTATAACCAATTCCCTGCCCTACGTAATTAATATCATTTTCCTTATTAAACAAACGAAGATTCATAGATCCGTCTTCGTTAACTCTGTAAAGAATTTCAATATCTCCCACAATTGCCGATTCGTTAACACCTCCAACCGGAACTCCAAGTTTTCCGTTTATGGATATTTTTTCATTAATCTGAGAAGATATATTAGCCACAAACTGACCGTCGGCTTCCTGACCAATTCGTTTATCTGCCGATACAAAATTTAAATCAATATTGAATTTATCATTATCTGATTTAATAATTCCACCCAGTAAACTTGCGGCGGTTTCTGCAAATGTTCCCGACAAATCACTTTGGTTAAATCCATCCGGACTCATAAACGAACCTGTTGACAATAAATACAATGCCTGCGTTTGGCGCACATCTTTATCATCTAACTTATATTGTATCTCTGATTTTAAAACATTACTGACAGATGGAAACTGAATATCAAAATTAGGCTCCGGGCTTGTTAAATCTCCCCTCAGACCAATAACAACTTCTACCGGCACTTTTTTATTAAAAGATGAATTATCCAATAATACAGCCGGGTTTGCCGTTGTTCTATAAACGGCTTCTAAATTTAGCTGGGCTTTCATCGGGTTACCTTCCCAAATAATAGATCCACCTTTTTTAACGGCGAATTTTTTATCGATTAAACCTCCGTATTTAAAGTTATAAGTTCCTTCGTATGCCTGGAAATCTCCCCACATATTAAATTTACCCAACGTATTGATCTTAAACAACAGCGAACCGTATCCTTTTCCTTTCATTCCATGACCGGAATTTCGATCCAGAATTACTTCTACTTCGGCATCTGGTGTGATATCAAAATCAAATTCCAGTTCAAGTCCGTTATAATTACGGGTTCGCTCAACAATACCATTTGCCAGATTGTATTTTTCTTTTGGTGTCACAAAATGTATCCAACTGCTCTCTCCTACACTTTGTACATTATTAATAGGTATCTTAACTTCTGTTCCTTTTTCAGACTTGGCATCTACTTTAATAAATAAACTTTCTGTTGGTCCTTTTATACTTGCTGTACCATTAATAAACGCTGTACCAAAATAAGCGGCATCGTCACTGTCTTTTGTATCAAGTGCCAATAATCTTTTTGAGGTTATAGTTAAATCTAATTTCCAATCGCCAAAATTATGATGTTCGATACTTCCGTTCAGTAATCCTTTCGTACCATATTTAGTATCTGTTAACTGATTATTTCTAAACAAAAACTTTTCATCAGTTAAATCAATAACTGTTCGATCGCTTAATTCATAATCTGTATTAAGGTACGGAATTGTCATTCCTGCTTTTTCTACATATAATCTACCATTGATTTCAGGTTTTTTAAGATTACCAACAACAGCCGCATTTCCGGAAACACTTCCTCTCACATTCGACAAAACATCTCCACCAACCGTTCCTAAAGTTGCCAGATTAAATCCTTCGAGTTTTAGCTTTAAATCAAGAAAAGTCTCTTTGTTTTCTATCGAAAAATTTCCGTTGGCACTAAACGATTCTGTAAAACCATTTTGTATAGACGAATTTATGGTAAATTTTCTCAGGCTCTCATCTCCGGAAATATCAAAATTTAATGTTCCAAGTTCCGTTTTATTTAAGTTAAGATGGTCAATGACAATAGACGCCGTGGGCTGATATACATCTTTGTTTTGTTTAAAATTGACGCTTCCGTTCAAATTACCATTAAAGACAAACTTCGAAGTGAGCGGTGTAATTTTATTGATATCAACATCTTCAAAATTCAGTACTAAATCTTTATAATCGGTGCCTTTTATAACTCCGTTTAAGTCAATTTTCTGATCTTCATGCGAAAGAACAATATTGTCTATATTAAAGTTGCTGAAGTTTTTATCAAAAATAATTTGATTATCTGATCCGTCTTCTTCATTTAAATACCATAAATAATCTTTAAATTTCATTTCAGATTTTTTGATACCAACAATATTGTTTTTGTTTTTATCAATAGTATGGTACAAGTTCATATTAAAATAATCATTGCCCTTTTCGCCTCCTTTAAACTCTGAGCGCACAAATAAAGTATCTTTTGAAGTTACATTAATTAAATTAAAATCTCGGATTTTATAATAAGGCGTTTTAATGCTATCCAACTCTATAAATGCATTATAAAGCGGGTTTTTATTATCGATATTGATTCTGATATTATCAAAAGTGTTTTTTGCCGCTGTAATTTTTTGTGATTTAAATCGAAACTTAAATTCATTTAAATCGGCATCAATTCTTCCGCGTACAACAGTTGATGAATCGATATTAATTTCAGGATAAAGCATTTCGACAACTTTATCATAAACATGAAAATTGAAACGCAAAAACTGTCCTTTTTTAATTTTATAAGGCTTATAATTAGTATAAAGACTTCCTACGGAATTCATTACCAATTTATCTAACTGAGCAAACTGAAATTTACCAACAATTTTTCCGTTAACTACATCTGTAGAATTTATAGTTATGGTACGCAATTTATCAGCATCAAAACTAGAATTGATTGTTAGTTCATCAAAAGCATAAGTAGACTTTGGATTTTGATATACTGCATCTTTTATATAAATATTTCCCTGAAGATTTTCGATAGAATTTCCTGTAACCTCGACAACTGCATCGCCTTGAAAATGAGAAATGGAATCGTTTACAAACTTCAGTTTTTTCAAATCGGCATTTTCAATATTGATGTGGAAATCATATTTACTTTCACGCTTGCTCAAATCAACTAAACCATCAAATGTTAAAGTCAAATTAGGATCATTGACAGAAATTTGTCCTTTATAATAAGGCAATTTAAAATTACCATTTACTACAATATTATTATACGTGTATTTATTATAATCCAGTTTTGTAATATCACCTTTTATGATTGTGTTTAGATATTTCTCTGTAAAACCAATGCCATCAACATCTAAATTTAAAGTAGTCTTACCGAGATCCTTTCGCTGCAATAATGCGCCAACATCGAAATTATCCAAAATAATATTACCCGAATAAGAAGCTTTATCAATAAAATCCATGTGGTTCAGATGCAAATCTACCTGACCATTTCCTAAATCTGTCGCAATTCTAAAATCACTTTCTAATTCTGTTGTCGAAACCTTTGCTTTTCCAACAATATTAAATTTACCAATTCGCTTAAGCTCTTTAGGAAGTTTTTTTCCTAAAACAATTGGCATCAAAACCACTAAATTATCATAGCTGGAAGTTAGTCTGTCAAACTTTCCCTCCATTGCAAACTTTTGCTCTTTTGTGCCTAAAAGATTTCTGAAATTAATGTTTCCGATAATTCTTGAACCGTTTGTATCAGAAAGTCTAAGCTTTTTTAAATTAAGATTATTAAGGGTTCCTTTTATCTTAGATCTAAGTTTAAAATGTTGATTTTTACCCAATCCGTCATAAAAATAACGAATGTCATTTGTAGCAATTGAAGCAGAATCAAGCGCAACATCGAACTTAACTTTATCTGTAAAAGCAAGAAAATCTCCTGGTTTATAATTTAAAATTGCTTTACCATAAATTGATGATCTTTTGGTTTTTATGGCTAAGTTTTCAAGCTTAATTTGTTTTTTGGTATAACTGAATTTTGCCGCCAAATTAGAAACATACAAACCACGATGATCCAGAAAAGAAAACCTGTGAATAGTCGTATTTACATCCGGTCCATATAATTTGAAATCACTGATATAAGCGTTAAGTTTTTTAAAATCAAGGAATTGTGGGTTTTTCTTATTTTCATCCACAACCGAAAAAGTACCTTTTGAGATATAGGCATTTTTGGCCGTCAGTAAAAAATGTTTATTGGTTTTCGAAGGCTTATCAGAATCAAATAAGCGAATAAATTTATTGATATTGTTTTCGTTTTCGCCTTTGTAGGTTTTCAAATTAAAAATCAAACCCGTTAAACGAAGATCGCCAAAAATCAAATCACCATCAAGAAGTCTTTTAATACTCAAAATATCAGTACTAATAATGTCTGAATAGATTAAAGTCTTTTTATGATGGTCACGAATCAGGACCGTTTTTAGTTTAACTCCGCCAAAAATATTGATGGCAACTTTATCTACCGTAATATCTGTTTTAAAATCTTCATTTAAAGAATCTGTAACATATCGTGCAATTTTAGTTTGCACAATAGGCAATGAAAGTGTTATAGCCAATGCCAACAAAAGTAAAATTAACCCAATTAGGGTTCGTGATATTATTTTCTTTACTTTTTTGATAGCTCTTTAATTTTAGTTTTCTTTTAAATTTACTTTGAACAGACAAAGAACGACTGTTTTTGATAAAAATTCTTTAATTTTGGCTTCTACTTCAATCAAAGAAATTTAAAAATTTGATTTGTCAAATATAATCCAAAATTCGTGCCTTTATATGCAAAATTCAGAGGTTTTTATTCTTGCCATCGAAAGTTCTTGCGATGATACTGCGGCTGCAGTTTTACATAACGACAAAGTACTTTCAAATGTTGTGGCTAACCAGCTAATTCATAATCAATACGGCGGCGTTGTTCCTGAGTTGGCTTCGAGAGCACATCAGCAAAATATTGTTCCTGTGATTGATGCTGCACTTCGCAAAGCAAATGTACAAAAAGAACAATTAACTGCCATTGCCTTTACACAAGGACCTGGCTTGATGGGTTCTTTATTGGTAGGAAGTTCTTTTAGCAAATCACTTTCATTAGCATTAAATATTCCGCTAATTGCTGTAAATCACATGCATGCACATATTTTAGCACATTTTATTGATGAAGAAGGTTTTGATAAGCCTGAATTTCCGTTTTTGGCCCTGACCATTAGTGGCGGCCACACACAAATTGTAAAAGTAAATGGTTTTTTTGACATGGAAATTATCGGTGAAACCACTGATGACGCAGTTGGAGAAGCTTTTGACAAGAGTGCAAAAATTCTCGGACTTCCCTATCCCGGCGGACCTTTGATCGATAAATATGCGAAAGAAGGAAATCCAAAAGCTTTTGCTTTTACAAAACCAAAAGTGCCCGGACTGGATTTTAGTTTCTCTGGTTTAAAAACAGCAATTTTATATTTTATTCAGAAGAAAAAATTAGAAAACCCAAATTTCATCGAAGAAAACCTCAATGATATTTGTGCTTCTATTCAATATACAATTATCGAAATTTTGATGGACAAATTAAAATTAGCGGTAAAAGAAACCGGAATTAAGCAAATTGCCATTGGCGGCGGTGTTTCGGCAAACTCCGGAATCAGAACGCGTTTGAAAGAAAGCGAAGGCAAATACGGCTGGAAAACTTTTGTTCCAAAATTTGAATACACTACAGATAATGCTGCCATGATTGGAATTGTAGGATATCAAAAATATTTATCAAATCGCTTTGAAACTCAGGCAGTAGTTTCAAAAGCACGAATTCAATTTTAATTATGCAATTATTTTACAATCCGAATATAGATGAAACGACCGAAACTTTTTCTTTTGATAAAGAAGAAAGCCGTCACATTATAAAAGTATTACGCAAAAAAGATTCAGATATCCTACACGTTACAAACGGTTTAGGTTTAGTTTTTGAAACAGAAATTACACTGGCTTCAGACAATAAATGTATTGTTGAAGTACTTTCAATAACAAAATCTCCGGAACCAAAATTCCGTTTGCATCTGGCGGTTGCGCCAACCAAAATGAACGATCGTTTTGAATGGTTTTTAGAAAAAGCTACAGAAATTGGTATTCAGGAAATCACGCCAATTTTTTGCGACAGATCTGAAAGAAAAGTGGTTAACAAAGAACGTTTTGAAAAAATTATCCTTTCGGCGATGAAACAATCGAATGAAACGTATTTGCCAAAATTAAACGAGGCCATTTCGTTTAAGGAATTCATCAAACAAAAAAACGAAGGTTTACAATTGATCGCACATTGCGAAGAAACCGATAAAAAATCATTAAAAGAAGTTTTAAAACCAAACGAAAACGTAACCTTATTAATTGGTCCCGAAGGCGATTTTTCTGAAAAAGAAATTGCATTGGCCATAGAGAATAATTTTCAGCCGGTAATGTTAGGAAATACACGTTTACGCACTGAAACTGCTGCTGTTGTGGCGTGTCATAGTGTGGTTTTTTTTAATGAGAGTGTTTAGCTGATTGGTTACGTAAAACCTTTGTCAACGTTTTGAACTTTGACAAAGGTTACTGCAGAGTTTGTTGTAAAGATTTCTGTCGAAAGACAAAAAATATAAATTAAATGAAAAAAATATTTTACTTATTATTCCTTCTTTCCCTTCCTTCTTTTTCTCAGGAAATAGCTTTATTAAAATACAGCGGCGGAGGCGATTGGTATGCAAATCCAACCTCTTTGCCTAACTTAATTCAGTTTTGTAATTCAAATATCAATACGAGAATAAAAGCGAAACCATCAACGGTTGAGCCGGGAAATCCTGACTTGCTTTCGTATCCTTTTGTACATATGACAGGTCACGGAAATGTGGTTTTTAGCGATACTGATGTCGAAAACTTAAGAAATTACCTTACTGGCGGAGGTTTTCTTCATATTGATGATAATTACGGAATGGATCAATATATTCGAAAAGAAATCAAAAAGATATTCCCAAATAATAATTTGATTGAAATTCCCGCAAATCATCCTATTTTTCAAAAGCCATTTCCTTTTCCGAATGGTTTGCCAAAAATTCACGAACACGATGGAACACGTGCTCAGGCATTTGGCATTTTTATCGAAAACAAACTGGTTTTATTATATACTTACGAATGCGATTTGGGTGATGGCTGGGAAGATGCAGAAGTACACAACGATCCACTTGCAGCGAGAGATAAAGCACTAAAAATGGGTGCTAACATCATCAATTATATTTTTACGAATTAAAACCGGTTGGGTGCAATTGTTTTAACACATAGAAACATAGATTATTGAGCTCAAAAAGGCCTTTCACTCGCATTAACAAACATAGAGCTATGTGTGAAGAAACGAGTTTCTTTTTGGTTTACTTATTTCTAAATATAAAATCTATGTTTCTATGTGTTTAATTATTTTTTTTTGACATTACACCCAACGGATTAATTAAAACTCATTGGCATAATTAATTATAACTCATTGAAAAATAAAATTTTGATTGAATTTTAAATATTCAGAAATCAATTTTTTTACAAAGCAAACTAACATAAAAATTGCGGTTTCACATTTTTAATTCTCAATTTTTAATTTTTAATTCTTAATTCTTTACAAAGTGCAGCTTACTCACGAAGAAAATCAATTTGAGCGAAAAACGTTTCCGATAACGCTGGTTTGTGATCATATTTATTTTCAACAAAATATTGGTTCTCTTTTTAGAATTGCCGAAGCTTTTGGCGTAGAAAATATTATTTTTTTAGGAAAAGATATTCCGCTGACTCCCCGAAAAATTAATAAAACGTCAAGAAGCACACATCTTTATGTGCCGCATACTGTAATCGAACAAACGGCTGAAGTTGTCGATTATTTAACTTCAAATAACTTCGAAATTATCGCTCTGGAAATTGCAAGCAGCAGCAAGCCTCTTAAAGAAGTTGCAATTCCTGACAATCAAAAAATTGCATTGATCGTAGGAAGCGAAATTGACGGAATATCAGATGAACTTTTAAAAATTTCGAACCAAATTGTACACATAAATATGTTCGGAAAGAACAGTTCGATGAATGTCGTACAGGCCACAAGTATAGCTTTGTACGAAATTACTTCTTAATAAATTTAGTTAAATTTTTGTAAGAACTAGATTATATAAGGGATTGTAAAATTCTCACAAATAATTATTTGTAAATATTTTGCTACTTAAAACTTTTGTTATAAAATTGCGATATTGTTTAACTAATCAACAATATTATAACAAAAACCCCTATTATTATGAAAAAAGTTTTTTTATCCGCAGTTACAGCCCTATTGCTGTTTTCTTGTCAAAATGATTCAACAGAATCAGCAGGTTCAAATGTAAGTGCAATTGCCCACAGAGGATGTGCCTCTCAACAAGTTTTAGAAGCTCAATTAAAAGCTGATCCAACGTTGGCGATCAGAATGAATGAAATTGAAGCTTTTACAAACAAAGCTTTACTTACAGGCAAACTTGTAAATGGTAAAGTTCAAATTCCGGTAGTTGTAAATGTTTTATACAGAACAACAGCAGAAAACATTTCGAATGCACAGATTCAAACTCAAATCGATGTATTAAACAAAGATTTTAATGCCTTAAACTCTGATTACGGAAACGTTCCTGCATTATTTGCTGGTGTTAAAGCAAATGTTGGTATTTCATTTGTTTTAGATCAGGTAATTAGAAAATCAACCACAAAAACATCTTGGGGAACAAATGATGCCATGAAAAAAACGGCTCAGGGAGGTCTTGCACCAACTTCTCCAACTACAAAGCTTAACTTATGGTCTTGTACTATTGGTGGCGGAATTTTAGGTTATGCTCAATTTCCTGGTGGAGCTTCTTCTACTGACGGAGTTGTAGTTGATCCTAGATATTTTGGTTTGTCTGGTTCTGCTAATGCTCCTTTCAATTTAGGAAGAACAGCTACTCACGAAGTAGGTCACTGGATGAACTTACGTCACATTTGGGGAGATGCAACTTGCGGAAGCGATTTAGTATCTGATACTCCAACTCATAACGAAGAAAACTATGGTGTACCGGCTTATCCTCACTACAGTACTTGCTCTGGAACTCCAGTAGAAATGACAATGAACTACATGGATTATGTTGATGATAATGCAATGTACATGTTCTCTAACGGACAAAAAAGCAGAATGGCTGCGATTTTTGTAACCGGAGGTCCAAGAGCTGCATTTGGTATCTAAAAGATATTCAATTTCATACACTAAAAGCGAGATAGTATATATCTCGCTTTTTTTGTTTTCGCCCTGAAATATAAAAGCTTTTTCCTATATTTATAATCTAAAACTGAATCATGATCACATCAAAAATTATTTCTAATGGAATATTACGAGCTTTAACCACTATCCTGGTTGTTGGTATAATTTTATATTTTTTATACGAAATTCAAACCGTAATTGTCTATTTATGTATTTCATTGATATTATGTTTGATAGCCAATCCGTTAGTTCAGTTTTTAAAAAATAAATTAAAATTCAGTAACTCATTGGCTGCCACAACTACCATAATTGTTTTCATATTAACAATGATTGGTTTTATATTTTTGTTTGTTCCGTTGATTATTTCACAAGCCAATAATTTATCTCTTTTAGATACAAATCATTTACAGGCGCAATTTTTAGAAGCCGAACGAAGCATTGAAACTTACTTTAACATTCCTCACGTAGATTTAAACAAAGTACTGAAAGAATCTAAGATAACATCCATGCTTAGTTTTAGTTATTTTACAGGATTTATCAATTCTATTTTAGGATTTGTTGCTGATATGGGAATGGGATTAGTCTCTGTATTTTTTATTACTTTTTTCTTTATTAAAGATCAGGATAATTTTAAATCGACAGCCAGAAAAATTTTGCCAGATAATAATGAAGATAAAATCATCAATTCTGTTACTAAAATCAATCACTTTTTAACCCGTTACTTTATTGGTTTACTGCTTCAATTAACGGTTGTTTTTATTTTGTATTTAATTGTTTTAATGATTTTTGGAAACAGAAATGCCTTCGTAATTGCTTTTCTATGTGCTATACTAAATATTATTCCGTACATAGGGCCAATTATTGGAACTGTTTTAGCAGGACTTTTGACAATGATTAGCATGATTGGAAGCGATTTTCAAACAGAGATTTTACCAAAAACTATTTATGTAATCATCGGTTTTATGATTGTTCAGGCAATTGATAATAATATTAGCCAGCCGATAATTTCATCAAAAAGTGTAAATTCGCATCCGTTAGAAATATTCCTGATTACTTTAATTAGCGGAATTACTTTTGGAATCGTAGGAATGATTATTGCAATTCCGGTTTTTACAATGGTGAAAGTAATTTTGAAAGAATTTTTTCCTGACAACAAAATTGTCTCCGTATTAACCGAAAGAATTTAGCATTGAACACTTCTATTTTAAACAAAAATATTCAAGAATTTATTACCCAAAATAGCGGTGTTTCGATTACAAAATTAGCGCTTCAGAAAAATCCTTTTCCGGAACTAGAATGGATTTTAATTTTAAATCAAATTGAAGCCAAATCAAAAGCAAAAGACAAATTACCAACTTGGTTTTCAACAGAAAATATCATTTATCCAAGCAAGATTTCTGTAGAACAAACCTCATCAGAAAAAACAGCGGCTTATAAAGCTTCTTTAATTTCGGGTGAAAGTTTAATTGATCTTACAGGAGGTTTTGGTGTTGATGATTATTATTTTTCTAAAAACTTTAAAACTGTTGCACATTGCGAAATAAACGAAGATTTATCGGCTATTGTAAAACACAATTTTGAGCAGTTACAAGTTGATAATTGTACATTTTATGCGGATGATTCTTCAACTATTTTAAATAATTTAGAGCAAAAGTGGGATTGGATTTATATTGATCCTTCTCGAAGAAATGATGCAAAAGGCAAAGTTTTTATGCTGAAAGACTGTTTGCCAAATGTTCCGGAATCTTTAGATTTTTATTTCGAAAAAAGTGATTCAATTTTAATTAAAACAGCGCCTTTATTAGATATTTCGGCAGGTTTATCTGAATTGAAATTCGTAAAAAACATTCATATTATTGCTTTGGAAAATGAAGTAAAAGAATTGCTTTTTGAAATTCACAATCATTATTCAGGCGAAATAACCATCAAAACAGCGAACATTTTAAAAGACAAAACTGAAACTTTTGAATTTATTTTGGGCGACCAATTAGATTTGCCTTTTTATCATTTACCGCAAAAATTTCTATACGAACCCAATTCTGCCATTATGAAATCAGGTGGTTTTGATGAAGTTAGTACTTCTTTCCAAATAAATAAACTGCATAAACATTCTCATTTATATACTTCTGATGAATTGATTGATTTTCCGGGAAGAGCTTTTGAAATTGAAAAAGTGATTTCATACAGCAAAAATGATATGAAAACGGAACTCTTAAATCAGCAGGCAAATATTACCACAAGAAATTTTCCGGACACGGTAGAAAACATTAGAAAAAAGTGGAAAATAAAAAATGGAGGAAATTTGTATTGTTTTTTTACAACAGATAAAAATGATAACAAAATAGTTTTAATTTGCAGAAAAATAACTGAAAAATGAAACAACTAATTACATTAACTTTTTTTCTATTAACCTTTACTGCTTTTGCCCAAAAACCATGTGAATACAGTGCAAATGTATCTGATTCTATTGGTACTTATAAAGTTACAAACGAATACATGATAAGCGAAAAAAACTTTGGCGGAACTTCAAATTATGTATTCTTTTCGTTGGCACAAACTGATGGTTTACCAACCTTAAACCTGCAATTGATTCAAAAAAGCAAAGATTTTGTAAAAGCAAATTGTTTTGACAAAAACTCAAAAGTATTTTTACAATTACAAAACGGTAAAATTGTAACGCTAATTCATATCGATCAGGAAAACTGCGGAACTCTTATTCGCGATAAAGAATATAATAACAGGGTAACTACCGGAATTTTCATGTTTATGAAAGATAATTTTGAAGAACTAAAAAAATCTCCTGTTACGATTATGCGAATTAAATATTTAACTGATATTGAAGATTATATCGTAAGAAGCGAATTAACTTCTGAAATGAACAAAAAAGTATATCATCCGGATACTTACTTCATGGAAAACATTCGATGTGTTGAATAACTATTCGCTATTTCTCATAAAAAACCATTCCGCAAAACGGAATGGTTTTTAAATTTTAACCTGAATTCAATTTAATAACTTACTTTTTTTGTCTCAGTTCGATTATTATCTAAAACAACTTTGACGATCAAAATCTGATGACGGTTGGTTAAATTATCTATAACCAATTTAGAATCGCCAATTTTCTCTTTTTTGTAGAGTAAACTACCTGACATATCATAAACAAGAACCTCATCAATATTTTCATTGAAAGTTTCAACGTTAATCACTTTGTTTTTAGAAGCTATTGAAATTGTATTGTTTGCCGATTTTGCGCCTTCTGGTGCGAAAAATTGATAAGGAACTCCAACTGTTACGTCCTGATCACAACCTTGCTCTGAAATTATTTTTAGAAGATAAGTACCGGATGACAGATTATCAATAAGTAAAGAACCTGTATTTGATTCGTAAATTGTTCCGCCTGGACTAATCGCTACCAACGAATTACCCTCAGGTAAATTTTCTACAAAAATACTCCCCAAAGATCCAGATGTTTCTGGTGTAGTTGTAATTGCAACTTCCGGTGATTGGTTAATAGGTACTGTAAAAACCGAACCTGTACTTACCACACCGTTCGCATCTTTTACAGTCAATGTTCCGGTATAAGTTCCGCCACCAGTTCCCGCAGGAATCAGAATCTTGATTGGGCTGGCAGGTAATTCTGCATCTGTAACGGCTGCAAAACTATTTGCAGGAGAAGAATCCCAAACAATACTATAAGAGACCGGAGATCCCGTTGTTGCACTGTAGCTTAACGCTGTTCCTTGCAGATCATTACTTGAACAAACAGTATTTGTTGATTCTGCTAATGTTATTGTTGGTGGTACAACCGCATCATTAACTATTATTGTTACTGCTAGATCCGTTTTACAAGTTCCGCTATAAATAGTCAGTAGTCCAACATAGCTTCCCTCCGGAATATTTGGAGATATTTCAATTGTATTGATTACGCCCCCGCCCGGAGCAAAAGTGAATGGAGTTAAACCTTGATTATCTATTGGACTATTAGTTGAAAAAACGTCCCAATTAATAGAATATCCTGTAGGGTTTCCTGTAACTGCAGTATATGCCAATGATGTTGTTTGTGAACTGGTACTTGTAAAAACCGGAGAGATTGTTCCATTTGTTGTAATTGTAGGTTTTTCATTTACAAATACAGTAAAAGCCGTACCAATACTAACATCACCATTTGCGTTTTTTACGGTCAACAAACCGGAATAATCATCAACAGGAGTTCCGGCAGCAACTGGAATCGTAATTGCACCAGGCGGTAATACTGCATCAGTAACATTTGTAAAGTGTACCAGAGCAAAAGAATCCCATGCTATGCTGTAGGTAACTGGTGATCCGGTTGTTTCAGTATAATTTAACAGTATACTTTGCGGATTAGAACTAAAACATACGTTATCTGAACTTAATCCGCTTATAGTTGGTAAATCCTCAACTGTTACAGTTGTGGGATCAGAATTTACAATTTCACAATTTCCACTTCGTACAACAGCTCTAAATTGTGTAGTTTCTGTTAATGCCTCTGAAAAATAAATAGAACTTACATTTGCGATATCAACCCATGTCGTAAACGGGCTTACAGCTGACTGCCACTTAAGAACGAATCCTGTATGACCTGATAAAGTCAGCAAACCACTTGTTTCACCAGAATTAATTGTTGTGCCACCAGTTACTGTTCCGCCAACAGTTTCTGGAGTTATTGTTATAGTTACCGGATATTGAGAACTGCAAAATTCATTTCTCAATATAAATAATCCTTCGTAGGTTCCCGGCAAAACATTTGCTGGTATTTCGATTTGGATTTTACTACCAGTTGGATCAAAAATGTTTGGAGTATCAGGAATATCATCTAAGAAAGCTGCATTTGCTGTGCTGTCCCAATCAATAGCATAACTTGTAGGATTTCCGGAAGAAGCACTATAAAATAAAGTTGATATTTGCGAAGTGTTGTTTGCACAAACTTCAGAAAATATTCCATCAAATTCAATTGTTGGAGTTGCATTTACGGTTACAGTAAAAACTGAACCTGTACTTACACCACCATTTGCATTTTTCACAGTCAATGTTCCGGTATAAGTTCCGGCAACAGCTCCCGCAGGAACTGCAATCGTAATTGGACTAGATGGCAATGCTGCATCTGTAACAGCTGCAAAACTATTTGTTGGAGAAGAATTCCAAACAATACTATAGGTAATTGGAGATCCCGTTGTTGCACTGTAACTTAACGCCGTACTTTGTGCATTAGCACTTGTACATACATTACTTGCAGCTAATCCCGTTATAGTAGGTAAAGGCACTACTGTAACCGTTGTTGCAGCAGAATTTGCTGCTGCACAAGTCCCACTTTGTACAACTGCTCTAAATTGCGTAGTTGCTGTTAATACTCCTGAAGTATAAGTTGTATTTGTATTAGCAATATCAACCCATGTCGTAAACGGACTTACAGCTGACTGCCATTTAACCACAGATCCTGTATGACCGGATAAAGTTAATAAACCACTTGTGCTTCCTGCATTAATTGTTGTTCCGCCTGTTACTGTTCCGCCAACTGTTGCAGGCGAAATAATTACTGTGGCTGTATTATTAGAAGTAATAGTTGAAGAACAAGTCGCAGAAGTAATTTTGGTTACTGTTATGGTACTAGAACCCACGGTATTTAATCCTACTGCCGTAAAAACACCGGTGCCTGCTGTGCTTACTGTTAAATTTGCTGTTAATGCTGTAGCACTGGGATTACTTCTGTTATAAGTCACTACGTAATTACCAACCGGTAATGATGATGCGCCAGAAGTTAACGTTACTGTTGATGTTGTACCACTAGAAGCACACACATTAGTTGCTGTTGTACTGGTAACATTATAAGTGGGACACGTATAAGAAATAGTTAGCTGACCTGCCGCACCAGTTCCTCCAACTTGAGCGGCACCTAATGCAGAATTTATTGCCCCACCGCCACCGCCACCTGGAGATGAACCAGCATTTCCGGGTGCAGTACCCAAAATTAGACTCGATAACCCCGGACCTCCCGCGCCTCCTGCGTTGGCCCCCGCACCACCAGCTCCTGAAGAAAGCAATAATGATAATAGTGAGGTACTGCCATTGCCTCCTGAAGTTCCTGCAAAACGAACTGTTCCTTTAGAATTGGCAACTGTTCCTCCAATGCCACCAACAGGTGTTCCACCTGCATTGTTTGCTCCTCCACCTGAACCACCAGCGGCTAGAAATAAAGATTCATAACCTGAAATGGTAGAATTGCCTCCTGCTGTGCCATTAGCTCCGGAAGCTCCCAAAGTTTGACCAGCCACCACTACATTCAAGGTAGCTCCGGGAGTAACTGTAAGTGTGGAGCTTGCAAAGGCACCTCCACCTCCACCGGCAGCACCTCTTCCTAAAAGCAATCCGGCACCGCTCGCACCTCCACCGGATCCTCCTCCGCCCCATGCACTTACATTAATAGAAGTTACACCATTAGGAACAGGAAATGCTCCATTGGTGACAAATGTTTTCGTGGTCTGCGCCCAGGAAAAAGTAATAATAAAAACGAGCAATAAACATAATTTTAGTCTCATAATAATTTTTTTTAATGGTTAAAAAAACTTTTGTTAATAATGAGGCTTATACAAAAACAGAAGCATATCTGACTAAAGGAGCTAGTCAAAGCATTCTTTCCAAGGAGGATATAAAATCACAACTATCTAATATATAGGTAGTTAAAAAACTAGGATGATGAAATTAACCAAAAAAAATTAATCAATAATATATAATTCAGTATATTATTATGCACTTTGACAGATAAAATAAGATTATTCTCTCTTTTTTAACATCCGAAATAATAATTTGTTAGAATTAACTTTTTTTTACATCTCAATACATAAGTTTAATCCTATATAAGTGAAAATCAAATTATTATATCTTCAAGTTTTATAAACAGATATAAATCACGACAAAAAATAGAATACGGAGTAATTAAAGAAATTTTATGTGCATGGAAAACAATTTTAAAGAACTAAAAATTGTCTGCTACGATTAAGCGAGTTGAATATTTTATTGATATTAATAATAGTATCTAAGAAGCGATAAACTTCTTAAATGAATAACAAAAAATACTTTTGTGGATATCTGGATATGCGGAATAGTTATTCGCAATCCCATTTTTGATTGGAAACCTTATCTTTTAAACCGGTTTTTAAATTATAATGCCACCACTCTGAATCGAATGAATTAAAGCCATTGGCAATCATTATTTTTTTAAGATAAGCACGATTTGATTTTATTTTGCTTGAAAGTTTGGTATAATTGTGACTTGCTTTAATTCCGAAGAAATCAAAAGGAGTTCCCATATCAACTTCTTTTCCATTGGCGTCAACAATAGAAATATCAACCGCACCTCCTCTATTATGGATAGAACCTTTTTTTGGATCTGCGACATACTCCGGATTCGATACAATTTCCCACATTCTCTTTTGTATAAATAAAGGTCTGTAACAATCGTACAGCTTTATTTTATAACCTTTTTTCATAAAATCTTTATTGGCAGCAATTAGCGCCTGCACCGTTTTTAATCGTAAAACACATTCGGCGCAATCATATACTTTGGCTTTCAGAAAATTATCTTCAGTTGCATATTTCATGTCGTAGATAAAATCTTTGCTATAATCTTTTAAATTCACAAAAGTCGTATCTGCAATCTCGTGTTTTACCGGGCTTGAATAAGCTTCATGTTGAGCATTCATGGAAATTGCAGAGAAAAAAAATCCAAAAATGAATGAGAATTGAATATATAGCAGAAGATTTATTTTCATTGTGAAGATTTATTGTATGAAGTAAATATAGTCAAAACAGCTTAAAACAAAAAACCGGCTCTAAAATCAAAGTTAATTATAGCTAAACATCTGCTTTAATTGTAACACTTTTCAATAATTGTTGTCTATTAATTAGAATTCATTTAACTTTCTAATTATGTGCAATAAAAGAATCCTATTATTTATAAGTTTATTTTTAGTTGTTCTCAATTTATCGGCTCAGCAAAGAAAGGCTACTAAATTGACGAGCCAAACAAGCGATTATGATATTCAGGATAGCGTTTCGGTAAAAACCCGTGATGGCGCGATTTTATCAGCCATAATTGTTCGCAAAAAAGAAGATACTACTCCGAAACCGGTAATTCTTCAATATACAATTTATGTCAGAGACAAAGGCAGAGATCTAAAAACCTTAAAAGAATCTGCAGATCATGGTTATGTTGGTATAATGATATATAGCAGAGGAAAACGGTTTAGTCCAAATGAAATAAATCCGTACGAGAATGAAAACACCGATGTGTATGACGCCATTGACTGGATTAGCAAACAAAAATGGTGCAACGGAAGTGTTGGAATGTTTGGTGGCAGTTACAATGGTTTTACGCAATGGGCGGCTTGCAAAACAGTTCATCCGGCATTAAAAACAATTGTTCCTTATGTTGCTAACAGACCCGGAATGGGTTTGCCAATGGAAAATAATATTTTTATTAATCCAAATTACGAGTGGGCTTTTTATGTTAGCAATAATAAATATTTAGATACGGTTTCGGGAAATAACAGGCAGCGTTTTAGAACAATGCAATCGAAATGGTGGGAATCCGGTACGGCCTACAAAAAACTGGACAGTATTGATGGCGAACCAAATAGATTGTTTCAAAAATGGATAAGTCATCCTGCATTTGATAATTACTGGCAAAAAATGGCTCCGTACAAATTAGATTTTGCACAAATAAATATTCCCGTTTTAGCTTTTGATGGCTATTATAACGATTCTCAAAATTCAAGTTTATATTATTTAAGAGAACTTCAAAAATACAATCCCAATACGCCGGCTTATTTAATTATTGGTCCATACGGGCATTTTGGAACCCAAATTGGCGGTGAGGCTGTTATAAATGATTATAAAGTTGATTCGTTGGCATTAATCGATATCAAAAAAATTACGTATCAATGGTTTGATTTTATTTTGAAGAACGGAACTAAACCAGAAGTGCTAAAAGATAAAATCAATTATGAAGTTATGGGCGCAAACTCATGGCGAAGTGCTCCTTCAATAGATAAAATGCACAACGGCTTTCTGACTTTTTATTTAACAAATACTAAGTCCGGAAATTTTTATACGGCAAACTCTAAAAAATCCGGTAAAAATGATTTTCTATTACAACAAATAGATCTTGCTGACAGACAGAAAAGCAGCAATAACGATTATTATCCAGATCCGATAATTAAAAAAGAAATTGATACAACGAGTGGATTTCGTTTTATAAGTGATCCATTAAAAGAACCTGTAATTGTAAACGGTTCCTTTTTAGGAGAATTAAAAATAAGTATCAATAAAAGAGATGTTGATTTGGGTGTAACTGTTTATGAAGTATTGCCAAATGGCGAATATTTTCATTTGTCCTATTACATTGGCCGCGCCAGTTATGCAAAAAATATTGAAAAAAGACAATTGCTAAAGCCTGATGCTATTGAAACAATTTCTTTTTCGAATACGCATTTGGTAAGCAAGCAATTAAGCAAAGGAAGCAGATTGCTTATTGTTATCGATGTAAATAAAAATTCGTTTTCTCAATTAAATTATGGAACTGATAAAGAAGTAAGCGATGAAACTATTAAAGATGCAAAAGTGCCTTTGCAAATAAAATGGTATACCGATAGTTTTGTGAAAATTCCTGTTTTGAGATAACAAAATCAAATCATTTTATGGCGAATTTCCTTGTACTTAGATCGGCCTACAGGCAAAAGTTCGGCATTTTTAAGTAACATGCTGTATTTCCCTCCGGGTTCTACAATGAGTTTATCGGCTTCGTTCCAGCAGACAATAAACGATTTGTGTATTCGCTCGAAAGTTGAGGGAAGTAATTTTTCCAGAGATTCTAAAGATTTATCATGAAGTTCAATACGGTTATCTGATAAATGCAATTCGGTATAAATTCCCGCGCCTTTAATGTATCGGATATCTTTAATGGAGACCAGTCTAATGGTTTTCCCTTTTTTTACTGCTAAAAACTGAAGATCTCCATTGGGTTGTTTTTCTGGTGAAGTAAAACGTCTAAAAGCTTGTGTCAATCTGTTTTCATCAAAGGGTTTGCCTACAAAGTCCAGAACTCCATAACCAAATGCTGTAATTGCCTTATCTGTATAAGCCGAAATAATAATGGTTTGAAATGACCTTGCTACCACATTTTGCAGAACATCAAACCCATCTTCGCCGTTTAAATTCAAATCCAGCAATAGCAAATCGATTGAATTTTGGTCAATGATACTTAATCCGTTTTCAACTGAATCACAAAGTAAAATCCCGGTCTCCTTATCAAAAAAATCCCGCGTCATTCTTTCTATTCGTTTGGCAATTCTGGCCTCGTCTTCAATAATCAGAATCTTCATCTTTTATCAAAAATTTTAATTGTTGTCATCCAGCCTTCCTCTACTTCATGAGAATCAAAATGCCAGTTGGTACCGTAACTTTCATTCAATCTGGCACTGATATATTTAAAACCTGTTCCGTTACTTTTCTCTTTTCTAGTTTTTCGGTTTTTTGCAATCGTTTGTAATGTATATTCTTTATAGTTTTTTTCTTTTGTAAAACTTAAACAAAAACAAATACAGCCTTTTTTGGGTGGTAAACTGTGTGTAATTCCGTTTTCAATAATGGTATGAATAATCGCAGGCGGAATTTCTTCATTTTCATCAATATTTTTTTCCTCCCAATCATAGCAAACTTCTTTACGAAAAGACATTACTTCCAGATGTTTTCGACACAATTCAATTTCTTGTCTAATAGGAATAAGTGTATCTTCGGAAATGGCATTCATAATATCAAATTCGTCTGCCAGTGCCCGAATAAATACAACGCCTTGCTGTGGTGATTCTTCAACCCAATCGATCAACGAGGTTAAAGTATTTCGAAGAAAATGCGGCTGAATATTTTTCTTGATCAGTTCTAACTGCAATCTTGACGAAAGTAATAAGGATGCATTATGAGCCTCTTCGATTGCTTTTGCCCGAATGGTATGAAGATACAACATAGAAAGTACGATAATGGTAAAACCGATAAACAATCCAAAATCATAGAAAATATAGCGATTAACAACAACACTTACCAGTAAGCCCGCGACAACAATCGATCCGCCTTTGATTTTTCGGAATGTGGCATTTGCTGCTATAATAATAGAAATAAGACACATGGCATAGCTAAAATAAATCGCCGTTATATCATAATGTCCATAATTAGTAATATAGATTACAATAAGACTGGTAAACAAAAGAAACAAAAACAACCGCTTTTTTTTGAAGTCAAACTGCAGCATAAAATACCACGGAACCAGAATTGAAATGGCAAAGGTGAGCAAGCCCACGATTTGTAAACGGGTATAAAATTGAGTATATGGAATGTCTACATAAAATTTGACATATTCTATAATTAAAAGACAGAAGAAAAGCAGACAAATTATGCCAAAAACCAAAACAGTTGTTTCTTTACGAGTGCTGTTTATGTATAGAAAAAAATAATAAATAGCAGCAATAAGAAAAGCTCCTGCCATGAGATTCATAAAAGACATTACAATAAGCGGCGAGCGATGAAGTCTTAAAAAGCTTTCGAGTCTTATATCAATTCCACGATTTGCTTCTCGCAATTGCGTTTGTGTTCCAATAATAGTGATCATGTGCAAGCCAATATTGCCTCTTTTTTCGGGTATTTCATAATACGTCGTTTCAGTGCCAGCTACTTCGGGCTGACCAGATTGGACCATTTTACCGTTGCTTCCCACAAAAATACCATCCCAATAAACATCAAAAGCACCAAAACCATTCACCTGTAAACCTAATGGTCCGGCATTATTATCACGTTTAATCAACTTTACCGGTATTTGAACTTTAAAAAGATCTTCTGCAGATTTACCCAGATAATCTTGTACACGATCTTCATTAACATAATAAGAATAAGATGCATCCGATTTCACATAATCAGTATACTGTTTACACGAGGTAAACAAAAGCAGTAAAAAAGCGCTAAAAAAGGTCAGTCGATACATAAGATAAAGATAGAATAAATATCGAATTGAGAAATGCATTTCAAAAGCTCTTAGAGCCGTTTGCATGTTTTAAAAGGTCTCATTTTATTTTATCAACTAATCTTGTACTATATAACCAATCAACATGAAAACCCTAATAACCAGTATTTTAATTTTACTATTTCACTTTTTGGCCAATGCGCAGCAAGCCACTGTTTCCGGAAAAGTTCAGGACAATACCACCAAAGAAGCATTGCCGTATGTAACAATAGCGGTAAAAGACAGCGCCTTAAAAACAGTACTAATTGGTGTTACTGATGAGCATGGCGTTTTTAGTTTAGAAAAATTGCCAATAGGAAAAATGACCATTTCTTTTAGTTTTATGGGATATCAAAATTATACGCAGCCATTGGAGATTATTTCGGGTAAAGCAAAAATAGAATTAGGAACTATTGGTTTAGCTACTGATGCAGTTCAATTGAATGCCGTAGAGATTAATGGTCAAAAACCAAACATTAGTTTAAAACTGGATAAAAAGGTTTTTGAAGTTGGTAAAGATGTGCTTTCGCAAAATGGCTCTGCCAATGATGTTTTAAATGGAGTACCGTCTGTTGCAGTTAGTCCAACCGGCGGAGTGAGTCTTCGTGGCAACAGCAGTGTATTAGTCCTTATTAATGGACGACAATCCGGTCTTACCCAAACCAACGCGCTTGATCAAATCGCTGCCGACCAAATCGATCGTATAGAAGTTATTACGAATCCTTCGTCAAGATATGATGCTTCTGGTTCTGCAGGAATTATTAATATTATATTGAAAAAAAACAAAAAAAGTGGTTTTAATGGTCAGGTACGATTGGTGGCCGGTTCACCAAATGATAGCCGTCTTAATCCAAGTATCAACTACAAATCAGATAAAATCAATATTTTTTCAAATTTCAGCATTCGCTCATCTGATTACGTTGGTTTGTATACAACAAATCAGTCCACTATTAATAATGGCACGCCAAGTCTAATGAACCGTGTGCAAAATGAAGACCGTCACGACGATGGAAAACTGATGTATCTTGGGGCTGATTATTTTTTTGACGATCACCACACTATTACCGCAGCTTTTTTAAAGAATGCCACACATGATAATGATAAAACTCACCTAAAATACGATTACAGCAACGATACGAGCCTGGATAGCACTTTAATAAGACAAGGCAAATCATTGGAAAAAAGGGATTACAATCAATTAGAATTTAACTATACACAAACATTTAAACAAGAGGCAAAAAAATGGACTATTAACGTTCAATACGATTGGTGGAACAGTGATAAAAACTGGAATCTTTCAACAGAGCGTTTATTTCCAACTCCAGTAACTTATCCTGGAATTAGAACAAAATCAATAGGCAATAGTAAAGATTTACTTATTCAGAGTGATTTTATACAACCTATTGATAGTGTTTCGGTATTTGAATTTGGTATAAAAAGTGAGATTCGCAAAGTCTCCAGTGATTTTTTGGCCGAACAGCAACAAGAAAATGACTGGACAATTTACCAAAACATTGATAATAATTTGAAATATACCGAGACCATTTCCAGCACATATGCTCAATTTAGCAACAAAACAGGCCAATTCAATTACATGCTGGGTTTGCGTACAGAACTAACCCAAATTTCTATTACAGATATTAAAAACACATATGACGACAAGAAAAATTATGCAAAACTATTCCCTACTGTTAATATGAGTTATAAATTTGAGACTTCGACTTTGCAGCTTAATTACAGCAAACGCATTAACCGCCCGGCTTTGTATGCTTTATATCCTTTTAATGAACTGACGGATTTAAACGCACAATATATTGGAAATCCAGATCTTAATCCTTCTTATACCGATGCATTTGAACTGGGTTTTCTTAAAACCTGGAAAAAACTAACCCTGAATCCTTCCGTTTATTATCAGAGAGAAAAAAATTATATTCAGGATTTTACTTACCGTGAGAATGATATATTTTATACAACACCAATTAATATTGACTACGAAACGCGCACTGGTTTTGAACTTTCTACATTATACAATCCATTAAAATGGTTACAGATAAATGTAGAAATGAACTTTTACAGCTTTGTACAAAAAGGAAATTATCAGGAAAAAAACCTTGATTATAACGGAGAAACTTTTACAGGACGTTTAAGTACGCAGATTAAACTGCCGGCTAAATTTAGTTTTCAGGGCCGCTATAACTTTCGTGGAGAACAGCAAAATGCACAAACCACAAATGCAGCATTGCAATCAATCGATTTTGGTTTGAGCAAAAATTTATTAAAAGACAAAGCAACAATTGTATTTGATGTAAGCAACGCTTTTAATTTACGCCAAAACAAAAACACCACAACTGGCACCGATTATTTATTTAAAGAAGTAAGCATACCTAACGCCGCCCGATACCGACTGAGTTTTGTTTATCGTTTTAACCTAACCGATCCAAAAGTGATCAGACAAGCCAATAGTGCTAATCGTAATTAAACACGAATTTCACTAATTTGAACTAATTAGTTTGTGAAATTTAATTTCGCAAACTAAACCAACTATAGAATATTAGTGAAAATTCGTGTTTATCTATTAAATTTAAGCTGCTATTTAATCAAATGAAGTCCGAGTGGTTTTTCAGAAGAAAATATACTCTTCATATCACATTATCCTTTTTTCAATGCAAACCAGCCAAAGGCCCGGATTCTTATTTTAAAAAATGAATCTTCTACTACTTCATCTACTTTTTTCCAGGCCTCCTCTACAAGCTCTTCTGCTTCCTGCCTACAGGCGGCAATGGCACCACAATTTTGCAATGTAACAATTACAGATTCTATAATCGCTCTGTCTGTAGGCATTGTTTGAATTATTTCCCAAACATATTCACGTTTATCCAAAGGCAATAAACCCATTGCTTTGGCAACAGGCATGGTTATTTTTCCCGCTGTAATATCTTCTCCTTTATCTCTGTTATTGTCGTACCCCTGCAAATTCAATACATCATCCATTATTTGATAGGCGACACCAATGGCTTCAAAAAAAACACCAAGCGCATTTATTTCTTCCGGTTTGCCCCCTCCTAACAGTGCTCCCATTTTGGCCAATGTACATGAAGAGGCTGCTGTTTTTAACCGGTGTATCGTATAAATCCTCTTTTCCAGTAATGTGTTATCCCCACTATTTACTGCATCTGGCATGAGATAATGAAGCCCGCTAATATCCATTGCCTGGCCTGCATGCCCAGCACGCATCATTCCAAAATAAAATTCATATACCTGCAGCCGGATATGTTCTGGAAGCTTCGGACTATGCATCATCAATTCTCCAATAAAATAACAGGCATTGCCCGCATTAATTGCAAGTGCTTCTCCGTACATCAAATGCAAAGCGGTGCCTCCTCTGCGTGTATCAGACTTGTCCTGCACGTCATCTACAATTAATGATCCTGTATGTATGATCTCTAGCATGGCGAGCCAGTCGACAAACGGCTGGGAGTTTCCGCCAACAACGTCTATACAAGCTAAAAACACATAAGACCGCCAGGATTTTTTATTACGATCAACAACTTCCCTGATTGGTTTGATAACAGTCGAAACATATTGTTCTTTATCAGCAGTGCTAAAAAAAGAAGTTCCCAGCGAACTGTTTACCAATCTGTAAAACTCATCGTCAGTAGGGTCTAAAGGCAGTAATGATTCTATCGCCTTTTGCGTTGCCTTACCAACATTTTTTAAGAAATTTTCAATATTTATAGTAGTATTAAATCCGTTTATTTCAATATATCCAGGGCCGGAAACTTCTGCTGCCATAAAACTTCCTGTAGCATTTACACATCCTTCCCAAATTGCCGGCGCAGAGAGAATCGTAATAAACTCTTGTTCCGGAAATTCAGCTTTAACAGAAAGAGAAATATTAAATTCTGGGATTTCCAATCTCCAGGAAACGGGATACGAAATAAAAGTTTGAACGCTTGTCCAGTAATCTTCAGGAGTAAATGAAAAATCTTCTGTTCTGTTTATTTCACCATCCGGAGCTATCATAATTACTATACCTCCAGCATGTGCACCATTAATTTTATTATCAAAAAGATTATATCCGGATATCTGGCAGCCATTATCCAGCTGGAGTGCTATCCAGTTCCAGGCCAGATCATGCTCAAGGTCAAAGTTTGGGTTTTCATCTACAGACCTGCCGAATTCATGATCATACCAACCACTGCCCTCTACATTGTAAACTGTATTATCGATCAGGATCTCCCCGCTTACGTCACATTTTGGAATAAAATAATAAAACAGATCTTCTCTTCCTATACTGCTCCCCACTCCATTGTTTCCATGTCTTACCGGATTTGTTAAGGGGACAAAATCAAGTCTGCAAGCGATTCCTTTCGATGGGTTTTCCAGATTTAAATGATAGTTGCCCTGTTCCTCTTTCTTAAAAGAATTCTCATCATATTCAAGTGAAAGATTCTTCGTCCCTACAGTAACAGTTTTTTTAAGAAATCTGTCAGGCAGCGGCACATTTCCTTTCTCATACACCTCTTTTAATGCACGGCGAATCCATTTGGTTCCCACATTTTTTTCGTCGTATTTCTTAATCATTTTTAATGCTTCACTTGGTAAACTTCTATCTACAAGAGAGTCCGTATAATACTTTTTCCCGTCGATGTCTGATAAGGACCAGATTACAGAATGTGTATGGTTTAAATTTCCTGTATGCTCGTCTCTTTTTGCCGCCCTGAAAAAGGAAGCGAATAAAGAAAGCCGTTTACCATCTTTAGAAGTCAAATGACAATTTTGATACCACCATTCGATTCCGGATGCATCGTGTGGAAGGTCATGAATATCTAAATCGATCGGGCCATCAGCGGGCCATGTGGAATCATAATCAGATAAAATAATTTTTAAATCTGTTTGTTGAGCGTCGGTTTCTTGTTTCATAGTTTTAGACATATTAGTTATTATTAAATAATATATTTACCTCCGCTCTCCAAAGTCTCTTCTCGATAGCGAAAATAGTATTAGAAATTAAATGTTGTGCAGCTCAATACAGTCTAAAACTGAAAACAGGAATAATGAATTCAGAAATTAATACAATTGCAGAGGTATAAATCAATCATTTTGTTATGTAAATACGTAACATTTCTATCTTCCCTCATAAATCTCTAATACTGTAAATGAGTCTAACTCTATAAAATATGGCTTGTAATCCAAAGGCAGATATGCCTTCTTTGGATATTATCGGATCAAAGCTAGTTGTGGAGAAATATTAAAAATTTTATATCTCCTAATTATTTTTAATGCAGAGAACGCAATCCCGCATAGCTATCGGGATTCTCAGAGTTCACTAAGATTTAAGTTGTGTTTACACAATCTAAGTCCGCAAAGCTTTGTGTCCCGAGGCTTCGGGATATTTTTACTAAACTAGTATATTTAAAAAAACTTTGCGTTCTCCGTGATAAATTTTTCTTTCTCCACAGGTTTTTGTATTACTCCATATTATCTGACGGGACCAAACCGCCAGCGCTCTTTATTTGTAAGATAACTTTAACCTTATTATTCGTTATCTGTTTCTGTAGTATACAAATTCCTGAAAAATCAGGATTATATAAAAAGTGAATTTTATAAGAATAAAGATACTAAAATTATTTTATCAGCCAAATAACACACAGTATATTTAACTGACTTATAATTACTTATAAACTAAAGTAATTACAAATCAGCAAAAAAAGATGTTTTATGTTTGTCGTTTTTGTAAGATAAAAAAAACTGGGTAGTACCGAAAATGGTTTCATTGCAAGACTAAGAATATCTTTTTTTACTTCTTTAGTTAAAGTAAAAAGTACAATGAAAATAAAGTAATTTAAAAAATGCCCATATTTTCAGGCTTGATTGTAAATCCCAAACGAATCATGCTTTTGTGTTCCTGGTAATCAATCAAACTTTCTGTGTAGCCCACAAACCATTGTAATGTGAGATAATAATTTTCATTTTTGTAGGGTCTCCAGTTTACCTGTGTCTGCAGCGATCCATAATTGATAAGGCCGCTTCCTTTTCTAAAAAGAACATCTGCACTCCATCGTCCCGGTTGTATCTGGTAAGTTGCACTCGCTTCGCCATAACCTACATATTTGGTAAGTCCGGGATTATCTTCCTTATCGACAAGCGGAATCCATCCCCTCAAACCAACTGTCCATCGTGGGGAAATCTGCGATTTTAATGAAAACGCAAGCATATTCCATGTTCTGGAATAAATAGAATCCCTTCCGTTTGATTCGTGTTCAAATGAAACTGTTCCGTAAGTTAGCCTTCCTCCTTTTAAATAAAATGGACGAACAATAGCCACACCGGGATTAAAATTAATTTCGGAAAATGGTTTTGAATTGGCATAAATATCCCAAAAAGCTTTTTGAGTGTATAGTAAATAGGGATAAAAACCTGCGAATATAGGCTTTGAGTACAATCGTAACTTAAAACTAACCTGATATTTTACATCGGCAGAGTTTTTAGTAATTGGAGCATTTATTGGCACACCCGTTAAAAAATAATTATCCCTGTGAACAGAAAAACTATTTTCCTTCAATAAGGAATCTGCTGCGCGAAAATTTTTTTTATCTTCTACAATTTGTGAATTTGCGTTGAGTGAAAACAAAATGAAAAAGATCAATAGGTATTTGAAATGCATTTATATGGATTAAATTGAGATAATTTATTAATTTATATAAATATCCATGATTTTAATAAACCTTGTTAACTCAATAAAAAGTAGAGTTAACTCAAAAAATGCAAGAGGAATATTTTATTTAAAATTCTTTCAGGGATAAAGAACTTATAATTTTTCAAAATAAAGATAATTGGTGCTATCAGTTACATCACGTAACCTGATTTGGGAATTATTAAATTCAAACAATTTCCAATTACAACTTAATTTACCAAGTAATTCTGAACTGAAATTTATTTTTAATTCCCTAACATTATTCACCACCGTACTTTCCCATGTTCCAGTTTCTGCAATTGCTCCTTTTTTAGCAATTACCGATTTGTCACTTTTAAATATAAACCAATAATCACTATAAGAAAGCGTTTTTTCTGAATCATCAAAATAATAAGCTATTTTCCAAGAGCCATTTGTTAGTGTCTCTGTAAAATCAAGTGTTGCAATGTTATTTTCCGGACAGTAATCAATAGCATATTTTATAGCATTTTCGAACTCCAAATTATTCGTAATCGCCTTTACCTGATTATGATAATCTAATACAGAAATTGGATAATTTAATGAAATATACTGACTGCCATTCAGGTTTTTTATAAAATTAAAAAAAGCCTCATCGCTTATAATCGATTGAGAACTTGCAAATTGACTGGCGCTGTTATAGATATTAATCGTGATAGGATAATTAATATTTAACCCATTAATTTTGGATAAAAGATCAGGGTAAAGATTCCAATAATCAATTAAATCATTAAAATCATTTTCATTCTCAATTAGTTTTTGTACGTAATTGTAGTAAACCATCGTTACCGGAAAATCTATTTTTACAATATCGTCATCGTAAGTACTTGCATTGATATTATCTACTACTTTTTGATAATCAGCAGTTGTATTAACGGCAATTTGTTCATTATTAACAGTAACAGTATAAGGAAGTTTTATTGTACAGTAAGTAGATCCGTCGATTACATTATCCTGCACTGTTGGTACCATTGCCACTCTTTGCAGATAAGTAGTAAGAGGAGAAACACTTGTAATTGTTCCCTGCGCATTATTTCCCTGCTCATCTCTGTCGTTTTGACAAGACAATAAGACTAAAAGGAATGCTATTGATAAATATTTTTTGAAAGGGAACATACTTATATTTTTACAAAGGTAATAAAATTTAAGAAACTGCTTTTTAATAAATCTGGTATTAAGGGTTTCTGTTTCACTTTTTTAAATTGTTAATTATCATAAGAAAATTTATTTTTTACTCTTATAAAACAATCAGCTTTACTTTTACCCTACTTAAAGTAAAAACAAATACTTTTGCTACTACAAATTGAAAAATCCAAATGCCAAATAAAACCGAATCAAATACTTGTGATGAAATAGTCTTTTCGTCTTTTTTTAAAAGTCACATAAAAGCACTTCGCAATTTCCTTTTTTACAAATTTGGCAATTTAGATCAGGCAGAAGATATAGCACAGGAAGCATTTGTAAAACTTTGGCAAAACTGCGCTTCGGTGCCTTTGGAAAAAGCAAAATCGTACATCTATACGATTGCAAACAATAGCAGTCTTAATGAAATTGCACACCAGAAAGTGGTGCTGAAATATGAAAAAAACTTCACAGGCTTAGACAAAACAAATGAAAACCCGGAATATCTTTTAGAGGAAAAACAATTTCAGTCTAAACTTTTGAAAGCTATCGAGAACTTAAACGAAAAACAGCGTGTTGCCTTTTTGATGCATCGAATTGATGGAAAAAAATACAGCGAAATTGCCCTGGAATTAAACATTAGCGTAAAAGCTGTCGAAAAACGCATTCACTTGGCATTATTGAGTCTTCGTAAAGAAATTGATTTATAAAGTAGGGTAAATTTAGTTCCAATTGTTTTAATATATAATAGTAGTACAATGAAAAAGAATCGCTTATTAGCAAAATGGCTCAACAATGATTTGTCGGAAGATGAATTAGCTGAATTTAAAGCAAGTGCCGATTTTGAAAAATACCAAAAAATAAAAAATTATACAGAACATTTGGAGATAGGTGATTTTGATGATAACGCTATGCTGTCAAACATTCTTAATCAGAAAAAAGAAACTCCAAAAGAGATTCCTTTACACAATAACTGGATATTTAGAGCAGCCGCTATATTTGTTCTGGCACTTGGAATAACCTTTTTGCTGAAATTTTTTGTACCACAAACGGAAACGGCAAGTTTTGGAGAAAAAACAACTTTTTCATTACCTGATAATTCTGAAGTTGTACTAAATTCAGGTTCTGAAATAAATTATAAAAAATGGAACTGGGACGATAACAGGCGTCTTGAACTAAAAGGTGAAGCTTATTTCAGGGTAGCCAAAGGCCGACGTTTTGAAGTACAGACCAGTCTGGGGAAAGTATCGGTTTTGGGAACTCAGTTTAACGTAAAAGCCAGAAAAAACAGGTTTGATGTAGTGTGCTATGAAGGTCGTGTAAAAGTAAATTACGCAAACTTTCAAATTTTATTGACACACGGGCAAAGCGTTAGTTTTGAAAACGGAAAACAAACTAAAATGAAAGTACGTTCCTTAAAACCGGAATGGACAGAAAATCAAATATGTTTTTATAAAGAAAATATCCGAACGCTGCTAGACGAAGTTGAAAGGCAATATAATATTAAGATCGAATTAAACACAAAAGATACAGTTTCCTTATTTACGGGAAAATTACCCGCCAAAAACCTTGATATAGCTTTACAGATTATTAGTACAACGTATCATTTGGAGGCTAAAAAAGTCTCGAAAAATAAAATAATTTTTGACGAAAAATAAATGTTCTTCCCCAAACAATTTCATTTTTTGTTTTTTCTTTTTTTCCTTGTCCTGAATCTTTTTGCTCAGGACAAAGGAAAACTTATGCCTTTTAAAAAAATCATAATTGATATTGAAAAACAGCATCAGGTTAGCTTTAATTATACTGAAGACAATATTGCCGACCTGAAATTAGTTCCACCAAAAAAATCACTTTCCTTAGATCAAAAATTGCATTATTTAGCCAAAAACACCAATTTATCTTTTGAAAACATTGGAAACAAATTCATTAATATTTATAAAAAAGAGATTGAATTACAACTAATTTGCGGCTATATTTTTTCTAAAACAGATAAAAAACCCATTGAAAATGCCAATATCAGTTTAGCCAACAACAATCAAATCACAACTGATTCAAACGGTTATTTTGAATTTAACGGGGAGGATAAAAACGCAGTCCTGATTAGTCACATCGGCTTTATAGCCAAAAGAATTGTGTTGACTAATTCCGATTCTAAAAATTGCCTTCAAATACTGTTAGACCCTGAAATTACAGAACTGGCAGAAATTAAAGCGAATGCTATTTTAGCTTCGGGAATTTCAAAAAACAACGATGGATCGTTTGAAATTAAACCCAAGAAATTTGGAATTTTGCCAGGGCTTATCGAACCGGATGCCTTGCAGACCATGCAGCAAATTCCCGGTGTAAACAGCATCGACGAGAGTGTATCAAGCATCAATGTTCGCGGCGGCACACACGATCAGAATTTATTTTTGTGGAACGGAATACGAATGTACCAAACGGGACATTTTTTTGGTTTAATATCGGTTTTCAATCCCAATTTGGCACATACGATTTCGATTTATAAAAATGGAAGTTCGGCATTTTTTGGAGAAAGTGTTTCGAGTGTCGTAGCGATTTCTTCTACTCCCGAAACAGCAGAAAAAAATGCTTTTAGCGCAGGAATAAATATGATTAATGCCGATGTTTATGCAAAGTACAATCTTTCGAAAAAGAGTTCTATCGAAATTTCAGCCCGCAAATCTATTACCGATTTTGTAGAAACACCTACTTATAAGGAATATTTCAATAAAGTATTTCAAAACACAACAATCACTGATTTTTCACAAAACCAAAATATAGATTATCGCAGTGACAAAAAATTTGGCTTTTATGATGCTACGCTCAAATATGCTCAAAAAATCGGAAGCAAGGATCAGATTATATTAGATTTAATTACCATTAAGGACAATCTGGAGGTTTTTCAAAGTGCTATGGTGTATGATATAAACAGATCTGAAAACAATATTTTGCGTCAACAAAATTACGGTGGAAATTTGTCCTGGAAAAGAAACTGGAACCGTTTCAATACTACCAAAGTGAATGTTTATAACTCTGCTTATGAACTTTTGGCCAATCAAAGAACTACTATTGGAAACCAAATCGTTATTCAGGAAAATACGGTAAACAATAATGGAATTAATTTAGAAAGCAATCATATTATTACTTCCAGATTTAGTTTTAATGATGGCTATCAGTTTAACGAAGTAGGTATTTCTAATTTAGAAAAGGTGACAAATCCTGATTTTTATCGTAATGTAAAAGACGTTCTGAGAACTCACGCCCTGATTTTGGAAGGAAAATACAACGATACGCTCGCCAGAATATATTTTAAGGCGGGAACCCGAATTAATTATATCGAAAAATTTAAAAAATTTATTATTGAACCGAGAATGCAATTTGGTTACAGCATCAATAAAAATTTAAATTTAGAATTGCTGGGCGAACTAAAAAGTCAAAATTCGCAACAAATCATTGATTTGCAAAAAGATTATTTTGGTATTGAGAAAAGACGTTGGATTATATCGAATAATACCACTATTCCTATTCAAAAGAGCAAACAAGTCTCTTTAAATTTATTCTACAAAAAAAATGACTGGCTGTTGGATATAGAAAATTTTTATAAAAAAGTAAGCGGAATCACAACTTCCAGTCAGGGTTTTCAAAACCAGTTAGAGTTTATTAGAACGACTGGCGATTATGAAATTTGGGGAGCAGAAATGCTAGTTCAGAAAAAAATGAATCATTTTCTGACTTGGTTAAGCTATACGTATAATCATAATAATTACCATTTTTCTAATTATGAGTACCCAACTTTCCCTAACAATTTTCAGTTAATGCATACGGTTTCGTGGGCGGGAATTTATGAGAAAAACAATTTTAAAATTGCTTTGGGTACAAAATGGTCTTCGGGCAGGCCAAAAACTTCGCCTGATTTTTCTCAAATTGACCTTTCAAATCCCCAATTGGTTTACAACAAACCTAATAATACCAATCTGCATATTTTTTCGCAGGTTAATATTTCTTCTACTTACAAGTGGGAAACTGCAAACGGAATTCAGTACAAATTAGGAATTTCTATCTTAAATATCCTAAACCGAAAAAATGAAATCAGCGAATATTATAGAATAAGTTCATTAACAAATTCTATAGAAGAAGTTGAAACATTCGCATTGCAAAGAACTCCAAATGTGAGCTTTAGAGTTTCACTCTAGCCCTATTTCCTTCAAGATTTGTAACCAGTTTCTGTCTCTTTTTTTTATTTTTTTATAAAATAACAATTCTTTGGTAGGGTAATCTGCATTAAAGCTGTTTTACTTCTGAATCTATCAGAAGAAGAAAATGGCTCCCATACAAAACGTAATACTTGATTTTAATGACAGTTCGTAACAATAAGCAAATCTGATTATTGAACGAAATGCTCGTGGACTATAATCAAACTAAAAATGCTTTACTGGTTCTGTAAAGTAGCTTTTCCCCCTTTTTATAATTAATCAAATACAAAAAACAATGAAATTAAAACAAATTAAATTCGCTTTAGTTGCTTTTGCAGCAACAACATTTTTCCTAAGCTGTAGTAGTGATAATAACAACGATGAGACTCCTACAACTCCGGAAGTAAAGATTGAAGTTAAACTTTCTACAAGTACAACATTAGGCTCTTATCTTTCTGATAAGGATGGAAGATCTTTATACTTTTTTTCAACAGATGCTAATGGACAAGTTTCTTGTACAGGAGGTTGTGAAGCTGTATGGCCTGCTTTTACAGTAGATAATTTAACTGCAGATAAAATAGGTACAGGATTAACATTCTCTGATTTTGGTACTGTAACTACTGCCTCTGGTAAAAAACAAGTAACCTATAAAGGATGGCCTTTATATTATTATGCACCAAGTGTAAACGGAACTAACACAGCAGAAGCTGCCGGTGCAACAACGGGCGACGGAGTTGGTGGTGTTTGGTTTATAGCAAAACCGGATTATTCGATTATGATCGTAAGAAGCCAGCTTGTAGGACATGATGGTAAAAACTACAAATCAGATTATACTGTTGGAGATGGCCAGACCACTTATTTTACTGATGCTAAAGGATTAACGTTGTATGTTTTTAAAAACGATAATTTCAATAAAAACAATTTTACCAAATCTGATTTTTCAAACAATCCTGTTTGGCCAATATATGAAACCGATAAAATTGTTGTGCCTTCGACACTTGACAAAACTAAATTTGGTGTTATAACTGTATTTGGTAAATCTCAATTGACTTACAATGGCTGGCCTTTATACTATTTTGGACAAGATGCAAGCGTAAGAGGCGCTAATAAAGGAATTAGTTTCCCAAGCCCTGGAGTTTGGCCGGTACCGGTAAAAGATTTGCCACTTGCTATATAAACAATAGTTTTTGTAAATCATACTATTTAAAAAAAGAAAGTTCTACTCTACTACAGTAAAATTTAAATCAGAAAATCCAAATGACTAAAACAATAATTAAAGTACTGGTACTTCTACTGGTAATTAGTTTGGGCTCTTATTATATCTATAAAAATATTTTATACAAAGATGCCAGAGACATCAATAGTGAAAAATCAATACTTACGATTTCTGCCACAGATTTAGAAAACGAATATGCTTTAGATCCTGCAAAAGGAGATGCAAAATATTTAAATAAAACAATTGAAGTTGAAGGAATCGTGTCTGAAGTTACTGATTCGTCAATGGTAATCGACAATAAGATATTTTGTAAAATAGACAAAAAGGCTGAAAAGACTTTAATGAATAAAAAGATCAATATAAAAGGCAGATGCATTGGTTTTGATGATTTATTCGAAGTAGTAAAATTTGATCAATGCAGTATTCAACAACATTAAATATGAAAAAAATATTCTTAATAGTCAGTTTCTTAATCTGTCTTTATAGTAATGCGCAGGAAGATTTACTCTCCGGCCTGGACTCAACACAAGTGGTTGACAAAAACGTAACAGCAACATTTAAAGCTTTGCAGATTATAACCTTGCAGTCAACAAAATTACCTGCAAAAAAAGAGTTTTACATGGTAATTTCTCATCGATTTGGTACTGTAAAAGGCGGGATTTCGGAGTTTTTTGGTTTTGATGATGCCACTACAAAAATTGGTGGAATTTACGGAGTTACCGATTGGCTTGCTGTAAGTGCATCACACCATACTTTGCTGAAAATGAATGAAGCATCTTTAAAATACAGACTAATAAGACAAAGTGATAAATTTCCTTTGGATATTGTTGGCTACAGTACAATAGATTTTAATAGTGGATTAAAAAAAGACGATTATCCTAAAATTGAATTTTCTGATCGGTTAACGTATATAAATCAAGTGCTGATTTCAAGAAAATTCTCTGATAGATTATCTTTAGAATTGGCTCCTTCTTATATCCATAAAAACCTATACAATCCTGCTATTGAAAATGATAATCAATTCACTTTGGGTGCAGGCGGACGCTTAAAATTAACCAAAAGACTTTCTCTTAATTTAGAATACGGCGAGAATTTTAATAAACCGGACTTCTATAATAATCCGCTATCAGTAGGACTTGACATAGAAACGGGAGGTCATATTTTTCAATTGATTTTTACAAATTCGCAGTCAATGACCGAAAGCGGTTACTTAACAAGTGCTGCCGGCGATTGGGGCAAAGGCGATTTCTTCTTTGGGTTTAATTTATATAGAGTTTTTTAAAAATATAAACATGAAAAAATATATTTATTTATCGATCATCATTCTATCCTTATACGGTTGTGAATCTAATACTTATGAAAGTCTGGAAGAACCAACTGTGATAGTTGACAAAGCTACTTATACTAAAAATGTCAAATCTATTATTGATCAAAATTGCATTGGCTGTCATCCTTCTTCGGGTCAGCTTATACCTTTAGAAACTTATGACCAGGTAAAAGATGCTCTTTTAAATGGTGAATTGTTAGACAGAATTCAAAGACAAAACGGAGCTGCAGGTATAATGCCAAGATCAGGAAGAATGCCACAGGATAAAATCAACACCATTTTGCAATGGAATACGGATGGATTATTAGAAAATTAAATCAAATTGAAATGAAAAAAATAATTGTAGTGCTATTTTTATTTGTTGGAATATTACAGGTTTCGGCTCAAAAATATGCAACAAAAACAGGTAGTTTAAAATTTGAAGCAACTGTTGATGCTGTCGAAGAAATTGCAGCTGAAAACAAAAATACATCGGCTATTTTAGAATCATCAACAGGAGATATTGCGGTTTTAACGCTTATGAAAGGATTTCGTTTTAAGGTTGCCTTAATGGAGGAACATTTTAATGAAAATTATGTAGAATCGGATAAATTTCCAAAAGCAACATTCAAAGGAAAAGTAGAAGATTTTGACGCATCAAAGCTTTCCGCTACGGCAAAAGCATTTAAGATTTCCGGAGATTTAACCTTACACGGAAAAACACAAAAAGTAACTGCAAACGCCAAAATTTCAAAATCTGGTGATAAAATTACGGTTACAGGAAATTTTGATATAAAAGCACAAGACTTTGATATCGAAATTCCAAAACTGGTTAGCAATAAAGTATCTAATAAAATCAAGGTAAGTTTCAATCTTTTGCTAGCCAAATTATAATTAGAAATACAACCACTTCATACTACAATAAAAAATTCTGATTTCATCTTTAGAAATCATTAAACATGACTACTATTTGAGGTCAGTTTCATTCAGGCTGACCTCTTTTTTAATAACCTCAACTAAATTTAAATGATCTGCAAAAATTATGTTGTCGCCGGAGAAGATGTAAATGATGTTATGGTGATGGAAAGCAATGCCTACATTTCATACACGCTTAGATTATTACATCATTTTTTGTTTAATAATGGATTCTCAAAAGAGAAACTCAACGCTTTACATCTGGGTTTGCAAGAGGGAAATCATGTTTTAGTCTGTTATAAAAATCTAATGTTTACCGAACCTTTTTTTGTTGAGATGAAACATTGTTCTATAGAAGACAAAATCAACATTAAAAGTTCTTTCTTCAACTCAAAAAAAGAATGCTGTGCAGAGGTTACCAAAGAAATGGAATGGTTCGATCCTATTCGAAGAGAAGTTATAGCAGCACCTAAACAAATTCTACAGCATTTTAATTCAAATATCAGATCTTAAGCCAGGAATCATGGTCTTATTTTATTGACCATGTTCTATTTTATACTTACTCCAAAGTAGATTCTGAATCTGCTCTTTGCAGATATTTTCTTTGTTTTATTCTACATCTCCTATTTTCCTCTTTATTATTTCTCTTTTTTACATTGGGCATTATTAGAAATAATTGCCCTTAATTCTGCTATGCTTTCATCTTAAAATCAATAAAAACATTTTAAATGATTCCAAACTTTCACAGTTACTTTTAAATAGTCTTTAAAAGCATGGAATTAAACTCCTGCACAATAACCTTTTGTTAACAGTATCATAATATTTTCAGATAGTACGATTTCTCCTTTTAAGTACTTATATGCAAGTAAGAATTATAATTCAAAAGAAATCTGTCGACAAGATTTTCAAAAAACAAAGTTTCTACTGCTGATGAGTATTTTTTATTTCTCAGTTGGTTATAGCTATTAATAATTGCATCAAAATCAAGGAATTTCAAATTAGGTTATTAACATTAAAAACTAGAATTATGAAAAAACAGAATCGAAAAAAGGTTTTAAGTAAAGTATTTATTATTATATTAGGTGCCGTTACATTCTCCTGTCAGGACACAACATTGGATGAAGTACAAGAAACCAGTGTGACAAAAAAACAACAAAACACCAGCAAAATCAGTGCAGCAGCTATTTCTGATTTGGCAAGAAGATGGGCGCCTATACATTATAAAGATGTAGATGCAACTGGAACTTATGCCGAAGGAGGAAAATCAGATTATCTTACTGCAATTAATTATGACAATGACTGGAATGCCGAAAATAACTGGAATAACCTTCCTGCTTACGCCAATTCTTTAGCTGCTCATTGTTACTATTCGATAGTAGAATCAAATACACATTGGTTCATTACTTACGCATTCTTTTCTCCAAGAGATTGGACAGATAACCCACTTTTATACTCATTAGACCAACATGAAAATGATTTGGAAGGAGTATTAATGATTGTACAGAAAGATGGATCAACTTATGGTTCCTTAAAAGGAGCTGTTACAGTAAGCCATTCCGATTTCTTTTCTTACGTGCCATCCGGCAGTTCTTTTGTAAGCGGATTGGAAAGCGTTGACGGAACATTACAAATGAGAGACTATAACGGCGAATTGCATCCTATAACAGCACAAGATGCTAAGGGACACAGTCTTAAAGCCTGGCCTCAACATGATATAGATGGAGACGGAATTATTTACTACCCTTCTGCAAGCGGAACTGCACAAATACCAGCTGATAATTATGACAATTATGTAGAATATAAACTTGTTGATATTTTTGAAAGCGGAGGATTATGGGACCAAAGATTTAACACCGAATTATTTTCAAGCCCGGCTGGAGGATTTAAAGGAAACGATTTTAAAACTGGTGGCGCAAACGCTCCATGGGCATGGAATGACGGAAATGATGGAATTGTACAAGGAGGTGAATTTGCAACCGATCCTGCAAAATTAGCAGATAATTATTTTGATGGTGTAGGCAATTTATCCCGCACATATGTTGATAATAAATACAATACTTCAGCTGGTGGTATTGTAACAGTTTACCAAAATTGTAATTATACCGGTTATGCCATTGCTTTGCCTGTTGGTAATTACACATTAGATCAGCTAAAATCGTATGGTATTGTAAATGATGATTTGTCTTCTGTTCGCTTAGAAAATGGATACAAAATTACAATGTACCAAAACGACAATTTTGGAGGAGAATCTGTCGTAATAACAGGAAATAATGGTTGTTTAGGAAATTTTAATGATAAAGCAAGTTCTGTGAAGATTAGCGTTCTATAAACTGTTTTTACATTTTTTGAATATTAAATAGAGCCACTCGATTTGAGTGGCTTTTTTATGCAGAACTTATAGAAAAAATCAAAAATTTTTAAGTTTAGAACAAATCACATACTTCCAATTCAAAATAAGCATTCGGTTTTGGTTTAAATCAGTTAAATCCCATTCCCGAATTTAAATCATAATTGATTCTCGTTTAAATTACATTACAGGGCCACAATGAATGAAATCAAAAAAATTTCATTTATAACTATTCTGTAAGTTAGATGCTCATTTCAAATTGAAAATAGTGATCATTTTATAAAAAGATTATTTTATTTTAATAACAACCTTTCCTTTTGCACGTCCGCTTTCTACGTAAGACAATGCTTCGTTTGTTTTATCGAAAGGAAAAACTTTATCCATAACCGGTTCAATTATTCCGGCCTCAATAAGTTTGGTAATTTCATTTAGCTGATCGCCATCAGCTTTCATAAATAAAAAAGAATAGTCAACATTTTTAGCCTTTGCTTTTTTACGAATGCCAGAACTTATTAGGGAAAGAATTATTTTTACAAACCAGGGCGCTTTGATTTCTTTAGCAAAATCCGGAGTTGGCGGCCCGGAAATAGAAATTAGTTTTCCGCCTGATTTTAATATTCTTAACGATTTTTCGAGTGTTTCTTTGTCCTGACTATTTAGCACAACATCATAATTACTTAACCTGTTTTCAAAATCACTATTCTTATAATCAATAACGATATCAGCTCCGAGTTTTTCGAGTAAATCAAAACTTTTAGCGCTTGCAGTTGTAGCAACTGTGGCTCCCAAATGTTTTGCCAGCTGAATTGCAATTGTTCCAACACCTCCGGAACCAGCCTGAATAAATACTTTTTGCCCTTTTTTGATTTTTGCTTTTTCCACCAAAACCTGCCAGGCCGTTAGCGCCACTAACGGAATAGATGCTGCTTCTTCCATAGAAAGATTTTTAGGTTTAAGCGCAGCATCAGTTTCATTTATAGCAATAAATTCGGCAAACGTACCAATGCGTTGATCTCTTACTCTTGCATATACTTCATCGCCAACTTTAAACTTTGTTACATTTTTTCCGACTTTGCTAATAACTCCCGCAACATCATGTCCCAGAATTAACGGAAGCTTATAAGGCAAAATGAGTTTAAATTCTCCCGTTTTTATTTTAGAATCCAAAAGATTGACCCCGGCTGCGTGTATATCAACCAAAATATCCTGGTCTTTTACTTCCGGAACAGACATTTCTGTAAGCTGTAGACTTCCGTTTTTACTGTATTTATTAATTACAAATGCTTTCATTTTATAAACTTTAGAATTTTAGTTATTGTTTCAGGCTTGCATAAATCTTTTTAGGATTTACTAAATTGAAAGCCAGTTGTGGAAAAAACCTGTTTACCATATAAAGTAATTTTGCATCGCCTACCCTAATCGTGAATTTATCTTTTTTGATTCCCAAAATAAGCGTTTTCACCAACTGTTCCGGAGTCATTTTTTTATCATTTCTGTTCGCTGTCATTTCTGTTGCCACAAGAGGCGGAAGCAGTTCAAATACTTTTACATTGCTGCCCAAAATTTCTAAATTTTTTCTAAGCGTTCTGGTATAAAAGCTTAAAGCTGTTTTTGTTGCTGCATAAGTTGGTTCTTCTAAAGCGGGAACTATGCTCAAAATAGAGGTTGTATTTATTATAGCAGCTTCTTTTCTTGATTTCAGCATTTCTATAAAAAGGTTGTTTAACCTTATAACACCAAAATAATTAACATTCATTTCGTAAATCGCATTGTTCAAAATTTGGTCATTTGCAATTCCCAGATTAAGTGCAGGACTTCCAACCCCTGCATTATTATATAAAATATCGATCCCACCCAAAGAAACCACCTGATCAAAAAGTGCAATGGCATCTTCCTGATTTTCGACATCGCTTTTTATAATGGTTATTGACGGAAGCAGCTTTTTTGCAGCCTCTAATTTTGCCTGATTTCTACCCGTAATGATGACTTTGGCACCTTCATCTAAAAATTGCTTTGCAGATTCTAAACCAATTCCAGAACCTCCGCCGGTAATTAATATCGTTTTACCTTTTATATTCATTGCTCGATTTATTTAAAGAATTTAATTATGAATAGTGTGTTTTCTGTTGTTTTCATTTATATATATTTTCTGTTGTTTTTCTTTAAAATCACCTTTTTTAGACTTTTTAGTCTATTTTAAAATATACTTTTTAGTTTATTTTAAAATAAAAAAAATTAGATGACGTATTGTTCCAATTCAGACTTTAGGCTTTTAATAAGGCCTTGCATTGGTTTTGCTGTATCCATAACTCGGCACATTACAATTCCGCCTTCTACAGAAGCTACTAATTTGAAAGCGAAAACAACAGGATCAAGAGATTTGGAAAATTCGCCATTATTAATTCCTTCCTGAAGCAATGCTGTCAATTCCTGTTGACCGATTCTAATTACCTTAGCCACTTTTTCTTTTATAAAAGGATAATTATCATCTGCTTCTACAGCGGTGTTAAATATCGGGCATCCACCGGAAACATACGTTTCAATAGGGTTTTTATAAAAATCTAAAAATGCAAATATTTTACCTTTTATTGTTTTTCCTTTGTAAACTGCAGCCCTGATTTTATCAGAAACCATCTTAAGCGATAAGTCAATTACTTGTGCAGACAAATCTTCTTTGTTTTCAAAATGTCCATAAAGACATCCTTTTGTAAGTTTTGTAGCTTCAAGGATATCATCAATATTAACTCCCGAAATACCTTTCTCATTATAAAGAGGTATTGCAGTTTCAAGTATAAATTGTTTTGTTCTTTCTGCCTTTGTAAGCATTGCACTTTTTAAATTAGATTACAAATATACTAAAAAGTATATTTTAAAACACAAAAATATTAAAAATTTAGCCTTTTATTAATTTTTATTCCTGATACAAAATAGAAAAATTCAACCATCGTGAAAAAAAGAAATGACAATAACGTTTCCCGGCACATTTTGTCCGTTTGAGCCAATTTTTTAACTGTTCAGAATTTATTGCCTTTTATGTTTGCATCATCAAATTAATAAAAGGCATAAAGCCTCATAACATTAAAATATATAAATCATGAAAAATTTATTTTTGCTCTGCATTGTTCTGGTATCCTCAAGCGTTTTTAGTCAAAGTATTTTTGACAGGCTTCATTTTGGAGTAAAAGCCGGAGGTAATTACAGCGATTTTTCGAATGCTAATTTTGATACAGAAGGGCTTCCCGGATTTCATGCCGGTGCTATTATCGCCTTTGACATTAATGAAAAATGGTCTGTTCAGGAAGACTTTTTATTTTCTACCCAAGGTGCCAAAATAAAAGGAGGCTTCTCTGATGGAAAAGATCTGAAGTTATCGTATATCTCTGTACCTATTGTTTTAAAATACAAAACCAGTTTCGGTCTTTATTTTGAAGCTGGTCCTCAAGTTGGTATATTGGCCTCAGAAGATTTTAAGGAATTGACCAACGACGATTTTGCAGAAAAAATTGATGCAGGAATGGTTGGCGGAATTGGTTATCAATTTCCAAATGGGCTTGGTATTGGCGCGCGTTATTATTATGGCTTAACAGATATCAGTAAAATAAAATCGACTACTATAAATACTGATTTTCAAAACAATATGTCGCAGGTCAGTCTTTTTTACATTTTTTAAATTTAGAAGATTTCCTTTTTATATTCAAATAGTAAATAATACTTCCTGACTTTAACAGGAAGTATTATTTGTTTATCAAAAATCTTATAACGGCTATTATTTTTTGTACTTTTCCTCCATTTGAATAAAGAAAAACTAATGCTGAATAAAAATGTAAAACCATATAAATGAACAATATATCAAAATCTTTCTCTCCTTTAATTTTGAGGGAAATTTATAAAATGAACTTATTTCTAACGTTCTTAATATCGTTTATTGCTTTATTTTTTCTGGTTATATTTAAAAATTCAGCTCTTCTTGTTGTGGTAATGACCTTAAAAAGTTTTTTTTACATTCTTCTGGTTACTTTTTCACTTTCTGCTATTTTAGAATTATGTGTTATAAAATTTCCCAACGACATTTCTAAATTTAGGCTCTGGCGTTACGGTGCGAGTTTTTGTAGTTCGATTATATTGGAAATGCTTTTGTGGCCTTTTTTTGCTTATATGGCAGATATTTCATGGCGTCATGATGATTTAGAACTTATTGCCACTTTTTTAACCGAGGCACTATTTGTTGCTACATTAGTATTGCTGCTGCAGGATTTTGCTATTTTAAGATTGGCCAAAACAAAAGCCGAAATGGAAAATTCGAAACTACAGCTTCGTACGGCCGAAGCAGAAAATTTGCTTTTAAAACAGCAGATTCATCCGCATTTTTTATTCAATTCGCTCAACACTTTAAAAGCACTTTACAAAAAAGACCTTACACTTGGAGAACATTATTTAATACAGCTTGCCGGCTTTCTGCGCGCTGCCGTATCGCTTAACGACAGTATGGTTACGACGCTTGAAGAAGAATTGGATTTTTGCCAAAACTATCTGGAAATGCAGAAAATGCGTTTTGGTGAAGCCTTAGAATGGGATATTAAAATCAATGATCCGGAAATGCTAAAAAGCACCGTTCCTACTTTTTCACTTCAGCCATTGGCAGAAAATGCGATCAAACACAATCGTTTTACCAAACAACAGCCTTTGCATATTAAAATAGAACAAAAAGGGGATTATATATCAGTATCTAACACCATAAACACAAAAGAAGCTGGTGAAACATCTTTAAAAAGCGGTTTGGCAAATCTCGCAGAACGATGCCTGATTTGGTCCGGAAATGAAATTATAATTAATAACGATGGCATTACCTTTTCTGTAAGCTTTAAAGTAAATACCGATGAAAATCATAATTATTGAAGATGAATCGCTTGTAGCCGAAGATCTTGCCAACAGCCTGAAAAACTGCAATGCCGAAATTGAAATTACAGCCTTTTTGGGATCTGTAAAAGAAGCTATTGCTTATTTCAAAAACAATCCTCAGCCAGATCTTATTTTTAGCGACATACAATTGGGCGACGGTTTGAGTTTTGAAATCATAAAAGCGGTACCTCTTCATGTTCCCGTTATATTTTGTACGGCTTTTAACGAATATGCACTTGATGCTTTTAAAGCAAATGGTATTGAATATATCCTGAAACCCTTTAGTGGAAACGAACTGGAAGCCGCTTTGGGCAAATTTCAGAACATGCAAAAATTAATGAGCGGCCAGCTTGCGCAACAATACCAAAAGGCAATGGAAACGATCTCAAACCTGCAACAACCTGTTAGTGAAACTATAATGGTAAAATACAGAGATCGCCTGCTTCCTTTTACGCTGGATAAAATTGCACTTTTTTATGTCGAAGCAGAAACGACGGTCATGCATGCTCACAATGGTAAAAGTTATATTTTGACCGAAAGCCTGGAAGATCTGGAAAAAAGAACCAATAAATTCTTCTTTAGAATGAACAGGCAACAACTCGTTAACCGAAACGCCATAATTGACGTAACAGATTATTTTCCCAGAAAATTAAAAGTAAACCTTGTATTTCCTTTTCATAAAGATGTTTTTGTCAGCAGAGAAAAAAGATCAAAAGTATTGGCCTGGCTGGCAAGTTAATCTTCAAATTCAAATAAAATTCCCCCACTTTTCCATCTATTATCACACATTATTTCAGGCATAACGCCTCAGCCGTAATATTGTCCGTTTGAACTTATTTTTTAGGCTTTTAAAGCAATTGCCCTGTTACTTTCGCAGAGCAATCTTAAATTAAAATGTGATGATTAAAATCAAAATTCCCAATGCAGCGCGGCTTATAACGCTGATCGCGATTTTGTGCTTCAGCAGTTCGTACGGGCAAAATACCCAGATTAGAGTTTCGGAAATTCGATCCGGAAAAGGACAAATTATACTCAACGTTTTCAAAAATAACGAAGATTATCAGGAAGAAAAAGTTTCTAAAAAACTGGTATTCGAAAAGAAAATTGAAAACGGCTCCATGATTATTAATTGTACGCTGGAACCCGGAACATACGGCATTACTCTTATTGATGATGAAAATAAAAGCGGAGAACTTAACAAAAACATGTTAGGAATACCAAAAGAAGGTTTTGGTTTTTCTGATTTCTTCATGGAAAAAATGAAAAAACCCGCTTTTGATGATTTTAAAGTCAATGTAAAAAATCAAAACAACAAAATTAGCATCAGAGTAAAATACATGTAATCAATTAAAAACGAAGTCAAACTAAAATTAAAAATTATGAAAATTAAAAAAAACCTTACCACAATTGCTGTAAAAATAATGGCTATTACAGCCCTGATTGTAGTGTCATCATGTGATAATAACGAAGTGGATCCGTTTGGTTCTGCAAGGCTTAAAGTCGTAAATGCAGCTCCTAATGCGGGTTCTCAAAAATTTGTTATGGCAAATATTCCTTACATAGGCAATCTGAGCTATTTAGAACATTCTGTATCGTATCACGATGTAGCGGTGGGCAATAATTTAGTAAGTCAGTTCAGGGATGAAAATGATAACGATTTGTATGCCTCAGAAGAACTTGATCTGGATGACGATAAAAGATATACCGTATATTTAACGGGAGAATCAAGAGACGACGCAGAGGTGAGACTTTATGAAGATAACGTCAGCGCGCCATCTAGTGGAAAAGCAAAGATAAAATTTATCCATTTAAGTTCGGGAGCGCCAAGTAATATTGATTTTCTGGACGGACAAGGCAACAGTCTTGTATCAAACCTTGTAAGATACAGCCAAAGCGGTTATTCAGAAATTAATGCCGGATCTGTAAGCATTCAGGTTCGCGGTACAGGAGGATCCGAAAATCTGGCGACATTATCAGCAACTGATTTTGCGGCCGGAAAAGTTTATACTGTTTTTATATCAGGATCTGTAGCATCAGGATATACAGTGACCCAGCTTTCGCAGAATTAAATCATAAAAAAAAGAGCTGTTTATCGACAGCTCTTTTTTTTCAAAAATTATAAATTACTTCATTGCATCGTTAACAGTCTGACTGTCTACAAATTGCTCAAAGCTTACTATTTTCCCCTCTTTCAATTTCCAAATGTGTGCTACTCTGGCTGCAAACAACTTATTTGTTTTTTTATAAGTACCCGTATAAGTTCCAAAAGCCACTACTCTATCCTCGTTTGCAACATAATCTTCCGGAGTAAATTTGTAGTCAATCCACTCACTTCCTAATCTGCTAAAAACATTTTTGGTAATGCTTTCCAGACCTATATAAGTTCCTGCATACGGAAAACCTTTGGCTTCTGTCCAGGAAATATCATCTGCAGCATATTCAGCTAAATTTTTTCCGTTTTCTTCTGAAGTTTTTCCTTCGTAAGTACTTTTTATGATTTCAAGATTTGTCATTGCTTTTTTATTTAAAGAACAGCCTGACAATGCCAAAACTATCATCAGGCCAGAGCTTATTAGTTTTACCATTTCATTTCTCCGGTATTTACTTTTGCTCCAATCATCAAAGCAGTTTCAAAAGTAAGTGCAGGATATTTTGTTTTTAAAGCCGTGATTAAAGCTTCAGAGGTTTTATTGGTTTTTAAAGCTTCTTCGTAAAACTGAATATAACTTTTGGTATGATTTACAGCAGCAATATCAAATGGAGAATTTGAATTGGCATGCGCCGGAATTACAATTTCAGGATGCAAAGCCGTAATTTTATCTAAAATCGAAATCCAGCTTTTACGTTTTTCTGGGTTTTGTGCATCTGCCATCCAAAGATGAAAAGTAGTTCCGAAAACATTAATTCCGCCAACAACGGCTTTGATAGAAGGAATCCAAACAAAAGTCTCAGCCGGAAATTCTTCCAAACCTACAATTTCTAGTTTCTGACCTTCTAATTCGATGCTGTTTCCTTTTAAAACCTGAGGTAAAATTACATTCGAAGTAATGTTTTTACCAAGTCTCTCGCCCCATACTTCTAATTTCTTTTGAGATGTGGCTTTAATGTGTTCTACCGTTGAAGGAGATGCATAAACAGTTACTTCCGGGAAATATTTTTTGAATACTTCCAATCCGAAATAAAAATCAGGATCGCCGTGAGATACATAAATTGTCGTTAGTTTTTTGCCGCCTGCCTTAATTTCCTGTGCTACTTTTTCGGCTTCAGCCAAAGTAAACTGCGCATCGATCAAAACGGCATCAGTTTTTCCGGACACAATTACTGATGCTACACCAAAACTATTTTCTGATGCGTTGTAAACCTGAAGTTTGAGATTTTTAGTTTCAATAATTTTGAAACTTTGTGCTTGTGTTTCCATATTAAATAAGATTAAAATTGTTGTAAGTAGTATTGTGATATTCTGTTTCATTTTGTTTGGTTTAAATTAACCCTGCAAAGATGAAACCTTATGCAATCTCAAAACATTAAACTAGTTTAATAAAGCAATGAAAACTTATTTTTTCAGCGCAATTTTCTTTCGAATATTACTCAAAAAAACATTGGTAATACCCAAATAAGCAGCAACTTGAATATTGGAAAGACGCTGAATAAGCTGTGGATATTTTTCTGAAAACTCAATATATCTGGACTCTGCTGTTTTGCTCAGATTATCGATCATTCTGCGTTGCAGGGCGACATGTGTTTTTTGCGTCATAACCCGAAATAGCTTCTCAATTTCCGGCATATTAGAATAGGCAAATTCTTTATCTTTTTTAGATATTAAAAGCACCTCACTATCTTCAAGAGCTTCTATAAAAAGCTGTGATGGTGTTTCGTTAGTAAAACTGTCAATATCTGTAATCCACCAATTTTCAATTGCAAAATACAGTATTTGCTCAAAGCCATCCTTGTCGATATGATAAACCCGAAAAAGTCCTTTTATAACAAATCCTTCAAATTTGCATACTTCACCCTCCCGAAGTAAAAAACTTCTTTTTTTGATTATTTCATGTTGAAATAAATTGCAAAATGCTTCTGTTTCAGGATTTGAAAGAGAAATATGTGCTGCAATATTTTTTTGAAGAAGTTCTGTCATCTCATTTAATATCTGATAAAGTTACAAACTGTTTTTCCATCTTCTTTAAATAAAAACAAAAAAATTGAGTTCAGGTATTTTTAAATTCAGCAGCCAATTTAACGGGTTGGGTAAATTATTTCAATACCAATAATTAACCTGAAACTATCTTCGTCATTAATCTTAAAATTTATACTAATGACAAAGTTACTGACTACCTTTTTATTATTTTGCGTAACGTTATTAATGGCACAAACCGAATCAGATTCATTATCTGAAAAATTCTCCGTTGATTTTGGAGGTTCGTTTGGTGTTTTCGCCCCTTTCAAAGGATCCAGCAAAGGTTTTCCTAATGATAAAAACCAGCTTGGCTCTAATGGTGTAACTTTCCTTCAGCTAAACTATAAAGAGCATTATTTTGCTAAATTACAGTTCGGACAAACAGCGGTGTCTTATAAATCTATTCAAAACTCTAATGGTTTTAATTCCATCATAGATTCAAAAGCAAACAGCACTACGATAGGCATCAATCTTGGATATCAATATAAAATCAAACATTGGCAGCCTTTTGTAATGCTAGGGTCAGGTACCTCTTTTATCGACTCTCCTAAAACATCGCTGATAAATGAAAATACGATAAGCTACACTACTAAAACCGGTAATTATCTCTACATCTCAGGAAGTGTTGGTGTTAATTATGTATTCAACAGGTATTTTATTGTTTCTCTTGAAGGACAAGCCTCTACACTCCCAACGGCGCCTTCGGGTTCTGATACACATTTAAGCGGTATGAGTATGCAGCTCGGGTTAAAATCATATCTTTTTAGTTTTTAATAATGTATGTGCATGATAATTTCTGTCTATAAAACAAACGTTAACACAAAATCTAAATTAAGAAAAGCAAAACCTGTTCTTAATAAAGTACTTTTGGATTCTAAATGGAATTTTGATTTAGAAGATTGTGACAAAATTTTAAGAGTTGAGAGTAACAAAAGCTGCTCTGAATTTTTAATAACAGAACTTTATAAAGTTGGAATACACTGTGAAGAATTATTTTAGATGTAATAACCAGGTCATAGTAGTACACTTTTATTATTAATATTATGTATGTAAGGCGCTATAAATATTTACGTTTATATGGGTATATAGTTTTTACTGTAATCCTGTATCTAATACTAATACTCCTTAATTCTGACGAGAGTAATCTTCAGGGATGGAAGTTTTATACTCTAATGGATTTTATTATTGAAGGATTATTTTGTTTGATCTTTACAGTAGTATTATTTGAAACCGGTCTTTGGATATCGCAAATTTTTACTAAAAAATCAGTTTCGAAAAAATATAATTTGTCAAGATTTATTTTTCAGCTGCTGCTTCACATCGTTATTGTAAGTATTCTCGCCGTTCTGTTTTTTAATATTGATCTTCCTCAAAAATATGGCTATGACGACCTTCTTTTAAGACGAGTATTAATCATTGGCAGTATATTTTCTATATTAATAACTACAGGTTTAACCGCCGAACAACTTTTTTTTAAATGGAATGAAAGCAAACTTGAAGCTATAGAAAACAAAAAACAGGCATTACAATCAGAACTTAATGCTTTAAAACTTCAATTAGATCCGCATTTTTTATTTAACAACCTAAGTACACTTACTTCATTGATTGAGGAAAACCAAGCTACTGCTGTGTTATATGTCACCAATCTTTCTGCAGTTTATCGGTATGTTTTGTCCAACAGAAATAAAAATCTGGTTGTTCTAAAAACGGAATTGGATTTTATAACCGAATATTTGTTTCTGTATCAAATCAGGTATGGATCTTCTATCGATATTCATATCGAGGAAAATAATTCTAATTTAAGTAAATTTATACCGCCTTTAACTTTACAGCTTTTGATTGAAAACGCAATAAAGCACAACTCTTTTTCCTCAACGACGCCGCTTCTTATCAGCATTAGTTATGAAGATCAATGGATAATAATACAGAATAACAAGTCGGCTAAATTTACCAAAGAACCCAGCGAAGGAATTGGTCTGGCACATATTTACCATAGTTATAAAATAATAGGCAGCACGCTTCCTGTGGTCAATGATTTTGACACAATATTTGAAGTTCGAATACCTTTACTTACCAATTAAAGTACTTTATGATAACAGTTCTAATTATAGAAGATGAAGCTGCCAATGCTGCAAGACTGCAAAAAATGCTTTTACAGTCAGAAGAAGAAATTGTAGTTACAGCAGTTTTACAAACAGTGCGCGAGAGTATTGCATGGCTTGAAAAAGAAAAAAGTCCTGACATTATTTTTATGGATATTCGCCTTACAGATGGTCTTAGTTTTGAAATCTTCAATCAGGTGAATATTAAGTCGTATGTTATTTTTACAACTGCTTATGATGAATATGCCTTGCAGGCATTCGAAGTAAACGGAATAGATTATCTTTTAAAACCTATCGAACAAAAAAAATTGAATTCGAGTATCAAAAGAATTAAAAGTTTTATAGCTCCTGAGCCTGACAACATTGTTGTGGATATTTTAAAAAAAATGCGCTTACATAAAGAGATTTACAGATCACGATTTTTAATTAACTATAAAGATTTATTCATTACAATCCCCAGTACTGATATTGCCTATTTTAGTTCTGAAAATAAAATAGTATCTCTTACCACACATTCCAACCAAAGATATGTCATCAAGCAAACGCTCGATGAATTAATACAAGAATTAAATCCCAATGATTTTTTCAAAGTGAGCAGAAACTATATCGTTTCTTTAAAATCAATCCATAAACTATCCCAATCTTTTGATTATAAACTAAAACTGGAGCTCACTCCGGCAATTAGTGAAATAATACTGATAAGCAGAGAGCGCGGCATTTCTTTTAAAAACTGGCTTGACAGCAAATGATTTTGGGGTTTCAATTAATTAGAATAAACAATCTGATATAAAACAAAAAAGCCACTCGTTAGAATGGCTTTAATCTCAAAATTATTTATTTTTATTCCTGATCTGCAACAAGCACAACTTTGCCGTTTACGCCGCCAGCTGTTAAGAAATCCTGAGCTATTGCGGCTTCTTCAAGCTTAAATGTTTTGGAAACAATTGTTTTGAATTTCCCCGCTTTTATCAAATCAATTCCGTTTTGTAAAGTCCTGGCAGAAATGTCAGAAACCACAAAAGAAGCTTTTACATTGTATTGTTCTGCAAGCTCTTGCGATGGCGGCATAGCGATACTCAAAAGTTTCCCACCATGTTTTAAAACTTGAAAAAGCTTTGCCTGAGCTTCGCCTCCGGCTGTATCTGCAACTAAATCAACATCTTTTGCAATACCTGAAACGTCCTGTAGTTTATAATCAATCACTTCCTCAGCACCAAGGCTTTTGGCTAATGCCACACCGTTTCCAGAGGCTGTTGCAATAACGTATGCGCCGGCTGCTTTTGCCATTTGCACCATTGCACCACCAACCGCACCGGCACCGCCCTGAATTAAAACTTTTTGACCTTTTTCTAATTTTCCTTCTGTAAATAAAACAGATTGAGAAGTACCGATATTAACAACTATCGAAGCTCCTTCTTCAAAAGACAAACCTTCGGGTTTCAGCAAAACAAAATTTTCGTTTGCAGTCGCATATTCTGCGTAAGCATTTTTCCAGGTAAGAGCAATAACCTCATCTCCAACTTTAAATTTTGATACACCTCCGCCAACGGCAACAATTATTCCTGAAGCTTCACCACCGGGTATAAACGGCATTTCTACAGGACGGATTTCCTTCATTAATCCCATTCGTATTTTCATATCTATTGGATTCACACCTACTGCTTTAACCTGAATTAAAACATCATTTTCATTTTGAATTGATGGTATCGAAACCTCAACCAGTTCAATCACAGCTGAACTTCCGTAATCTTTGTATTGAATTGCTTTCATTATTTTGAAGTATAAAGTGGATAATCTATATAACCTGTTTCACCCGGAGAATACAATGTGCTGAAATCTACATCGTTGAGGGAAAGATTTTTTTCAATGCGTTTTACAAAATCGGGATTAGCGAGAAATCCTCGACCAAAGGCAACAAGATCTGCAGAATTGTCTAACAGTTTTTCTTCGGCTGTTTCTGCTGTAAGTCCATTACAAATTATGATTGTATTGGTAAATACGGCACGGATTGCCTTATATGTTTTTTCCGGAATTTCAGGATTGGTCGAAAGATGAATATAGGCGATTCCTAATTTATCCAGTTCACTGCTTAGATAAGTATAGGTTTGATGCACTTCTTCTGAATCATACGCAGCCTGATCACTTAATTGAGAAAACGGAGAAAAACGAATTCCGACTTTATCCGAACCGATAGCTGCTGCAATTGCTTCTGAAATCTCTAAAATAAGTCGGCTTCTGTTGATAAGATTGCCACCGTAAGGATCTGTCCTGTTATTTACATTTGGATTTAAGAATTGTTCCAGTAAATATCCATTGGCACCATGAAGTTCTACACCGTCAAAACCGGCAAGAATTGCATTTTTAGAAGCATTTACAAAATCTTCAATAACACGCGTTATCCCATCTAAACTAAGCGCCAACGGAACGGAATGTTCCTGCATGCCCAGAGAATCAGTAAAAATTTCACCTGCCGCCTTGATATCCGAAGGTCCTACGGGCAGAATTCCGTTTGGCAAATTGGCAACATGAGCGATACGCCCGGTATGCATTAACTGCAGAAAAATTTTTGATCCATTTTGATGTACAGCATCTGTAACTTTTTTCCAGCCTGCAACCTGCGCTTCAGAATAAATTACGGGAATACGCGGATATCCTAATCCTTCGGGACTTGGCGAGGTACCTTCGGTAATAATTAAACCAGCACCAGAGCGTTGTGCATAATAGTTTGCCATGAGTTCATTTGGAAGATTGTCTATAGCTCTGCTTCGGGTCATCGGCGCCATTACCAGATGATTTTTAAATTTTATAGTGCCTTTCTCAAAAGGCGTAAGTAACTTTTTCATTTTGTTCTATTTAATTATAGGAACAAATTTAGAAGTTAATATATGGGTAAAATAACCAAAAAAGACACAAGAATAGTCCTATCCGACAGTTACATTTTTAATATCGAAGATGAAAAATGATACTTATATAGTATAAGAAAACTTTTTGGGTGTGATGCCGTACTGCTTCTCAAATAATCTGCTGAAATGACTCAAATTCGAAAATCCCAACTCGTAACCCACTTCAGAAACAGAATGTTTGGCTTGTTTTAACAGAAAAGCCGCTTCTTCCATCCTTGCCTTTTGATAATAATTATAGATGGTATCTCCAAATGTCTGTTTGAAGAGCTGCTTGAGTTTCGTTTCGCTCATTGAAGCAATAATAGCTAATTCATTTAGAACCGGCGGAGTACTAAGATCATTCAGTATTTCGTTGCGAATGACTAGAAGTTTTTGTGCATCGTTACTATTTATATTCTTAAAAGTCGTGTTCTCCCGAAGTGATAATTTACTAAAAAGCAAATACATTAATTCCTGTACTTTAATTTGTACATAAAAATTATTCATAGAATTATTCATGTCGACTGATACAATATTTTTAAGAAGCAACTGCATTTCAGGATCCAAATTTTCGAAAAAAAGAAAAGAAGCGTCTTCAGCAGTAATAGTTTGTATTGTAGTGTTAGGCTTTTCTATAGATAAAACCGAATGCAATCTGCTGGCAGTAATACCCACTACAACATACTGAATATTGCTTCCGGCAGGAAAACGAATTTCTGTTCGCAAATCATTTGTAGAAAGAATGATAGAAGAATCATTCTTTTGAAAAAAGGGGATATTTTCCTCGTTATTACATTTAACTTCAAGATCTTCTTTATTATTATAAAAGAAAATAGTTCGCACATTATTCGCCTTTACTGCCGGATTACGTTTAAGAATTAAATCTTCCTTTAATATATACCGATGAATCGTTAATTTAAAATCATCCCCAAAACCAACTTTACGCACATAACCTTCACCCAGGCTTGCAGGAATTTGCAATACATTATCTCGCACAGGAACATTTATTTGTTTTGAAAACAAAGTTATAAAGTCAAAACCCGGTGCTGCTGTAAATTCAAAAATCATTAGGAAGCTATAGAGAATACTAAATTACTGCAAATAATTATATTTTACTCTTTATAAACTCATTTTATAATTGAAGTGATTGCCAAAAAACAAATTGTAAAAATGTATCACGTCTTCCGACTTTTGTATAAGTACTAACGATGACCCGTGTTCTAAATTTGCCTCATTATTAATCATATAAAGAATAAAATGAGCAAAACAATTTTAATTACAGGAGCATCTTCAGGTTTTGGATTGATGCTGGCTAATGACCTTCACAAAAAAGGGTTTAACATAATTGGAACAAGCCGCGAACCAGAAAAATACAAAGTTCCGTTTAAATTAATGCGTTTGGATATTGACGACGATAATTCTATTAATGAATTTAAAGAAAGACTCTCTAAAGAAACCAAACAACTGGATGTTTTAGTAAACAATGCCGGTTTTATGATAACGGGTATTGCAGAAGAAACGCCTATTGATGTAGCCAGAAAACAATTTGAAACCAACTTTTGGGGAACCGTTAAAGTAACAAATGCAATTATACCTTATTTTAGAAAACAAAAATTTGGACAAATTATTACTGTTAGCTCGATTGTTGGATTGATTGGACCTCCAAATTTATCGTACTATTCTGCTTCGAAACATGCTGTAGAAGGATATTTTAAATCATTACGTTTTGAGTTGAATCAGTTTAACATTAAAGTTAGTGTTGTAGAGCCTGTATGGTTTAAAACAAATTTAGGGCATAATGCCATTTCTTCAACAGGAAATATCGGGGATTATAATACCTACAGAAAACTTGTCAATACAGCTACTCAAAAAGGTTTAGACGAAGCAGAATCTCCAGATGCCGTTGCTAAAATTATCACTAAACTAATTGGCACAAAAGAACCTAAGTTTAGTAATCCGGTTGGTAAAATGTCGGGAATGATTGTTTTTCTGCAGCATTATGCACCAAAAATGTTTGAAAACTCGATACTAAAAAGTATTAAATAAAATAACCTGACAAACACAAATTAATAAATGTATAGTTGGAATGTTTTAAGATTGTTTAGCATTCCAATTTTATATTTAAAACAAGAAAAATGAAAAATGAAATTATAACAAACGCCGTACTTAAAATAGATCCTCAATTTATCAATGAAGTACTTCCATTTGCAATCGAAACCAGGAATCATATTTTACTTGAAGAAGGATGCGAAAGTTTCATATTGATGAGAAAAACAGATGAACCTAATACACTCGTAATTTTTGCTGTTTATACCTCAAAACAAACTTATGACTGGCATCTTGAGCAAGATTATGTGAAAAGTTTTTTTGCTTTTTTGAATGGAAAACTGACGGATGCCCCAGAAGTAACTTATCTTGAAGAAATTTGAATAGTGATAAATTTTAAAGCGTAGATTTATAATGTATAAAACTGTAAAGAATGAAAAATTACAAAACGATAAGTGAACTCTATATTTCCAATGGATTTCCACCACCTGAAAATCCTTTGCTTGGTTTGGTGACGTTTGAAGAACTAAAAAACTGCACGTTTACTGAAACAGAATTCACAATGAATTTTTATAAAATAGCTTTAAAGAAAGTAAAATCAGGAACCATTTTATACGGAAAAACCAAGTACGATCATGATAACGGTTCGATGGCATTTGTAAAACCGGGTCAGAAAATTACAATGAGCGATATTGAGTTAACAGAAAAAGGCTTTATGATTTATATTGATGAAGATTTTTTAATGAATACCAATCTTTATTCAGAAATAAAAAAATATGGCTTTTTTGATTATGAAGTAAACGAAGCTTTGCACTTATCACCCAAGGAAGAAGAAACCATTTGGGATTTGTTTCATAAAATAAGACTGGAATATTACAATAACCAGGATGATTTTAGTAAAGATATTATGCTGACTCATATTGACTCTATCCTAAAATATTCGCAACGCTATTACAAACGACAATTCTTAAACAGAACCTCAATATCCGGAACAATAATTACCAGGTTTACGGAGATTCTTAAGTTTTATTTCGAAAGTGGAAAACTTCAAAAGGAAGGATTGCCAACCGTAAAATATATGGCAACACAACTATCATTATCTGCAAGATATTTAAGCGATTTATTGAAACAGGAAACTGGTAAAACAGCTTTGGAGCACATCCATATTTCTTTGGTTACAGAAGCCAAAAATCTCTTGTTGAGTACAAACAATACAGTAGCTGAAACAGCCTATCAACTAGGTTTTGAGAATCCTCCTTATTTTTCCAGATTATTTAAAAAAGAAGTTGGATTAACGCCAACAGAATATCGTGAACAGTTTTTGAATTAATAGAGGAATCTTTGATTTATTATAAACAAAAAAGCCACTCAAACGAGTGGCTTTTGATGTGATCCCAGAAGTTTTCGAACCCGCGATCCTTTATAAGAAAAGACATAATTATTTTACAAATTTGAAATATTAATTATAAAACATAAGTATCTAAAAATCAGCGTTAATATACTCTTAACACCAGTAAAGAAAGGATATTCGAGTAATATGCTTCAATTTACTTTTCTATTTTACAACACGCTAAAAATCAAAAGATTAATTAATCATTTTCAAAACAGCTCAAATTTTAAGGGCAAAATCGTGGCAATTTGAAATGTGAATTTTTGAAAGGCTTGAAATTACTGGGTTTAAACCAGAAGGTTCGAATCTCTAATACAAAACAAGAGCTTCAAATTTCTCTGAAACTCTTGTTTTTATTTTTACATTTTAATTGATTTTTTTGAGAAAACTCATTCTTTATCTGTTCTTATTTGATTGTTGTTGAACTGAGGCTATGAATTGATTTATTTCTATACAAATCTGCCTCTTAAAGGAAAATCCTGAATGGTAATCTCATCGAGAAAACCTTTGGAAACCAATTCGAAAGCATTGAATTCTTTTGGAGGTTTTATTTTTACTTCAAAATACAGATGCAATACTTCCTCTGTGTTGGTGGTGGAAACCACATCAAGTGATCTACTAAAAAATCAAGAAGCATAAATTTTAAAAGCTCTATTGGAGTCATGTATAATTCTTAGACTGCAAATTTCTGATTTTATTTTGATATTTCTCCCCAGGTTTTGTTCTTGATCCAAAGAATGTTTTCAGAAAAAAATGTTTCCAGAAAGGAATAATCTAAGCCAAATATCAAAAAAAGCTCCATATCCATTTATAGGTTGTCACTGCAGAATATATTGTAAAATATCCTCTTTAACCTCTCATCCTGATTTTTAACGATATGCTTCTGAACTTCTCTTTTGAGTAGAACATCATGTTTTTTCATATGCCTGTAATAGTACATGGACCCATATCCATCTATCCAGTAGGGATTAAATTTGGAATAGTCAAATGAATCGATATCCAGAAGCCAGTCATAGTAATTTGAAATGCCGGCTAATCTGGTTAAACAATCATCTGGAAAGCTCAGCTCATATTTAAATGCAATATTAAAAAATCCATCCAGAATATCATTCCTATTAAAATCCGGATCATTTGGACTGTCAGCTGCACGCGCATCTTTATTATTGTGCGGAATGCTTATAGCGGCCGCATACATATCAAAGTACTCTTTAAATCTACAGTCAAATAATTCGTAAATCAGCATCATATGGCATAGATCGGAATCATACTCTTTATTAAGTTTCTCTTCTAGCAGTTCACTTAAAAACTTCTTTTGCAGCGGAGCCAGCACAGCAGCCAAAGTGACTTGCAGGTGATGCTCATTATAGGTATCATTGGAAGCACTTTCTAAACGGCCTGTTATAATTTTAAACTGCTCATCGCTTAAATCTAAAATTATTTTATTGTAATGTAGTTCGTCTAAAAAAGCAATTAATTTACTCAGGTCGTAAAGCTCTTCTCTTGCAACGGCATAAAATACAAATCTAATAAGATCGCTTTGGCATATACCGGTGCATTTCCTAATAAAAAAATCGTAGACACTTTTATAAGCAAACCTTTCGGAAATTATACTGCTCTCTATTACCTTAAATATATTCCCGGTAAGAATCGACAAATCTTCGCATTCCAATTTCAGCACACCGGAAAAAAAGACAAAATTCAGGAAAATATTCTTATATCTTTCTTTAAAATTGGAAACAAAATTTTGATCATTTTCCTCCAAAAATACATTTAGTTCCGAAGTAGAATTAGCCGCAAAATTTGAAAACAGCCTGACAAACTGATAGTCCTGATCCTCATACTTTTCATACTCAATTTCATATAAATTGTAGCGCTTTAAATACTTTTCAAACTGGTTTTTATCACCATATTCAACAAGATGGTAGAGATGAAAATCGTTTAAGCTTTTAATTTTATTGCGCCCGCCTTCAATACTGTAGGAAGCCAATAAAGCTTTAAATAAATTATGTATTATCTGTTTGTAATCTGAGTATTCATCATAAACTATATAATTTTTTGAAATAAAGCTGTGAAGTGTTGAATATTCATAGTCCAGTTCATTCTCAAAATTAACAGAGTTCTGGATGCCTCTGAGATGACTGTAATAAAATTCCTCAATTTTATCAGTATAAGACTGGATTATTTCCTTTGCCGAAGTAAAAAAAGAACTGCGCACAATGGTATCTTTTAATTCCTGGTCTATACCGTCCACTTCTATCTCATCAAGAGAAATGCTTTTCAGTTCTTGGACTATCTCATTTTTTTGTGCAAGCCCATAATAGCCCCATTCAATAAATTTTCCCAGATGAAGTAAATTATGCTGCGCGATGAGATAACTTATTTTTCTATCTTGTTCCAATGCCCTAACGCTGGCCATCTGAAATAGATCTTTTGCCCGAAGATAATCTCCTATTTTATAATAAAAATATCCCTGCCTCTGAATTTCTTCAAGGGGGCTTTCATCCGATACAATTGGAAGCTTGCTAAAAACTTCAATAAATTTGAATTTTTCAAAATGATCGACATAATCAACAGGTTCCTGCACTCTATTGATTATTGTCTTTACTTCTCCATACTTTGTTCCTAAAATGGTTCGTATGCCATTTTCACTGAAGGTTCTTGTAATAAAATCCAGCATATGGAACTGCGTCCTGTCCTGGGAAAAATTATCGACAAGCCTATCGTCTTTAAATTCAAGATCGGCAAAAAGCTTATAAAAATTCTCGTTGTAGCTCCTGTAGGTAAAAACGCTTCTGCGGGAATAATCATTTAATCCGCGTTCCAAAACATTCTGATTTAAAAACATCCGGGAATGCAGTATTCTGATATCTCTGAATCTTACCGATAAGAAATCATAAACCTGCTTTACAAAGGGATCTTGCCTGTTTATAGGAATTAAAGTGGTGAGTGACTTGGTATTTCCATAGTACAGTTCCAGAGAATTTCTCAAAAATTCATAATAATTGTCAAAAATATCGCCTTTAATGTACCTGGTTAATCTGTCCCAGCTCCAGTATTCCACAGCAATATTATGCTCGATAGATAGTTTTATGCACTCTGCGGCCAGATGAGTATCATTTTTGTACGTGGATGCAACTATAAACTTTTTAAAGTGGCCGCCCATAGCTTCATTAAAACTTTTAAAACGGTCCAGCTCATTTTTAAAGTCCGTTAAAAGTTCCTCTCTGATTTTTTGGTCTGCCCTGGTTATAATTTTATGCTTGCATTGGATAACAGTAGCTTTTAATGAAGAATAGATGTCGATCCCGTACTGATTCTGTCCTTTACGCCCAAATAGATCATACGTATTGGTCTTTTCCATATCATTAAAAATGTCGCAGACAAATTCTTCAAATATTCGGTCATTTACAATTGGAAAAAATTGAAAATTTGAAAGATTCTTCATCTGTAGGTTTTTAATTTAGTTTCTAAAATTAAGATAATAAGCTTACTTGTATAGATATATCACATATAAACTCTGCAAATCAGCATGCCTGTGCCGTTTTTATAAAAATTGTGCAGCTGTAGCAGTCTTAAATGTTTCAGCAGGTTATAAAATCTACGATCGCCTGTGAATGGATTTTTGTAGTGTCAAACACAGGAATTTCAAAATCATCCTGGCTAAGCAGCATTGGGATTTCTGTACAGCCCAGTACAATACATTGCGCTCCATCTTCCACAATGTCTTTTACAATTTCTATATACTTTTTCTTTGTTTCAGGGTTTATAACCCCTGCACCCAGTTCTTCCTTTAACGTATATTGTATATATTCCCTTGTTTCAGGTTTTTCTGGTATTAAAACCTCAAGTCCGGACAATTCAAACTTGCTTCTGTAAAAATCCATTTCCATTGTAAACTTTGTACCTAAAAGTCCAATTTTTTTACACCCATTTTTATTTATCGCTCTGGCCGTCTCTGCAACTATGTCGATTACCGGCAGATTAATCTCCTTCTGAAGTCGTTCAGCGTAGAGATGTGCCGTGTTGGCAAACAATGCAATTCCGTCGGCTCCACTTTTTCTTAAACTTTCACAGGCATTTAGCAGCAGATCATATGATTTTTCCCAGCTTCGAGCCTGGATATCTCCAAAGTTTAATGAATAGATAATACACTCCGCAAAATTTAATCCCCCTAACTTTGCATTCACTCCTTCATTTATAAACTTGTAATAGTCTAATGTAGATGTCCAGCTTATTCCTCCAACCAATCCTATTTTATTCATTTTTTTCTCGTGATGTAATAATTCAGCAGCCACGGCAAACATGTTGTTCAGACGGCACGTTTAGTGCTAAATTAATCCCATTATTCCAATCTGCCAAATCTCGCAGCCATTAAAGCATCTTCCCCTAAAGCGAGCAAATTCGAGGCAGCAGCTGTTATGGCGAGATTTAAATTGTATCTTCCAAATCTTTAAAGTAATCGTCGTAGAATTGAACTTTTACCATCAGCTGTTCAAGGCTGTCTAAAGGTTTGCCTAATGGAAAATCAAAAAAAAATGATTTTTCAAAGACTTCTTCATAGATCTTATTAAAAATATATTTTGAAAGTGAGAGCAGATCTTCCATTTTAGAAAGTTCTAAACTGATAAAGTTTTTATAGTCTTCATCTTGATGAGCATAATGTTTGTTTCTAAGATCTATAAGCTCTTTTACTAATTTCCTACTTGACTTTAACTGTTCGTTACATATTTTAAGATTTTCTTTATCAATTAAACCATCAAATTCCTGAGTGGCATTGAACTTCTGAAGCAGCTTCTTTAAACTGTATCGCTCATTGTGGTTGTATAATTTTGAAAGTTCGATTATACCAATTCTGTAGAAGTTAGCCGAAACGAAAGGAAAAAAATAGCTGAAATTTTTCTCCCACCTTATTGCCGGAGATTCTTCGTGATATTCAGTTTCTAAAAATTTCACAACATCAAATGAAGATTTTGCAAGTAAAATAATCCTTGAAATTACTTCTAAATCTATTTTAAGTTTATTTTCCATTGAATGTTCCTTTAATACGAATGGACTTCTGCCCTTTATCTTAAGACGGCTTTATGCTACAATAACTTTGGATAACAAATCAATATAAACACTTTAATTTTTATTTACGAATTCCATAAATTCCAGCTAACCGCAATCAAATTAGGCAAAAAATTTGTTAATTCCTCTATTTATTATTTCAATTTAAGAACAGAATTTCTACGAGTAAAATTTAATGCACCCTTACGATTTGAGATTCTGGAAAATCAACATCAAGATATTTCCTTATAATTCCAGTAATAACATCAATACGCGTTCCGATAATTAAGGATCTGTTCTTAACCGGCCAATCAGTCATAATTGCTGTTAATTTAGGTTTTATAATTCCCGAAATTAAATGTGATGGATCTGTATACCATAAACCACAGCCGCTAATACCATGAAGATAAGGTCCCATTCCAAAAGTATTATTCCTGACATTGTAGACAGATTTTTTATTGTAAGTTGCCACAGCATTAACATCCGGATTTCGATTTAATTTAGAATATTCATCTATTTTTGCTGGAGAAGTAAAATAAAAAAATGTAGTGGCATCAAAAATATCGGTCTTGTATAAAACTTTAGATTTAGTTGCGGGGTAACCCAATAAGGTGTAACACTCCCCATCTTTGAATGTATGGTTGATTTCTAAATCATCAGCCTGCAGAAAACTGTATCTTCTTAAAATATGCGAGACACAATAATCATCTAATTTCAAAACAGCCACATCTACTCCATCCTTGTCCCTATCTGCCGGATCATTGTAAAAAGTTGTGCCTCCTGGCTTAATAATTTCATAGTCTTCTGATAAAAAAATAAATAAATCCCTATACCTATCAAAAACATGAGCAGCAGAAACAAGAAAATAGTGGTCTTGGATCTGAATAAATACACCTGTCCCATGAATTTTATAATTAGACGTATCGGTAAGAAGCATGCAGGTGCAGCTTCTCATTGAACCTAGACTAGCTAATTGTAGCTCTCTGTATAATTCTTCCGGTGTTTTCATGTACCAAAAAAGTTAATTAAAAAATTGATTTTAATACTAATGAAATTTCATTTTAAAATGATTTAATATTTCATCATTACCAGAATTTTTCAAGCTCATATCTTTAATTATTAATTGCAGTTTGACTGACGCAAAAAGTTGAGTTAGTACTAAATATTCATTAATGCAAATTATACCAAGAAATTAATAAAAGCTTGAATTATACAAGTATAAAAAATTGTATGGAAAGAAAATCTTCGGCAACTAATAAAAAGATTATAAAATTTGCTCTAATATCCGCTAGCTTGAAACCGTAAATTTATAATTTCCTAATTTAAGTATTGACGAAATAAGAAGCCACATCCACTGTATTCTGTATTCCATAGGCTTATAGAAGCAATGGGCCACATTATTTCTCAAATTAATTCCTTTGCTGGTAAAAATGTATTTGAACAAAGCGATATCATCGTCAGGAACAACTTCAATTAATTTCTTATTATCCAGCAGTTTGTCAAAAGCTATTCTTTCCTCAGTAGAATTCTCTTTAACTTCGATCGTCTGTGCTCCAATCTTCCTTGAAAATTCTCTTAAAAGCCCTTCGAACTTCAGAACTAATGAATCAATGCACTGCATATATGCCTGATTATGGATTTTGTTGGTGCTCGAATCAATATGTAGCTGGTCAAAAAAGCTTTGTAGAGCTGGAAGAATAAGATTAGCCCATTTGAATCCCGTGGCACTCCCATCCGATTTTACATGTTCTGCGTCCTCACCATACCACGTTTCATTTAGTATATAATTATGTAATGATTCAAAAGATAATTTACCGCTTGAAAAGCCTTTTTGGAAAAATACTTTCAGGTGAAAAATGCTCAGCCCCTTGATAGTGAAATCGTAATTGTTAAAAATACCGCCGGACTGCGCACTGATATTCCGATTCTGATCAAATTTTGTGACGCTTACTAATCTCATAAGTTGCGAATCTGAATCTTTTTCCAGTTCCTTTGCCTTGGGGAAAATATTGGGAGAAGTAATCAGATATCTGTAGATGTCATCCGTAGAATGGTTTAACAATAAATCCTCGATGTTCCTTTCCACAGCATCGCAATATAAATTAATTTCCTTACTAGAGGATTCAAATTTAACGGACTTAAGATTGAGATTGTTCTTTGCCTTCTCCATCAGTAGTGTAGTTTCCTCGACCTTCATTTTATTGCCAGCCTTCTGATAATTTTTCACAGCTTTTAAATAAAAACTTTGCAGTACAAAACCTTCTTTATGCTTCTCCGATTCATCTAAATAAAGTTCTGCAAGTTTATTGTAAAACGGTGCAGTCTTTCTTCCTATTTTCTGGGTCAGAAATATTTGCAATTTTAAAAATTCTTTTTTTAATCCTGAAAAATTAGGATTCTCGATAACATTAGTACAGTAATCTGAGAAAAAGGTAAGTGTAGAATTAATTTTTTTTCCGCTTTCAGCAATAAAAGACATTAAGCAGTACTCCTCGTAAACATTAATTTTTCCATTTCCTATTAAGCTAATAATGTATTCCAAAACTGTATCCTCATTGTAAGATACCTGCTGTGATAAAAGAAATAAATTCTCAAATAATCTTGAAAATGCTTTACATCTGGCTGTATCATCAGGATCAAAATTAGTTTCTTTCAAAACAGCCAGATAATTATCAACAGCACTAACTGCAAAATTTCTGTTTTTAACAGGTGCCAACCATAAGATATGATTATACTTCGCTTTTAGCTTTAAATTCAAAACCTGTTTTGCCCTAAGCTTCAAATATTCAAGATCATCATTGAAAAGATTAAAACTTGGATACTCCTGAAAAATACCATTGTTATCGGGGTACGACATCCTTTTTTTGAGTTCATTTTTCACGATATTAAAATCTTGAATATACAATTCATAGGAAGTTTCCTTTTTTAAAATTTCGTCTTGACTCTGCTCCAACAGCTTTTTAAGTCCTGTTGACACGTTCTGATCCCATAATAGATCCGACTGCGATTCTAAAAAGATATAGTACTCATCTAAACTTTGAAACATTATTTAAAAATTAAATTATAAATTTATCTAAAAAAAACATCCTGCCATAATTCTTAGCAATATCCGAACAATTTTATTTGGCTATTATCTCTGGAATTCTTACAAATACGCTGACACACTTACCCTATTAATCTGTCTGAAAACATTTAAAAATAAATAGCTTTTCTTAGACTTTGCAAACAGAATTAATCACTTTACAACCATCTTATCCTCAACCTTGCCAAGTAGATTTGGTATTAACTTTTCGGAAAATGCGGACACAACAACAATCACCATAACTTTCCAATAATCTTTAACTCCAATTTGGGGAAAAATAAATTTGGATCTAATCAGGCAGTAAGCAATCACTCCTGCAACACAGCTAAGAAAAACACGTTCTAATCCTAAAAGTATATAATGCCAATTTGTTCTCTCCTCAAAATTCATCTTTGATATCCCCGAAAGAACAGAAATCGAATTTCCCAATAATGAAGAAAAAACTACTACTAATATATGCCATGTCTGATATGATTCAATTCTTAACGGTAACGAAAATGCACAAACAAGCGCACAGATTACAGTTAAAATTGTGGAAGGTCCAATATAAAACAATCTATTTTTTGAAATTTGTTCAATTTCTTTATTTATCTCATCAATTAGTTCTTGAAATTCACTTCCTGTAGGAATTTCTGAATTCTGTAAGCAAGCGGATAAAATGTGAGAAACTCTATTCTTCATCATACCATAATTTTGTGAACGATATAGTAATCCCTTTGCAATGATATAGCCATTCTTTACTATATTAAATCGGTTCACTAAATCTTTCTCAGATTCGTCAGTGTAGCCATCAATGAGAACGCGTAATCTATAATTAATATCACTGTGTTCAATTTCATATATACAGTATTCATTTCCTTTAGCTAGAATATGAACAACTTTGTTTCCAGCATCATCAATTTGTCCAGGCTTAATCTTTGCAATATCTGTTCTTAGGTCCGTTTTTTCTTTTTCTTTGTTTTTCTTTTTCTCTTTGTTTTTCTTTTTCGACATTTTGCCAATATTAAATTTTAAAATTATCAGTAAAACATATATTTACCACTTTGCTTTTCATAAAGGTTTTTCTCATTTTTGAAACCCATCGTCTTTTGATACTGCTGGTCAAAAATATCTCCAAATTCTGGAGTACTTTTTAATGTACTGGAATACTTTATTTTTTTACGATTGAATTGGTTTGTTAAAAAACCACCACAGATTTCCAATTCATCTGAACAGGTTATCATGCCATGCACTTCTTCCCTAAATAAAAGGAAATCTATAAATTTTTGAGGGTTTGTTCCCTGCGCTATCATCGTTAGGATAAAAATTTCTAAATCATCATACTTAACCGCCCAAGGATATATATCATCCTCCTTGATATTTAAGAGATACGATAAATCATTTTGTACTAATCCAAATGAGTTTAAATTCACTATAATAGAGAAACAATTTTTTATAGTTGAATTATCAATAGTCTCTATAGTTGTACCTTGTTTATCTTGGATAACCAATTCTTTTTCTTCTAGTATAATCGATTCTACACGAAATGTTTGTTCATAACCATAGCCAATACTCTTTTTAAAATCATCTTTTATTCTTGTAAAAGCCTTCTCTGGATTTCTAAAAGGTTCTCTAATATTGTATCCCTTTGCTTCAATTATAAATGCATTGTCCTTCCACACAATCAAAATATCCTGTTCGCATCCATTAACATAATAATTATCTATAATTTTAATATCATCTCCGAGAAATTTTTTAAATAATTCTATTATATTTTTTTCTAATAACTTCCCTTTAATCTTTAGATATTTATCTAACGTTTCAGGTGTGTCAGTAACATTTTTTTCAATCCAATTATTAAATGAATGAATTACCTGTTTAACCTCAAAAACCTGATACATTCCATCCTCAAGGTTAAGTATCGGAAAATCATAAAGTGGATTTCCTGGGTTTGTTTCTGTATAAAATAAAAAAGATCTCTCTTCTCTTTTTAATGAAAAGAGCTCAAGGAGTTTATTGACTTTGTCCAATGATAAATCATTGGTGACAAGTTCTTCAGGATAAAAACGATCCTTCATACCGTGATCAATCATATACTTTGACATTACTAGATAATGAACTGGTATACTTTCTTTAAAAAAGTCTGGCAGACTATTATCCATTCCTGATTCTATTTTAGTATACTTATTCCAATTTTCTCTAAGCAGTTCAGGATTAGTACTAAATCCTTGGAAGTTGTTTTGAACAACATTATCTAAACTTTCATAGAATAAGATAAAGTCATTAGTCTGTAATGCAAATTTTTCAACTAAAATATTATCAAAACTAGAAAACAAATCAATTACCCAATTAATTATTTGTTCTTCAAAATTTAAAGGACCTTGATTAAAATAGGACAAAAAAGAGGGAATAGCTACATCTCTAACTTTCTTCCATTCAGTAGCATCTTCATTTTCGTCAAATTCTATTAAGGATTCTATATATTCGTTTTCTATTTCATTTAAAAGAATTACAATTTCATTCCATTTCTCTCTATTGTAATGCTGAATTTTACCATCAGCCTTATCAGTTGACACACAAAGTCCTGCTAAGTAGTAAAGCTGTCTCATTGGAGATGAAAGGTTTCCTAGCTGATCTCTCGCCCTATCTCTTCCACTATGTATTAATGATGATAAATCTCCCAAAAACCATTGTGCATCATAAGTTGATACTAGGTTTTTTAATTTTTCAGATTTCTCTTTTAAACTCATATTTTATTTAAGTAATAAAATTTTAATGTTTCTAAAATAGTTTCCATTTTTAGTTTCCTAAATTTTTTAAATTTTTGAACACTATAGCAATAAAGCAAAAATTTATGGTTTGATTACCAAAAATAAAAACAAAGAGTTAAATACTTATGCGTAATAACACCTGTTTATATTTATTTTGTAGCACTCAACTAGTCAAGAGTGAATGCAATTAAAATACAATAATGTGCTATAAATAAAAAAATCTTAAATTTTTTATTTAATCTACCTTAGATATAAACCAAGTTTATATGGCAAATCTAAGACAACCACTACCTCAAATTAAGATCTTTTAATGTTTAAAAAAAATATAGAAATTTGTCAAATCAAGAGATTAAAACTACATGTTTTTTAAGAGATATTTTTTTAAATGGTTCGAGAACTGTCTCTTTAGATCCCCAGCGGTACATCTAAAACAAATTTACAAAGCCAATGAAAGACAGCAGCTACTTGTAGTAAGCCAATCGAAATGATAAATCCGTTACCGAAAGTAACCTTTACAGAGGTCAACACGTTTAAAGGTGCCAATTGGAGACAATTGACACCTTTATCATACACTTTTTGAGTAGCGATAAATCTGCAATAAAAAGCTAAAGCGTTTTTTTTTAAATCAGGAAAAAATGGCTTGTATAATTGAATTGTTATAATTCTATACTTTTCATTAATTAATTCATTCACTTCTTATTTATTAATATAAGTTTCTTTTTCATTTCGCTTAATTCCATCTCCATCCTTTTAATTGTCTGTAAAGTAACTTTATCAGAAATATCTTCCTTATCTGCCAATCTTTGTTTTAGCCCCTTCATTTCACGGCCGATAGAAATCTGTTCCGTTATTGCATACTCCTCTGTCTGACTGACTGATTGATGTCCCAGCATTTCTTTAACTACGTGGATCGGTACATTATTATTTAACGTTATAGTACTTCCAAATGTTCTTCTTGCCTTGTGAGTGTTTAAAGAACTTGAAATACCGCATAAGTCAGCTATTTCTTTAAGATACTCATTCCTTTTTTGATTTGAACTCACAGGAAGCACTGAATTTCTTTCAATGCAGAGAGAATGATTTTTATATCTATTTACAATTTCCGCTGCCTTTGGAAGCAGAGGAATATTAATTGGACTTCCTGTTTTTTGTCTTTCTGTCAAAATCCATTGTTAGCCGTCAATCCCTTCTTTTATATCTGATTGTTTCAAATTGAATACATCAATATAGGCTAAACCAGTATAACACTGAAAGACAAAAACATCTCTTACTACTCTAAGGCGGTCGGTAGAAAATTTGCGTTTCTCTAAAAGCGATAATTCAAGACCTGTCAGCGGCTTTTTCGGCACTCTTGTCTTTTTACCTTTAAAACGCTTAAAAGGATCTACAGTTAAAAATTCTTTATCCATTTCGAATCTTTTTTATAAATTTCAATTTGTTAATAAAGTCTTTATTGAACTGCAATAACCTAAAATACTACGAAAATGAGTGCAATGTAATCGCAGAAATTCTAATTAAGTCGTTACGATATATTCACAAGTAAAAAAATTAAAATGCATACAACGACAATCTCTCAGCAAGTGGATTGAGAATGTTTATGGAAATCATGGTAGAAGTAGAATACGGGAAATATTTAATTTGATTGCATATGAAAAAGGAATTAATGATAAGAGAAAATGAGGATTTAGGAGATAGTAAAAACAATAATTCTTAAAGAAAACAATTACTATAAATAGTACTAAAAGATCATATAGCTTTAACTTCTAAAAAATAAAAATACATAATAATGTTTGTTATTATGAACATAAACGTTATTTTTGTTCATAATAATGAACATTTAACAAGATGAACAGAAAAAAACAATCCGTTTTTCCTAAGCACCAGATTACATTAGAGCAAATGGGTGAAAACATAAAGCTAGCCAGAAAAAGAAGAAAGCTAACTGCTGTTCAGGTAGCAGAAAGAGCAGATATTGTTAGGACTACTTTATATCAAATAGAAAAAGGTAATCCTAGTGTTGCTATTGGTGCTTATTTTAATGTACTAAGAGTATTAGGGCTTCAGGATGATTTTCTTAAACTCGCTTCAGATGATGAACTTGGAAGAAAACTTCAGGATCTTGAACTGTTAAAATAATAGTGCCACATAATCAACATAACAAACTCTAAATAATTAAAAAAGATAACCATTTATAATGTCCACCAACAAAACTGACATATACGTTTACGCACACTGGAAAGAAATGTTCGAGCCAAAAATCATTGGCATTCTATCGGCACAACAAGCCAAAGGTAAAAAAGCATTCAGCTTTGAATATGATAAGGAGTGGCTTAAATCAGAACAAAAATTCATACTCGACCCAGATATTCAATTATACGGTGGTCCACAATACCCAAATCAAAAAGAAAACTTTGGCATATTCCTGGATAGTATGCCCGACACTTGGGGACGAACACTAATGAAACGTAGAGAAGCACAGTCAGCAAGAGAAAATAATGAAAAACCAAAAACACTCTACGATATTGATTTTCTTTTAGGAGTATACGATGAAAGTCGTATGGGAGCATTACGTTTCAAAACGGACCCTTATGGAGACTTTTTAGATAATAATAAAACTGCCTCTACTCCGCCATGGGCATCCATTCGTGAACTACAAAATGCAGCATCTATTTTTGAGAATGATACTGAGAATGAAGATGTAAACAGATATCTGTCAGTACTCATTGCACCCGGTTCCTCATTAGGTGGAGCAAGACCAAAAGCCAATGTCTTAGATTCAGATAAAAGTCTTTGGATTGCCAAATTCCCATCCAAAACTGATACAACAGATAAAGCCGCGTGGGAATTTCTGGCCTATCAACTGGCAATAAATGCCGGAATAGAAATGGCACCATGCCGAATAGAAAAAATAATGGGTAACTACCACACATTTTTCACAAAACGTTTTGACCGGGAAAACGGAGAAAGGATACATTTTGCTTCTGCAATGACAATGACGGCTAATAATGAAGATACAATTCGTGACAATCATGCAAGTTACTTGGACATTGCTGAATTTATTAGTAATTATGGTGTAAACATAGAAGCAAATTTACACCAGCTATGGCGTAGAATAATCTTCAATATTGCTATTTCCAATACAGACGACCATTTAAGGAATCACGGTTTTATATTAACAAAAGAAGGTTGGATACTATCACCAGCATATGACCTTAATCCATCTATTGACAAAGACGGTTTAGCTTTAAACATAGATACTGATAACAATGCTCTTGATTTTCAATTGGCAAAAAGCGTTGGCGAATATTTTCGTTTAAACAAACAACAAATGGAAGTCATTATAGAAGACATACTGAAGACAACAAGCAATTGGAAAACTATTGCTAAAAAAATAGGGATTTCAAGAGCCGAACAGGAACTAATGGCAAAAGCGTTCAACATTTAGAAGTTTAACAAGTCTAATTATGATTCAAGAAAATATTAAAAAAATCTAAAAAGACTATCGAGCTATGAAAGAATTTAGGATATATTTAGAGCCATTGAAGTTTGAGAAGTTATTAAATCATTTAGAAGAACTTAAAAAACGATTTAATGAAAGACGTTAAGACTATTTCAGAAGCACCAGAATCTAATGCTGGTGATGATTTCCATGTGTTATGGACTTTAAAAAAATCTTTAAATTTATTAAATTTTGATGATAATGGTCTAAAGGCTATTTATATTGAAGGAGTTGAGCAAAATTTAGCTACAAAAATTGATTCAACAGGTGAAAAATTACTAGGAGTAGATTTATTAGAATACTATGGAGGGGAAAACTTTATAGAGGCAGAAAAAATAATTATCTCTCAACTAAAATACAGTACAAGGAGAATAGAACAAAATATTAATTTTTCTGAATTATATAAAGGCAAAAAAAGTGGAAATACGGACGGATCAATAATTCATAGATTCTCAACAATTTATAAAACGTTAATTGATGAATTTGGAGAAGAATTGGTTTTGGAAAAAGTACAAATAAAACTTATTAGTAATAGGTCTTTCAATAAATCACAACTACAATTAATCACAGCTTCTCAGAAATTAATAACTAAAAACAAGTCGATAACTTTTGAAAGCTTAAATAAAACATTAAAAAGTTATAGAAACTCTTTTAATGCTATATTTAAATCTTCCCACCTATCAAAGAAAGAGTTTCTCGGTTTCCTGAAGCTTCTTGATTTTAGTGAATGTGGTGTCGATTCTAGAAATGAGCTAGAACAAGGGCTTATTATAGCGATAAGCAATACAAGTGTTACATCTAAAGATCAATTTAATAGTTTGTATAAATTGATTTGGAATAAAATGATGCCAGATTCAAAAGGTAATACTAAAATCACCTATGTAGATATCATTGCAAATCTGGGATTCAACAATGGCAGTGTAGAAAATTTATTTCCAGTTTCTCAAAATTTTGAAAAGTTAAAAAACAATATTAGAAGAGTACAGCTCAATGAAATAATAGAAAAAATAGAACAAAATGAACTTACCATACCGATATGTATTCATGGTGCAGCCGGAATCGGAAAGTCTACAATCACGAAACAAATAGAAAATACTTTACCTAATTATTCAGAGTGTGTTGTTTTCGATTGTTATGGTGCTGGTGCATATCTAGACGCCGATGATAAAAGACACTTACATAAATATGCATTACAACATATATCAAATGAAATTGCTAAAAGATTAGGGACAGAGTTCTTAATCGTTCATAACGAATCCGATGAAGTTTATATTAAAGAATTAAAAAAAAGAATAATTTCTGCAATCGGAATTTTAAAATCTAGAAATGAGAAAGCATTCCTAACAATTATAATTGATGCAGCTGATAATAGTATTACAGCTGCTCAAAAAAATGATGAAAAAAGTTTCGTTTCGGATTTGCTAAATATAAACATACCGGGTTCTTGCAATATAATTGTAACTACACGATCATATAGAAAAGAAACTTTAGGACTTCCGGATAAATATGTAGATATAGAATTACAACCATTCATCTTATCAGAATCCGAACAATTTTTAAAATATAATTATCCTAGTAGTACTGAAACTGAAATTAATGATTTTCACAACTTAACTGGTGGTATTCCACGTGTTCAATTCTATTCAATAGATTTAAAAAGTAAAGGAATTAATGAAGTAATCAATTATTTAAAACCCAATGGAAAAAAAGTAGAAGATATTATTGAAGAAAAAATAATTGAAGCAACAAAAAGGATCGGTAAAAATGGAAAGAAAAAAATTGATAATTTTTTTAAATATTTAATAACCCTACCTAGACCAGTTCCAATAAATTATTTACAAGAGGTATCTGCGATGTCAGAAGGTTTTTTAGGTGATTTAGCTACTGATATTTGGCATGGACTGATTTGTGAAAATAATCATTTTAATTTTCGAGATGAAGATTTTGAAAACCATATTCGTAATAAATATTCAGCAAGTATAGATGAATTAAAAGTTATTGCTCAATTATTTATCAAAAAAGCTGAAAAAGATGATTACGCATCAATTGGATTAGGCAATATTTTATTCATTGCAGAAGAAAAAGAAAAATTAAAAAATATTGTTTTAGAAAGAAGTTTTTTATCTGTACCATTAGATCCTATCCGGAACAAAGAGGTTTATATAAATAGAACTAAACTAGCAATGAAAGTTAGTTCTTCAGATGATGATAATCTGACTTATTTTAAACTGCTTATGATTGCAGCTGAAGAATCTAATACTGACAAAGCATTAACTGAACTTTTAATCCAATATCCCGATTTGGTTACACAGTTTGGAAATGAATCATCATTAGCTAGACTAAACTTCAAATCAGAAGAGAAAACATGGGCAGGATCATTTCATCTAAAGCTTGCCGGTATATATTCAAGACAACCTGATCAAAGAAAAATTGCTATAAAGCACTTAAATACTGCAAAAAAATGGTTGAATTGGAAGCACAACTCTGTAGCAAAAGAAGATTACGGAAACTACAGAATTTCAAATATAGATATTGCGTATGAGACAGAAGCTATATTAAGAATATATGGAGCTGAAAAAGCTTTTAACTCGATTAATAGGTGGAATCCAAAAAGTACACTATTATCTGCAGGTAGATATTTAGCAGATAACATTCTATCCATGAGCACTGACACACAGTTAGAAAAATGGCTAAATTGCAACTTACGAATCGATGTAAAAATTTTCATTATTTGTAGGTTATTCAGTTCTAAAAAGAAAATTGACTTTGATTTAACAGAATTAGCTTGTATTTTGTTAAGAATTTTACAGAGAAATATTAAACTCCCTCTAGATTTTAATCTCTTAGTTGTTGACTATTGTGTCATACTTCTCCATCATAAAAGCCTTGATATTGCAGAGATATTAAATATCCTCTCATTAATTAAGTATAAACTCCCTGACCGTGTTCCTCATTTTACTAGTAAATACTATGATGGTGAAGGCTCATCAGCGGTAGAGCTTGCTATAAGAATAGAAACACTGACAGCTGCTTTAAATGGAAAAGTTAAAAACGTAAAAGAAATTTTACCTGAAAAATTTATTGACTTAGCTAAAATTAAAGATTATAAAGAACGAAATTCAGTTGAAAACGATAAGAATGAATTTGAGAGCTTTTTTAAGTATGCATTACAAATCCACCATTTAAAAATTGATAAATTAGGCAAGTTTAAAACCGATGAGGAATGTCTCGCAAAATTCTTTCAAATTTGTAAAAATCTGGGAAATGATTATGATTTTAAAAGATATAATAGGCACTGGAGTTTTGAAAGAATCCAATACTTCTCTGATTTACTACTTGGGATTGCTATTCATTTTCCTAATTCTATTTCATTAATTGAAAAGATATTTATAAACACTCAAAACATTACTTCAAATCTAACTCAGCGATTTAATGCACTTAGAATAATTACAATATTAGATGGCTACAATGAATTTTCTTTAAAAATATTATCCGAAATAGATTCTATAATTATTGATAGTAATAGTGGTGCAAAAGAAATTACAGATGGCTATATAAAATGCAGTATATATGGTAATAAAATAGATATTGAAACGGGCACTTATTATTTTAACAAAGCAATAGAATCTGTTTCTGATATAGATTATGAAGCTATGTCACAAATAAGGGCTATTAGCAGCTTTACAGAAATCGGAATTACACATCATAATCCTGAATTAGCCTATTATTTGGCGCGGTTTATTGAATTCTGTCACATTAAACTTTCTTATTATGATACTGATCATTTTCCATATAAAGAAGGTTTAAAATCTATCTTAGAAATTGATATACCATCGGCTTTTGCAACTATTTGTAGATGGCATGATCGAGGTATTATAAAACTTGAAGACTTCATCCCAGAAATAATAACAAATGCATTAGAAAAAGGTTTTATCAATCACATTGTTGCCGGATCATTAATTCCTCTTGATAATTATTACCACTACAATGACAATCAGGTAAAACTCTATAAGTTAGTACTTTCAAAGTTTGATGAAAATCGAGATATTGAAAACAAGTCACAATTTGTGCAAAGAATTTTTAGGGATAACGAACTATCAAAAAGTGATAGCGCAATTCAAGTAATATATGATGAAATTAAAACAGGTAAATTTATAAAACCTGAAATAATCAATAGAATTAAAGAATATCTGGATTTTCAAGAAAGCATCACTGAGAAAAAGCAAGAATCAAATTCTATAAGTAACTTTTCAATTACTGATTATCCACATAATATAAGCATTGACAATCTTGACTTTACATCAACTAACGAGTTGGAATCTGCCTTACAGCAAGTTTTAATCAATTCAAACGACTACCATAATAGATGGAAAATTGAAAACTTATTTAAAGACATAAAAGCCAAATGTTCACCATCTCAGTATGTCGCACATTTAGATGCCTTGGTTGATATTAGTTCTCAACTTTTAGAATCCGATTACTTTGAGAATATATTAAAAGAAAGGCTCGAAGAATGGGACATACATCCTGGCGTCAAAAAATGGAAAAAAGCTAATTTTAAATACGTATTGCTCAACTGGTTTGAACATTTTGACGATGGTTATCGTTTGAGCCTTTGGAAAGTACAACAGTTTGCTAATATGTTTTCCGTAGATGACATTACACTTGCAGAACATATAGTAAGTATATTACCTGAGAAAATCGATTTAATGACATACGAATCGATTTACGGTACTATTGAATTAATCAAAAACAGACTGACTATCGAAGAAAATGAAAATGTTCTTTCATGGATACTGAAAAGATGGAATGCTAAAATTAAGCCTGAAATAGCAGACGGCCCATGGAACAATAATTTATTACCTCCCATAAACAATAATGAAATTATTGCAGGAGTTTTAATGTTTGTTTTGGCCAATCCTGACAAACGAATGCGATGGCGAGCAATTCACAGTATAAGAAGACTAGTGAATTTTGGAAACGTAGAAATTTTGCAAATTTTACTTCAAAATCAAAACAATAAAGATTGTATTCCTTTTCAAGATAAAAATTACCCACATTATTGGATGTCGGCAAAATTATATTTGTGGATAGCTATTGAAAGATTAAGTTCAGAAGCACCACAACAATTAATCATTTTTAAAGATCAACTTTATACCGAGTTATTTAATAAAGACTTACCTCACTTGCTAATCAAATATTTTATAAGAAGAACATGTCTTAATCTTTATTCTTTTGATAATAAAATTTATACAGATGATGAAAACTTAGCCATTAAAAAAAGTCTTAAATCAAAATTAAAAAAGAAAGGCGAACAAAAGAAATACTTTCCTAAATATGAAAAGATATCTGAACTTGAAAATTACAAATGGCGTTTCTCTTTCGATAGAATGGATACAATACCATACTGGTACAGCGGTGTAGGTAGTCATTTTAATATTTCTGGCGAAGAGGTAGCTATAATTGCTGAAAAATATATAGTAGAGAAATGGGGAGTTATTGATAATCTATATGAAAATCACCTTGAAAAATTTAAAAATGACAATGATTATGGCTTGTTTGATAATAGAAAAGGCAGTCAATGTGTAATAGAAGATCACGAAACATATTATGAATACCACGCTATGTTTTGTGCAGCAAACGATTTGCTAGAAACCAAGCCATTGCTTAAAAAAAACATGTACGAATCATGGAAAGAATGGTTAAATTCAGAAGGAAATATCTGGAGTAATGTCTGGCAATCTGACTTGAGGGATTCTTTGCCTTTAGAAAAAAAATATTGGCTATACAAGTATGATGAATTTGATTCTAAATGGAGAGATAATATAAACGAAGAAGATTTTGATACTGAAGTCGGCTTAACTAATTTCCAAGAAACAGGTTACCTTACTCCATATTCTTATGTTTCTAAGTACATGGGTGAAAACCGTGAGACTGTATCAATAAAATCAGCATTAGTTTCACAAAAAGGTGCCCAAGCACTATTATTAGCATTTCAAACTGCTAAAAACAGATACGATTATGATGTACCATTCGAAAATGATGGACGCTCTCAAATAAACTATGGTGATTTTAAATATAAAGGATGGCTGCGTCAAATAAGTTCGCATTTTGAAGGTTTAGATTCTCATGATCCTGAAACAGCGGCATTTGGCAAAGATTATGTAATTTTAGGCAAGGAGATTTGCAAAATATTTGATATTACATTTTCAGAAAATAACAAAGAAGGATATTATCAAAATCAAAAAGTTTCCATTTATAAAAATTGGTACGATGTAACTGAAGAAAGATATCGCCGATATGATACTCATCTAGAAACTTATGCTGGAACATTGCAAGTAAAAATAAGTTTTCTTCTCAAATACTTGTCTGTCATTAACAGTTCCCTCATAATTGAATGTCATATAAATAGACAACTCGAAGAAAAAAAATATCGAAATAGAAATCAACATACTGTCGATGAAGAGGAATCTTTGTTTGATAAAAACACAAATACTAAAATATATTTAATAGCACCAGATGGCACAGTTAAAACAATCAGAGGAAGAAATTATAAAATTGGGTAAACGCCTAATAGAAGAATTAAAACTTGAGTATACTGTAAATACTTTGGCTAGATGGATGGTTCATTATCTGGCTGAATTAATTCAGAACGTAGAAAAATGTAAATCTGAACAACAAAAGAAAAAATTACAAAAAGAATGTTGTGATATAATTTTAAAAGTATGGTCAAAAAAAGAGAATCTACCTATGCGACAACCACTGGAGGATTTAAAACCAATAATTGAATTATTAAAAGTATTTAAAAAGGATGAACTTTCATTTCTTCCAAATTGGCTTGAATATAGACATTTACCTAGTAATAATGAATGGGCTACTTTTATTGATTTGGTAAAAAACAATACTGAACAGCTATTCTTAACCGTAATTAGCACAAATTTAAATAAAGATTTATTATCAAAAACGAGTGATTGGTTTATAGAAAATAAAGATTTTCTTAGTGATGAAGAAAAAGATTTTTTGCAACATTTTGAAATGATAACTTGGTCAAATGATAATTCAGGAGTGTATGACTTTAATAACTACGAATCTAAAATTGAAAAATTATCAGTAGATGAAAAATATAAATTAATTTTTGATGAGATGGAGGAATTGATTGAGCAACAAAAACAAGAACTTAAAAAGCTAAAAAATACTATCTTGATTCGATGAAACAATTAATAATCCCAATGAGTTTACATCCAGTAAAGTCTACGATAAGTCACTACTATAATTATTATAAAGAATTTTTTGCAAACTTAAAAAAAGAAACTGGACTTTTCTTGTGAAAGAAAGGCTTATTTTCATTTAGCTATTAAAAATGAGTCGTCAAAAATGAGCTGTCAAAAATTTCAATTGAAACAGCCCATCACCTTCTAATTATGCTGATTTGTTACTAGGTTCTTTATGACAAAACTAGGATTTGTATAGGTGTAATTCACCATGTATTTCTTCATTCGACATTTTGTCCTTTGGTTCTGCCGGCAGAGAAGCAGTCTTTATTCATCCGTTTTTATGAAAATCATTCAAGCTCCCCAGTGCATTTCTTTTTTGAAATAAGCAATGAAGAATTAATCAGAACTCTTTCATGGAAATCCTGTTGAATTGAAACAGCAAAGGTAAAAAATCAGCCTTCAAATTTAACAAAAGAAAATCCGGCAGTTTTTTTCTATTTTTCTATTGCATTTAGCCTCAAATGGATCGTCTCATTTTTCACAAAAGCCTCTACCCTTTCAATCAACATTAGATTCAAGCTGTCTGCACTTCCCCTGGCGTAGCCGACGTACTGCATGAATTCGCGCAGATCCATTACATTTAGATAAATTCTGGTTTCACACATTGCGCTTAGCATCTCCAGTTCAGTCTGCTTCCAGTCCCCGAAAGGCAGCAGTTCCGAAACTAGGACAATACAGTGCGGAAACTCCCTGCGTTCAAATTTAATTTCTTTCAGATTTTTGTCATACACTTGTACGCCTGAATTAATCTTTTTAACTGCCCCTACGAGCTGTGCTATTCCGGTCGATATCTGTTTCTGCAGTCCTTTGACTTTTTTTTCCATCGATTTATCAGCCGCTCTGTCTATAACTCCTAAAGCCTTACTCTCAATTAAAAACACGCCATGACTGTAAAAGGCAAAAACATCTGTTAATTCCCGATAGCCTTTAGTCCTCGGAATTTGAGGGTTTAGATATAGATTCCTTTTAAAAAGAGCATCAAGTACAACATTCACTTCCTTTTCAAGAATATCCCCTTCATCCTGATCCGAAACCATAAGATGGCTGGTTTCATTAAAACCGATAACGGAATTTTTCATGATATTCCACTCCCCCAATGCTACCTCGGCTATAATTGTTTCAAATTTTAAATTAACGGCACCTCCGCTTTCCCTGTTAATGATCTTCTCAAAACAATCCAGAGAATGCGAAACACTTTGGTCAAATTTCCCACAGTACAGTTTATCAGTGTTGCCCAGCAGATTCAACACCTTCATCTGGTCAGCAATCTTAAAACTGAGCTTGGCTGTTGCCGTAGACATGCCAAGCTCATTATGAAAATGAATGTAGGTATAACTTCTGTGCATTATTGCAGCAAGAGAAGTATGCTGGTCTGCAAAACAGTCAGTACCGATAACCGCAGCGTAATGTACAGGATCGTCATAAACCCGAAGACCAGTATGAAATATCGCAGGTTCCGTTGAGCTGTCCCTGCCAAACAGGAACTCAATTTTACAGCCCTTAACCATTGCTTTAATGATCGGTGAGGTAAGCTTGACCATTACTTTTGCTCCGAATTGATCGTTTATAAACCATACCGATGCAGGTTCATGCAGAAGTTCTTTGTAAATTCTCTCAGCGGTTGTCATATTGATTTAATTTTCTAATGGCTCCACACTTGATATTCTGTCATCACCGTTAAAGAGTAGCGGCGATTCAACATGCCTGATTTCGTGATCTGCTTTATACTTACGGATTCCCCTTTAACTAATTAATTTTTCAAGCATCAAATCCACAACACCATCTTAACAAGGAAATTATAAAGATATTAAAGCACTGGAAAAAGGAAGTATTACTAATGTTACAAATGTTACTCGTATTATTTTTTTTGTAGTCTGCAAAAAGATAGATAATTTTTAAAAAATCTATCCAGATTTACACCGATTATAAAAAACGACAAAATTCCTAAAACGGAAGATATAGCTCCTGTTTTTTCTAACATGTTCATAATGCGAATATAATAAAAATTCTCAATGCTCCGCTTATATACGATACGAGAATTGCACAACAGAGTCATGGTACATACGTAAATAACAATCTCCACATATAGAATTAAAACATATAAACTTGTTGATTGGAATGCAGGGCCAAAAAAAAGATAACAGACCTTTTATTTTTTGTATGTATTAATTAATATTAATTGTATCACAGTTCAGCCAATAATAAAAAGCCCATTAATTAAAAGAGCGACTTTTTTACAATACCCTTTCTTTTAGATAATCATGACTTTAATAATGCTAGCTTTTCCTTCATATCACGTAGCTCTTTTTCCATTCTCTCAATTGTCTGTAAAGTCACTTTACCTGAAACATCTTCCTTATCTGCTAGCCTTTGTTTTAATCCCTTCATTTCACGACCTATAGAAATCTGTTCCGTTATAGCATACTCTTCTGTCTGGCTTACCGACTGATGTCCCAGCATTTCTTTTACAATGTGTATTGGTACATTATTATTTAAAGTAACCGTACTTCCGAAGGTTCTTCTTGCTTTATGAGTATTTAAAGTACTGGTAATACCGCACAAATCAGCAATTTCTTTAAGATACTCATTCATTTTTTGATTCGAATTCACTGGAAGTACTGAATCTCTTTCAATGCAGATAGGATGATTTTTATATCGCTCTAGAATTTCAGCCGCCTTGGGTAATAGTGGAATATTAATTGGACTTCCTGTTTTTTGCCTCTCTGTTAAAATCCATTGTTCCCCGTCAATACCTTCTTTAATATCTGAACGTTTAAGATTAAAAACATCAATATACGCAAGACCAGTATAACATTGAAAAACAAAAACATCTCTGACTACGCCGAGACGCGCAGTAGAAAACTTATGTTTTTCCAGCAGTGCCAGTTCAAAGCCTGCCAAAGGTTTTTTCGGTACCTTTATCTTTCTGCATTTAAAACGCTTAAAAGGATCTGTGAC
>NZ_JBZEER010000009.1:0-227176 GCF_058310175.1 Flavobacterium sp. AK-345 | reverse complement strand
ATTTATTATTTTTTTGATAGAAAATATAAATAATAAAAAAAGCGCTTATATAAAGCGCTTTTTAATAGATTCTAATTATATTATTTTTTTACCATTTCGGCAAGAATTTCAATTTCTCTTTCCGATGCATTTTTTGGATGATTTGAATATAATTTCAAAATTTCATCATCAAATTGATTTTTGAAATTTACTTCCTCAATATCTCTTAAATTTAAAAGTGCTTTTGATCGAACGTAAGTCGATTCACTTCTTAGAGACATCGTATATAATTTTTTAATATCGTCTTCTTCAAAATCTGTAGATTTCCAACTAGAATATTTCAAAAGAAACTGAGAAAATAATAACGAAGCTTTATTATTGTTGATATTCTTTTTTAATGAATTTTGTAATAATGAAAAACTTGAAACATTTTTGATGCTCTCCCCTATTGCACTTTCAATTGCAATACGTTCAGGTTTTGTCTCAACTTTAAAATATTTATTGATTTCTTTTAAAGAATTATTGATACTGTTTTCTTCTTTTTTACCTTTTTCTTCCCAGGCATCTTTCAATCCAACAGTTTTGTTAAATACTAGTTTTGAAGAAGTTGAGTCTTTATCAACAGTAAAATACCCTAAACGTTGAAACTGAAATTTATCTTCGTTTTGAGCTGTTGCCAAACTTGGTTCAACAAATCCTTTGATGATTTCTAATGAATTTGGATTGACAAAATCTAAGAAATTTTTCTCTTTATAACTGTCCGGAGCTTCATCTGTAAACAAACGATCGTACATACGAACTTCTGCTTCTACAGCATGTGCAATAGAAACCCAATGCAAGGTTCCGGATACTTTTCTTTGACTCGCTTCTGTTCCGCTTCCGCTTAAAGAATCAGTATCGTAAGTAACATGAATTTCAGTAATATTTCCGCTAGCATCTTTTATAACACTTTCTCCTTTAATGATATACGCATTTTTAAGACGTACTTCTTTACCTAAAGTCAAACGGAAAAATTTAGCCGGAGCTTCTTCCAAAAAGTCTTCTCTTTCAATGTATAATTCTCTTGAAAAAGGTACTTTTCTGAAACCTGCATTCTCATCTTCCTGATTATTTTCGGCTTCTAACCACTCTTCTTTTCCTTCAGGATAATTTGTAATGACCAATTTTACAGGATCTAAAACAGCCATTACACGAGGTGCAATTTTGTTTAAATCTTCACGGATACAAAATTCTAAAACGGATACATTTATTAAATTATCACGTTTTGCAATACCAATTGTGTTGGCAAAATTACGCAATGAAGCAGCCGTATAACCACGTCTTCTTAACCCTGAAATAGTTGACATTCTTGGATCATCCCAACCGTTAACGTGCTTTTCCTTAACTAGTTGCTGCAATTTTCTTTTACTAACAACTGTATGTGAAAGGTTACGTCTTGCAAATTCTCTTTGCTTTGGACGAATCTGATTTTCATCAATAATCTGGTCTAAAAACCAATCGTATAATTCACGGTGAGGCAAAAATTCAAGTGTACAAAATGAGTGTGAGATTTCTTCTAAATAATCACTTTGCCCGTGTGCCCAATCGTACATTGGATAGATTTTCCAATCGTCTCCGGTTCTATGATGATGCCTGTGCAAAATCCTGTACATGATAGGATCACGCATCAACATATTGGTCGATTTCATGTCTATTTTTGCACGAAGAATATGTGTTCCAGCCTCAAATTCCCCGTTTTTCATTCTTTCGAATAAATCTAAATTTTCTTCAACAGAACGATTTCTGTATGGACTATCAGTTCCGGTTGTAGACGGAGTTCCTTTTTGAATTGCCATATCTTCAGAAGACTGACTATCAACATAAGCTTTATCTTTTTTAATTAATAAAACAGCCCAATCGTATAATTGTTGAAAATAATCAGAAGCATAACGTTCTTCTGCCCAGGTATAACCTAGCCATTCGACATCTTTTTTAATAGCATCGACAAATTCCTGCTCTTCTTTTTCCGGATTCGTATCGTCAAAACGTAAATTTACAGGTGACTGATAATCAATTCCTAAACCAAAATTTAAAGCAATAGAACTTGCGTGTCCAATATGTAAATAACCATTTGGTTCTGGTGGAAAACGAAAATGAAGTTTAGTTTTGGAAAGACCTGATTTCAAATCTTCCTCTATGATTTGTTCAATAAAATTGAGTGATTTCTCTTCTGATGCCATTATTTTATAGTAATTTTAGCAAAGATAAAAAAATAGATGATAGATAGGGACTTAGGGTTCATAGACTTTGAATTAAATTTATTAGTATTTTTGTATAAATATTAAGCGTTATGAGACAATTAACTGTTACAATTCCAGACGATTTTTACGAAACTTTTATTAGTTTTTTTAAACATGTTCCTGATGTTTCTATTGATGAAAACACTACGAATGAAATTCCGCTATGGCAACAGGAAATGGTTTTAGAACGATTGAAAAATGCTAAACCAGAAGATTATATTAGCTGGGAAGAATCTAAAAAAAGACTCAACACTAAATGGAATAAATAAATGTATGAAATAATTATTCTCATACACGCTGAGCAAGAAGTAGATGAGACTGCTGAATATTACGAATCTTTATCAAATGGCTTGGGAACAAAATTCTTTAATGAATATCAAGATTATGTAGACACTTTAATAACATTTCCTTTTTTCGAGGAAAAATATAAAACAGTTCGTACATTACCATTAAAAAAATTTCCTTACACTATTCATTTTACAGTTGATGAGAAGAAAAAAATAGTTTTCATTCTAGCGTTAACATCTAATTACCAAGATCCAAATACTACAAGAATAAAATTATAAAAATGGGAGTTATAAAACTAAAAAACATTCGAACTTTCTCCTACCACGGATGTTTAATTGAAGAAGGAAAAATAGGATCTGATTACACTGTTGATCTAAAAATTAAAACCAATTTACAAAAATCAGCACAAACAGATCATCTATTAGATACTGTTGATTATGTACATTTGAACAGAATTGTTACTGAAGAAATGGCAATTCGTTCGCATTTATTAGAACATGTGGCCAAAAGAATCAATATTCGGGTACTTGCAGAAATAGAAATGATAGAAAAAACAACGGTTTGGGTTTCTAAAATAAATCCTCCTATTGGTGGTGATGTTGAATCAGTTACTATAAAAATGACGGAAATTAGAAAGTAATTCTTTCAGACAAAAAACTAATTTTTTAAAATAGTTACTTTTAAAGTTTTTAATTTTAAAGATTTTAGTTACTTTTGCCATCCGTTCAACTACGGCGTCGTGGCCGAGCGGCTAGGCTGGGCTCTGCAAAAGCTCCTACTCCGGTTCGAATCCGGACGATGCCTCTAAAACCTTCAAGGAAACTTGGAGGTTTTTTTATGATTAATTTTTAGAAAAAATTAGATAAAGATTTACGTTCGAATCCGGACAATGCCCTAAAACCTTCAAGGAAACTTGGAGGTTTTTTTGTGGTTAATTTTTTTTAAAAATTAAATAAAGATTTACGTTCGAAGCCGAACGATGCTTCTAAAAACCTTCAAGGAAACTTGGAGGTTTTTTTGTGCCTATTTTTTCGCATTTTATGTCATTTCTGAAATGACAAGATTGCGTCAAACCCGCAATTATCTTTGTCAAAGTTTCAAACTTTGACAAAGATTTAGAACACAAAAAAACCTCCGAAATTCAGAGGTTTAATTTTATATTTTAAGGTTATTAACAACTACTTCTTCTCAATCTTCTCAAAAGCATTTCTAACCATTTCTTTTTCACCTGGAAACCAGCCTTGTGTTATTAAAACCAATCCAAAAATCATTAAAACAATACTAATTACTTTTTTAATTTTTAGAATATTTCTTGGTGTCATTTTAGATTTTAATTGTTTGGCTAATAGTATCTTAATACAGTCAACTAGCAAATAAGTAATAATAACTGAAGTAAAAAAGGTAAACATTCTTGAGTTTTGCATTTCTAATTTTGGTCCCACAGAAATGATAACTGCAAGCCAAAAACCCAAAACTCCAATGTTAATAACGTTGAGTAAAAAGCCTTTTATAAACAAACTACCATAATTTCTTTTTATAATATCACGATCTATTTCTTCGTCATCAATTTTTTCTTCATTTCTTAATCTTACGAAAGAAATAATTCCATAAGCCACCATTATAATTCCACCAAAAATAAAGAGTGCCGGTTTATCTTTTAAACTCTGAATTAATCTGTAACTCCCTAAATAAGCAATTGCTATAAAAAAAATATCACCTAATACTACACCAAAATCAAAGACAATTGCAGCTCTGAACCCTTTTGTAATACTGGTCTCTAATAGTATAAAAAATACCGGGCCTACCATAAAACTCAGGAAAATTCCCCATGGCAGCCCAGCTAAAATATCATTTATCATTCAAATACAAATTGATTTATTTTACTTCTTCAATCTTACCACCAAGAACAGTTTTTTGATTGATTTGTTTTGGTTTTCCGTAAATATAAATAGAGCCTCCTGCGCTAACTTTTGCATCAACAAGAGTAGAAGCATTCACATCTGCTTTTCCTCCCGCAGAAACGCTTACTTTAGTTTGAGAGGTCGCTAATTTACTTCCTAGGAAATATCCGCCGGCTCCTAAACTTGCATCAAGGTTATCTGCTTTACCGGTTACAGTGATTTCGCCGCCAGAAACAGAACTTACTTTCAACTTATCAACATTCAAATCTACATTAATTTTACCACCTTCCTGAGCACTTACTTTAAATGAAGTTGCTTTCAATGTTTCCTTGCTGGTAACTTCTGCACCTTCATTCACATCGATTAATTCAATGTGTTTATAATACAAAGTCACTTCAAGATCATTTCCTGAAAGAAGTTTTGGAAAAGGCATTCTTATTTTTAAAATACCATTTTTATTAACAGCTTCTAATTCTGTTTCTCTTGCTCCTTTTATAACAACTTTATTTTCAGAAGACTGAACTAGTTTTACACTTAATTTATCATAAACTTTCACTGTATCAAAATCACCTAATTCTTTAGTAACCTGACCAAAAGACATTTGTGCAATAAAAATTGCAGCTCCTATTAATAACTTTTTCATCTCTCTATTTTTTTAATTTAACAACTATTCTGCTCTTCTTAAAAAATGGAAATCCAGTTGTTTTTTAACCAAATCTGCATTTTTTACTTTAACATAAATTTCATCTCCCAATTGCAATATACTATTTGAAGTTGCGCCAACTAAAGCATATTGCTTTTCATCGAAAGTATAATAATCATCTTTAATTTCTCTGATTCTTACCATTCCTTCACATTTGTTAGAAACAATTTCAACATAAATTCCCCATTCTGTAACTCCTGAGATAACTCCCAAAAATTCTTCGTCCTGGTGATCCTGCATATATTTAACCTGCATGTATTTAATACTATCACGTTCAGCATTTGTTGCTAAACTTTCCATATTAGAACAATGCAAACATTTTGTTTCATAAACTTCATCATCTACAGAAGCTCCATTATCCAGATAATATTGTAGCAAACGATGTACCATAACGTCAGGATAACGACGAATTGGCGAAGTAAAATGACTGTAATAATCAAAAGCTAAACCATAATGACCAATATTATCTGTTGAATATTTGGCTTTACTCATACTTCTAATTGCAAGAGTATCAATTAAGTTTTGCTCTTTTTTACCATTTACTTCTTCCATCAATGCATTCAAAGACTTCGAAATATCACCTTTGTTACGGAAATCAATTTTATAACCAAATTTAGCAATTACGGTTTGCATCGCAATTAATTTGTCTTCATTTGGTTCATCGTGAATTCTGTAAACAAATGTTTTTTTCTGTTTTCCAATGTATTCAGCTACTTTTCTATTGGCTAAAAGCATGAATTCTTCAATCAAATGATTGGCATCTTTAGAAACTTTAAAGTAAACTCCTTCTGGTTCACCTTCAGCATCTAAGTTGAATTTTACTTCTACTTTATCAAAAGAAATAGCACCATTGGCCATTCTTTTCTTTCTTAAAATCTTAGCTAATTCATCTAATTTTAGAGTTGCATTTTTTATTTCATCCGAAACTGTATAAGATTCTCCGGTAATAGAAACATCAACTGGAATAGTACTATCTTTTGTTTCAATGATATATTGCGCTTCTTCATAAGCAAAACGCTGATCAGAATAAATTACAGTTCTACCAAACCATTGGTTAATAACCTGAGCATTTTCTGAAACTTCAAATATGGCAGAGAATGTATATTTCTCTTCATTTGGACGTAGCGAACAAGCAAAATTGGATAAAACTTCAGGAAGCATCGGCACTACTCTATCTACTAAATAAACAGAAGTTGCACGTTGATATGCTTCATCATCTAAAATTGTTCCTTCTTCCAAATAATAAGAAACATCGGCAATATGAATACCAATTTCGTAGTTTCCATTCTCCAACTTTTTGAAAGACAAGGCATCATCAAAATCTTTTGCATCTTTTGGATCTATCGTAAACGTAAGCGTATCACGCATATCACGACGTTTTGCAATTTCAGATTCCTGAATTGAAGTATCTATTTTTTGAGCATAAACCTCTACTTCTACCGGAAAATCTGCAGGTAAACCATATTCTGCCAAAATCGCGTGAATCTCCGTATTATGTTCTCCTGGTTTTCCTAAAACCCTGATTACAGATCCAAACGGACTATCAGCTCTTTTTGGCCAGTCTTCAATTGTAACTAAAACAACATCACCATTTTCTGCTTCTCCAATTTTATCTTTTGGAATAAAAATATCCGTATACATTTTAGGATTTGCAGTAGAAACAAATGCAAAATTTGCCTGGATATCAATTACTCCAACAAACTCTGTTTTGTTTCTTTCTATAACTTCAATTACTTCACCTTCAGGTCTTTTTCCTTTTCTTCTGTTATAAACATAAACTTTTACTTTGTCTTTGTCTAATGCACGATTCAGATTATTGGTCGGAATAAAAACATCTTCTGTAAAATCAGGACAAATAAAATATGCCGTTTTTCTACTCGTCATATCAATTGTTCCTTCGTAATAATCCTGGCTTTCGACTTTTACTAAATATTTACCAGGTTCAGTCTCTATTATTTTCTTTGAAGCAGCCAGAATCTTTAAATCTTTTATAATCTGATTTCTGCTTTTTGTATCATCAAGTTCTAACTTTGCTCCTATCTGTTTATAATTGAATGCTTTATTTGGGCTTTGCGATAAAATTTTTACTATTTTGCTTGAGAAATCTTTCTCATTTTTTATCGGCTTTCTAATTTTCTTACTCATAAATCTTTTTCTTAAAAAGTTAAAATTACAAATAAGATACCACATTATAGATTTTAACAAATAAATTATTAAAAATATAACTTTCGTATCTTTATAAAAAGACACTTTATGGAAAGCTTTAAAACCATCGCAATATTTAATTATCAGCACGAAACAGTGGTTCTGAAACACTTATTAGAGCAAGAAGAAATTCCGTATTTTTTTGAGAACGAAATAACACTTTCGGTTGTTCCAATGTATACTTCGGCACTCGGCGGAATTAAACTTAAAGTTCATCCAAACGATTTCGAAGAAGTTCAGCAAATTCTTGACAATCTTAATAACCCTCTTAAAATCGTTTAAACAGTTTCTTTTTTTCAGTTTCAAAAATTTTTTTCTCTTTTCAAATTTCAAAGTTGTCAACATATATTAAATACAACAAAAAAGAAATTTTAAATTTAATTAATTTTTGATGGTTATTATAGCTTGTTAATATGTCGAATAAATTTATTTTTAAAAGTATTGAAATGAAGTTTCTCTTAGTTATATAGAGTTATCAACATAGTTATATTTTGCTAAATGATTAATTTATAAGACTTTTTGTATTTTAATTAACAACGGTTGACAACCAAAAACACATTCAATTTGTAGATAAGTTCATATGTTGATTTTTGTTGAAAATGGCATTTTTGATATTGATAACTTTTCTAAAAATTCATCAAACTTTATTAGGTTTTTTGATTCCGGTTTTGGATTAGGTTTTTTTTCGACACAACCAAAAAATACTTCTAATTTTCTATCTTAACTTATTAACAAATAATGTTAATTTAAAGTTAACTGAATATCAACGAATTAGGTTTAGGTATTAACATTCTAAAATTTTAACAAAAAAGTAAAATATTCTTAACTGATTTACAGATAATTACAAGTTATTAAAATTGTTGATAACGTATAAGATTTTGATATGAAGTAAGTTATAAATTTAGTTTTTTTTACCGCTAATTTCACGAATGTACACGAATTATATTGATTTGTTAAATTGTGTTCTAAAAAGGTTTAAAAGAAAAATATTAGTGAAAATTAGCGGAATTAGTGGCAACCATTTATTAATTAAGTAAATTTGCAATACACAACTTAATAGTATTTAAAATGAAAATTTCGATAGGAAACGACCACGCAGGACCGGATTATAAAAAAGCAATCGTTGCAATGCTTAAAGCAAAAGGATATGAAGTAACCAATTACGGAACAGATTCTGAAGATTCTGTTGATTATCCTGATTTTGGACATCCGGTAGCAAATGATGTGTCTGAAGGAAAAGCTGATTTTGGAATTGTCATCTGCGGAAGCGGAAACGGAATTGCCATGACCGTTAACAAACATCCAAAAGTAAGAGCTGGTTTATGCTGGACTAAAGAAATTGCTTATTTAACACGTTTACATAATGATGCCAATATCGTGAGTATTCCGGCACGTTTTACCTCGATTCCACAAGCAGTAGAAATTGTTGAAACGTTTTTAACAACCGCATTTGAAGGAGGAAGACACCAAAACAGAGTGAATAAAATCGCCTGTTCGTAAAAAGTCAAAAAAATCGGGTGCTACGCACCTATAAATAAACACACCGGGCGGATTTTTAATTCATCCGGTTTTTTATTTAAAAAGCTTAAAAATTAATAAATTAACTAACTGATAAATAGTTATTTGTAGAGTTGTTAACAATGGAAATGTTTATATTTTATGGGTTAATTTTAGATAAACCAATACAATTTGAATCAAAAGAATTATCCCAAATTTAACAATAAAAGAAGATTTACTCGTTTTATGTCTAAACAATAACATGGCTAACAATAATCCGATTGAACCTCCAAAAAAAGCGATTGTAAATAATGTATTTTCAGGAATTCGGTATCTGTTTTTAATGGCTAAATATTTGTCATATCCTGCAATCACAAAGGTTAGACAAGTTATAATTAAAAAATACGCGAATAAAACTTCCATAGGCTTAAAATTAAAAACAAAGATATTATTTTAGCAGAATTATTGATTAATTTGCTTCTTTATTTTAACAAGTAAATTATATCATTTTGTAATTAAGAATTATTTCATTAAAAGTTATGACTAATATTCAATTCATTGCCAAGACTGTTCAAACAGCAGCGATTAACATTCAAAACACGGTAAAACTGTTAGAAGAAGATTGTACGATTCCGTTTATTTCCCGTTATCGAAAAGATACAACCGGAAATCTTGACGAAGTTCAGATTGAGCAGATAGCAAAACTTCATAAAGAATATGAAGCGATTGTAAAACGTAAAGAAGCAGTTTTAAAATCGATCGAAGAGCAAAAAGCACTTACACCCGAATTGAAGCAAAAAATAGAGCAAAGTTTTGATTTACAAGAAATTGAAGATTTTTATTTACCTTTTAAAAAGAAGAAAAAAACAAAAGCCGATGTAGCTCGCGAATTTGGTTTAGAACCATTGGCAAAAATAATCATGTCTGAAAATGATGTTGATGTTGATTTTATTTCGACACAATATTTAAATGAAAATGTCATTAATGAAGAAGCCGCAATGCAGGGTGCACGGGATATTATCGCCGAATGGATTAATGAAAACATTTATGTTCGTAAACAACTGCGACGATTATTTAGTAGAAAAGCAACAATAGGAACTAAAGTTGTTAAAAAGAAAAGCGAAGAAGAAGGAGCCCAAAAATTCAGTCAGTATTTTGATTGGGAAGAACCGTTGACAAAAGCACCATCTCACCGATTATTAGCAATGCTTCGTGCAGAAAATGAAGGTTTTGTAAAAATGAAAGTTGATGTTGATATTGATGAGGCTTATGATATTATTGACGAAATAATCATTAAAAAACAAAATAGTACAACGGCGCATTTGCAATTGGCAATTGAAGATAGTTATAAACGATTATTGAATCCGGCGATTGGAAACGAAACCTTACAAGAAGCAAAAGCAAAAGCCGATGCCAACTCAATTCAGGTGTTTGCGAATAATTTAGGTCAGTTATTATTGGCGCCGCCTTTGGGCGAAAAACGAATTTTGGCAATCGACCCTGGATTTAGAAGTGGTTGTAAAGTAGTTTGTCTGGATGAAAAAGGCGATTTATTATACAACGAAACCATTTATCCACATGCACCGCAAAATGAGGAAGCAATGGCGATTAAAAAAATTCGTTCTATGGTAAATGCGTATCAAATTGATGCCATTTCTATCGGAAACGGAACGGCTTCGAGAGAAACTGAATTTTTCATAAAAAAAATCGCTTTTGACAAACCCGTTCAGGTTTTTATCGTTTCTGAGGCTGGAGCTTCGGTATATTCGGCATCAAAAATTGCACGTGAAGAATTCCCAAATTACGATGTTACCGTTCGTGGTTCGGTTTCTATCGGTCGACGACTTTCAGATCCTTTGGCCGAATTGGTAAAAATCGATCCAAAAGCCATTGGCGTAGGCCAATACCAACACGATGTTGATCAAACTAAACTAAAAGAAGAATTAGACAATACGGTAATTCGCTGCGTGAACTCGGTTGGAATTAATATTAACACGGCTAGTAAACATTTGCTAAGTTATGTGAGTGGAATAGGAGAGAAGCTTGCAGAAAACATTGTGCAATATCGTTCAGAAAACGGGCCGTTTGAAGATAGAAAACAACTTAAAAAAGTGCCTAGATTAGGCGATAAAGCATATCAGCAAGGTGCGGCTTTTATTAGAATTTCGAATGCAAAAAATCCGTTGGATAATTCTGCAGTTCATCCCGAAGCTTATCCGGTTGTGGAAAAAATGGCAAAAGATTTAAATCTTTCGGTAAACGACTTAATTGCAAACAAAGAGAAAACGGCCTTAATTAAAGCCGAAAAATATATTACACCAGAAATTGGTTTATTAACTTTAAAAGACATCATAAAAGAGCTTGAAAAGCCAGGATTAGACCCAAGAAAGTCTGCGAAGGTTTTTGAATTTGATGCAAATGTAAAATCGATCAAGGATTTAAGAACCGGAATGATTTTACCGGGTATTGTAAACAACATTACCAACTTTGGCTGTTTTGTTGATATCGGAATCAAGGAAAGCGGATTGGTTCACATTTCTCAGCTAAAAGCAGGTTTTGTAAGCGATGTAAATGAGGTTGTAAAATTGCACCAGCATGTTGACGTGAAAGTGACTGAGGTTGATGAGGATAGAAAGAGAATTCAGTTGACGATGGTTCTTTAAATCTAAATTCCAATTCTGTATTTTTGTTAAATTCAAAAATAAAAAAATCCCAAATTACGATTGTAGTTTGGGATTTTATGTTTCTGGGATTATTTCAAAATCACCTTTTTGGTAATACTTTTATTTTCGTTTGAAATTTTTATCAAATACAAACCAGACGAATGATTGGTCAAATTAATTTCGGTGGTTTCGGCATTTGTTTTTTGTTCGGAGATAATTTTTCCTTGCGGAGAAATTACTGAAATCACAGATTTTTCGGGAGCAAAAACAGTAAACTTATCGGCACTGGGATTTGGATATAAAGTAACAGTCGAATTTTCTAACTCAAATTTATCATTTGATAATGTTGCATTCAATGGTAAATAAAAGTTACCCGTTAATAACAAAGAATATAATGTTTTTAACGTGTGATTAAAATAACTGTTAGGCTCGTTTAAGTTTTTTAAATCAGTATAAGAAGCATCAAGATGCGTTTGATTTTCTCCACCCATTGCAGCGCAGGCAAAAGCTCCAACAAAAGTTGCATTATGCCATTGTCCTATTAAAGAACCATTTTGGTTGTAGCCATCTTTTATATTGGCAGATCCGCCCAAATTTACGCGAACAAAATCGGATGATTTTTTAGAATAGGTTTTAGCATCGGCATTGCCAAACCATAAATAATCTACAGCAATACGCCATGGAGTTCTGGCCGCATCATACGTATAGGTCTTTCCTCCGTTATTATAGCCTCCAGCTTCAGAAGAATAAGCTCCGGATGCCATGCACCAATCAGAAACTAATCCGCCAGTGGCATTATTTACTGTTAAATTGCTATTGATAATGGTATAAGATTTAGCAGCAACCGAATTCCAAAAAGCCGTATCGTTTGTAAAAGTTCCAAAAACTCTGTAATAGGCTGGTGAGAAATAAGAAGGATTGGTGATTTGGCTTCCGCCGAATTGATCTCCGGGCTTTAAAACAAAAGTATTTGCTTCGACTTCATGTGCTTTAATAGTAGCGATTAATGTTTTGGCATCCGTTTTATAATTGATATTTCCGGTGCTTGCCCATTGATAATCGGCTACGATAAGAGCAAAAGCTGCGTCCAGTTCAGCATCTGTTGCACCATTGGGGCCGTCAATTCCGGAACAGCCATTGATTTTCCAGTTCATAACACCGTTTGAATTGACATTGTCTTTATAATACAGCCAAAGTCCGTCGAAGAGCGTTTTATCGGCCATATAAACAGACAAAAGCATTCCATAACCAATTCCTTCAGAAACAGTTTTATTAGGATCGTCAAATTTTATTCGTTTTCGGCCATTTGTACAATCTGCAACAAAATTGTTTTTCCAGGTATCATAATTAGTCTGAGCATCCTGGCTATTTTTGTTGGTTGCCATAAGGCCATTTCCATAAACTTTGTTGGCAGGAAAAGGCTGAGTAGGGTTTTGTGAATAACTTTTGAGACACAAAAATGCAATACTTACTAAAAGTAGGTTTTTCATAAAATATTATTTATTTGATTTAGGGACTCTAAAAGTAAGAATTTTTAGATATAAAAAAAATCCCAAACAACAATTATAGAATTGTTGTTTGGGATTTTCAATAAATTTGAAGGTTATTATTTAGTTTCCTCTTCTTGTTTTTTAGCAGGCGCAGGTTGATCGTCTTTAGCAGCGTTTTTAAATTCCTTAATTCCACTTCCTAAACCTTTCATTAATTCTGGAATTTTTTTACCTCCAAAAAGTAATATCACAATACCTACTATAACAAGGATTTCTGTAAGACCTAATCTTCCCATGGTTGTATATTTAATGCCGAAGCAAATTAATTCTTAATTTTGACGCAAAGTTATATAGAATATACGAACAACAAGTGTTTTTGGATTAAAAATTTATTTTTTAGAGCGTTAAATATTTTATAAAATAAGTAAATTAATACGCTTGCCAATTTTTGTCTGATATTAACAAGGCGATTAATTATTATATTTGCGAGTATATCTTATAACAATGGCAAGGAAAAAACGCGATTTACGGAAAAAATTATATACAAAAAATCGATTGGTAATTTTGAATGAAGATACTTTTGAAGAGATTTTTTCATTTAAACTAACCTTAATGAATGTTTTTGTAGTTTTTTCTTTGGGTGGAATATTCTTAATATTAGTAACAACTTTTATTATCGCTTTTACTCCATTAAGAGAATTTATTCCGGGATACTCTTCAACGCAATTAAAAAAGAACGCAACACAATTGGCCATTAAATCAGATTCTCTGGCTGTTGCTTTAAAGAAAAACGAAGCTTATATAAAAGGAATTCAAAAAGTATTGAGAGGCGAACTGGAGTATGCAAAATTCAATAAAGATTCTATTTTATCAGAAGCAGAAGAGACTCCGCACCTTAATATGAAAGCCTCAGAAGAGGAAATTGAATTGAGAGAAGAAGTAAATAATATAGAAAAGGAGTCAGGCGGTACTGGAAATAAAAACAAAAAAGCCAAAAAATAATCAATACAATGTCAATTAAATCAGTAGCAGCAAAATTATTTGCCGGCAAAATATACCATCAAACCAAAACCTGGGCCAATAAACCTGTTGAAACACAATTGGCAGTTTTTAAGAATTTAATCAAAGATGCAAAAAGGACTGAATTTGGGATTGATCATCATTTTGATAAAATAAAAACGTACGAAGATTTTAGGAAAAATGTTCCGGTTCGCGATTACGAAGATCTAAAAACCTATATCGACAAAGTTAGAGCAGGCGAAAAAGATATTCTCTGGAAAGGAAAACCACTTTATTTTGCCAAAACATCCGGAACAACATCCGGGGCAAAATATATTCCGCTTACCAAAGAATCAATGCCTACGCACGTAAATGCAGCGCGAAATGCTATTCTTCATTATATTAATGAAACCGGAAATGCAGATTTTGTAGACGGAAAAATGATTTTTTTGCAGGGAAGCCCTATTTTGACTGAAAAATACGGAATTAAATTTGGAAGACTTTCCGGAATCGTGGCGCATTTTGTTCCTAAATATCTGCAGAAAAACCGAATGCCTTCGTGGGAAACCAATTGTATAGAAGACTGGGATACAAAAGTAAATGCAATTGTAGACGAAACAATTAAAGAAGACATGTCGGTTATTTCCGGAATTCCGGCCTGGGTTCAAATGTATTTTGAGCGTTTACAGGAAAAAAGCGGTGGAAAAAAAATAAGCGAGATTTTCAGGAACTTTAATCTGTTTATTTACGGTGGCGTAAATTACGAACCATACCGAGCCAAGTTTGAACAAATGATTGGTAAAAAAGTCGATAGCATTGAGTTGTTTCCAGCTTCAGAAGGATTTTTTGCCTATCAGGATTCACAAAAAGAAAAAGGAATGTTGTTGCTTTTAAACTCAGGAATTTTTTACGAGTTCATTAAAGCCGATGAATTTTTTACAGAAAATCCAAAAAGACATACTATTGGCGAAGTAGAAACAGGTGTAAATTATGCTTTAATAATTTCTACAAATGCCGGACTTTGGGGATATAATATAGGAGATACAGTTCAGTTTACGTCTTTGTTTCCGCATCGTGTAATTGTTTCGGGCCGAATTAAACATTTTATTTCTGCTTTTGGCGAACACGTTATTGCCAATGAAGTCGAAAAAGCGATGAAAGAAGCAACAGAAGCAACAAAAACGGTTATAAACGAATTTACAGTTGCACCACAAATTAATCCGTCAGGCGGATTACCCTATCACGAATGGTTTGTAGAATTTGAAAATGAGCCGGAGAATATGCAAGTTTTTGAAGAAGCAATTGACAATTCGATGCGAAAACAAAACATCTACTACGATGATTTGATTACCGGTAATGTTTTAAGAAAAGTGGTTGTAACCAAAGTTTCTAAAAACGGATTTCAGGAGTATATGAAATCGCAGGGAAAATTAGGCGGACAAAATAAAATTCCGAGATTATCAAACAATAGAGATATTGCAGATAATTTGAAATAGGAAAAATAAAATGGATAAACATATTTCATATGAGCAAATTAAAAATCGTGAATGTGATTTTTATAGTTCAATATCGTTTTTTTTCTGAGGAAGAAGGAGGAAGAAAAATAAATCCTGGACAAGGTTATCGTTCAGATTTTATGTACGCGGAAGATGAAAAATCTATAAAAATATGGATGATCTGGCCTGAATTTTTAGATAATGAAAATAATGTAATTTTAGATAAATCTATACATGTTTCAACTTTCGGGAAAGCCAAAATGTGGATCGTAACCGGAGTAAATCAAGAATTACACAAATCAAGAATTAAAATTGGGAAAAAAGGTTATTTTATGGAAGGCCCAAGGAAAGTAGCAGAATGCGAGGTGATTGAAATCTTAAGATTGAAATAGCAAAAGGTTTATTTATGAAATATAAATATTATTTGAGACCTGGATATAAATCTCAAGATCTGTTAATTGAGATAGTTAGTGGTGCCGAAGACGAATATTTTCTCACAGACTTATTAGATTCACTTTCAGAAATAAATCCAAAAGTTGATAAAATGAATGACCTTTGGATGAATGATGAAATTGAGATAGAAGTTAGCTCAGATATTGGTTTATTCTATGTTTCAAAAGACATTTGGGATCTGGCTTTTATAATGTCAGATAATCAGGAATGTATCAATAAGATAAATTTGATTTTACTAAAAGATAAAAATTTCCATAAAACAGAAGTTAACTTCGAGGATTATAAATAACAATACAATAATAAATAGTTTAAAATTATCAAAATAAGAGCGATAATTTGAAATAGAAAACTTAAGATAAATTCTTCTTCTAAATTTTTTAAATTGCAGATAATAAATTACTTACCATAAAATTATATTGTAATAACAGTTTAGTAATAATGATGTTTTGCAGAGTTAACGTTTTTAATTCCTATTTTCGCTAAAATTAATAATACTCAGATTAATCTTCTAAAACAGAAGATTTTTAAAATATAAAGCATGAAAGAAACCAAACATATATCAAGATCAAGAGCGCAGGAATCATCTGCAGCGATTGAAAAAATGTACATAACAATGCGTCACTTATTCAACCGTGGTTTTTATAAACCTATGGGAGTTTCTGGGGATAGTTTACGCGAATCATTATTGGCTTTGCGTCCGGAAATTTACGGAAACATTGGTGAAGAAAAAGTAGAACTTAATGGTCTTTTATACGTTATAGAGCGTCTTCCGATAGGAATTGAACAATGTCGATTTATTAATTTAACTTCAGATGAAGGATATTCTAAATCACATTTTCAGGCCATTGTTCCTCCAAAAAGAAGAAGAAATTGTTATCGAATTGATGAGGAACAAATGAATGTTGAAATCACCCGAGGACGATCTGACATTTATGATATTCTGACGCATTTGACTTTTATTTTTATCGAATCGCACAAAATAAAAAACAGAGTTTTATTGGATGACGGTGGCGAAGTTTCGCGCGATTGGATGAAATTGGAACAAGCTGTATTACAAACGAAAAAGCTTTCTTTAATAGAAAAAGAAAAAGCAATCTCACATGTTGCCAATATTTTAGGCAGAACATTTGAAGAAGTTTTGGATATTTATGATGCTTTTGGATCAGAAAATGCTCCGGATCGTTTTTTGCACGTTATTTATTGGTTAGGAAAACTAGCGATAGAAGAAATGATCGATAATAATAAACGTACAATCACTTTTAGTCCTGTTTTGAGAGAACGTCTTGGACATCATATTCATGGTGAAATCTGGGCAACAAATATCAAGGAAGTTTTAAAAGCTAATAGCCTTTTAAAGCGCCCAATTCATGTGATAAGTGCGAATATGCACAGTGTAATGAATTCGATTTTTGCAACGCCGTTGTTGAAAACAAAATTCAAAGACAAATCTGATTTCTTTATTTATGAAGAACTAAGCAAGTCTGGCGCAAAAGAACTTAGAGCACACGTTGAAGAACTGGCGTTGAAAAACGGAATGATTTCATTACCGGATAGTTCAGGAACAAATATTGATGTTCAAATTTTTGACACGGCCAAAATTGACTGGTCAAAAACGGCATTTTCATATGGAAATATAGATGAAGAAAAACCTGTAATTATTGTAATGGATTATGCATTTGGCGAGCAGGCTTATGAAACTATCGACGAACTTTTAAAACCGTATAAAAAAGAAACGTTACTAAATGTAAAATCAGTTTCGATAATGGGTAAAGCCGGAATTCTGGAAGGCGGAAAAGGCGATATTATGATTCCGTCTGCGCATATAAATGAGGGAACGGCAGATAATTATTTCTTCGAAAATGAATTAACAGGCGCTATGTTTGAAGGTAACGACATTGCTGTTTTTGAAGGCGCAATGGTTACTGTTTTAGGAACATCATTGCAAAACAGAGATTTGCTAAAATTCTTTCACGAGTCGACCTGGGGAGTAATTGGTCTTGAAATGGAAGGTTCTTATTATCAAAAAGCAATACAATCGGCATCAAAAATTAGAAAAAGCGTGCCGCATGATATTAAAGTTCGCTATGCTTATTATGCTTCAGATAACCCATTGGAAACCGGAAGCACACTTGCTTCGGGCGGATTAGGAACAACTGGTGTAAAACCAACTTATTTGATTACTATTAAAATTTTGGAACAAATTTTCAACGTAAAATAAAAACCTAAATGAGTACAAAAGTACCCCAAAATACCACAGATCAGGAAATTGATATTTTTCAGCTTTCAAAAAGTATTGGTAATTTTTTTGATAGAATTAATGCTGCAATTTTTCAGTCGATTCAATTTTTTGTTCGAAACTGGGTTGTTGTTCTGATTTTGCTTATAGTTGGTTTTGGTTTTGGATGGTACTTAGATTCCAATAAAAAATCATTTGAAAATCAGGTAATTGTTACACCAAATTTTGGAAGTGTTGATTATTTGTATTCTAAAATCGATTTAATTCAATCTAAAGTTATTTCTGGAGATACTTCTTTCTTAAAAAATGTGGTAGGAATTTCAGATCCAAAATTAATTAAGAAAATAGAGATTAAACCTGTTGCTGACGTTTATAAATTTATAGAAGACAAAGCGCAAAACTTTGAACTTATAAAATTAATGGCTGAGGTTGGCGAAGTAAGAAAAGTTTTAGAAGATAATGTAACGAGTAAAAACTATACTTTTCATACAATTTCTTTCGTTTCAGGTAAAGCTATAAATGAAAAAGAAGTAGTTGAACCGTTGATGAAATATTTGAATGATTCTGAATATTTTGCCGCAATTCAAAAAATAGGATATAAAAATCTGGAACAGCAAATTGCTCAAAACGATACGATATTGCTACAGATAGACAATGTTTTAAACGGATTTTCGAATAAAGTAAAAGGAGGTTCAAACAACGACAAACTGATTTATTACAACGAAAATTTACAGCTAAACGATATTATAAAAACCAAACAAAAATTAGTTACAGATCAGGGAGAAAACAGATTAAAATTAATAAGTTTTGACAAAACCATTAGAGAAATTAATTCGACGCTTAACATAAATGATAATAAAATTACAAATGGAAAGCTCAAGTTTTTATTTCCAATTTTCTTCATATTTATTTTTGTCCTTATCAGCTTATTTTCTAAATTTTACAGCAAACAGCAGAGAATTCATAATACAAAATCAATTTAAAGGATATTCTCTTTAACATACACCAATTGAAAATCAATATCATATTTGAGAAATTATCTCGAAACCCATTTTTAAAACAAAGTTTTGCCACTTTGCTTTTAAGGGTTTTTGGAGTTCTCTTGTTGTTTGGTTTTACAGTTCTTCTAACCAAATCTTACAGCCCAAAATTAGTAGGGCAATATGATTTTGCAAGATCGTTTTTGATATCGGTTAGCAGTATTTGTATGTTGGGCTTTGATCAGTCCATTTTATATTTTAAAGGGAAATTAGCCAGTGACAATGCGATTTCAGAATTGAAAAAGATTTACGCTAAAATGGTAAAGATGCTTTTTGCAACTTCTGTACTTGCATTTATTATAATTCTAATGATCGATGACGAAATAGTGAATGGTTATTTTAGTGATTCTGAGGTATATCTTATTTTTCTAAAAGGTGCTGCAACCTTATTTTTTTACGGGCTTTCAATATTAAATACAGAAGTCATAAGAGCTTTAGATAAACTCTACATTGCAGAATTATTCAGAAACATTCTCAAATATATACCGCTCATAATAGGTTCTATCGTTTTGCTTTACTGGAATAAGGAAAACTATTTGGTTGATGTTTTCTTTTGGGGATTTGTTTTATTAGCAATAGTGAGTTCAGCATTGGTTTTACATTATTTTAGAAAAGTAAAAATTGTAAAAACAGCTTACAGTATTTCTAGTAAAGAAATTTTTTTTAAATCATATCCAATTGCCATCAGCAGCATGGCTATGTTTTTATTAATGTGTTTTGATATTATGTTTTTAAAAAAGTACCGTAATGATGAAACAGTTGCCTTTTATTCTATTGGAGTCAAATTAATGACTATTGTTTCTGTAGTTATTTTGTCAATCAATATTACGATTTCGGCTAAAATTTCAGAATATTTTTCAAGTGAGAACAAAGCAGAACTAATAAAAACATTAAGAAATAGCTCGCGTTTAATTTTCGGAATTACAGTTCCGGTAATTATTGCAATGTGCATTTTTTCAGAAAATATTCTGAACTTTTTTGGCCATCAATATGTGGTCGCCCAACAGGCATTTTTAATTTTAATAATAGGTCAGGGAGTTTGTTCTGCATTTGGAGCCGCTCCTGTTTATCTAAATATGACGGGAAGACAGCATGCTTTTCAGGTTATTTTGATAATCGCTGTTATAATTAATTTTATAATGAATCGATTTTTAATTCCTGTTTATGGCATGAACGGTGCCGCAATTGCATTTGTTTCCAGCTCTTTTTTTTGGAATTTTATGGTTGCGATAATCATTTATAAAAAAGATAAAATAATAGTTTTTTTGAATTAAAATGAAATAAATGAGTAATCAGGAAAAAGCTGTTTTTTTTAGCATTATTATTCCGGTTTATAATGTGGAGGATTATCTAAACCAATGTTTAGACAGTATTTTATGCCAGATCTATTCTAATTATGAAATTGTTTTGGTCAATGACGGTTCTACAGATTCTTCTTTTCAAATTTGTCAAAAATACCAGCAAATTTCATCACACATACAATTAATTAACAAAGAAAACGGAGGTTTGTCAGACGCCAGAAATAAAGGCTTATTAGCGTCAAAAGGCGATTATATTATTTTTACAGACAGCGATGATTACTGGTCAGGAGATTCTGTTTTAAGGGATTTGAATAATCTGATCGAAGAATCAAATCCGGATTTGATTATTCATGAAGAAAGCCGTTTTTTTTCTGAAAAGGATGTGCATTGCAAGTATAACCAGCGTTTTATTAAAAACAAAACAGGAAAATTAGATGACGAAATAATCAACTTGGTTTATTATGATTTGTATGTTGCATCTGCCTGGGACAAAGTAATTAGAAGATCAATTTTAATAGATAATCAATTGTTTTTCCCCTTAGGGCGAAAATCTGAAGATATTGAATGGTGCGGCCGATTAATGCATTACATTGACACTTTTAGTATTTACTCTAAATCATTTTACATTTATCGTCAGGTTAGAAAAGGATCTATAACTACAAACGTAACCGAAAAACATATTGAAGATGTTTATTTTATGGTAAAAAATGGTTTAAATGCACCAAAAGCAAATTCTGAAAATATTAATCAGGCGATAGAAAATTATTGGGCTTTTAATTATGTTGTAATTTTAAAAGATTTTTATGTACTCTCTTCAAAAACGAGAAGTAATATTTGGAATGATATAGTTTCCTGGAAGTATTTGCTTCAAAAAAAGCGAAATTTAAGAGTTGATAAAGTGGTAACTTTTTATCAATATTTACCGTTCACAGCATTGATACTTTTTTTAAACGGATATAGAATTAAAACAATTTTGTTCAAGAAATACAGAGCTTTAAAATAAAAAATAAGTATGCAGAAAAATATTAAAAAAAGCACCGCAGCATTTTTGCTTATTGCGATGGCCAATTTGGTTGTTGCATTTGCCGCTTTTTTTATTTTGCCACCCCGTTTTTTTTATGATGCAGCCATTATAGCCTATGATAAAGGAAATTTGATAGGATATTTAGGAAGTTATCCCCTTTCAATCTTATTCTATAAAATTTCAGGGTTCCGTTATTTGCCATTTCCCGTAATAGCGTTAATTCAATTCCCCGTTTTGATGTATGTTTTGTATAAAATTGGTATTCCCGATAGATTTGAAAAACTTAATGTCAAGAACATTTTGGTTTATATGGGAATTTTAATGATTGCCATTTTTATCTCAATGCCATCAAAAGAATTTATAACCTTTTTATACGTAACGCCAATTGTTTTTTTGTGTATGAATGATGAGGTATCGCTAAAGAAAACAGTTGTATATACCATTTTAATGTTGTTGTTTTTTGGAGCAATTTTTCGTCCTTATTTTGCCTTAATTCCTATTATTGGCGGCGGAATGTATTTGCTTAGTTTGATAAGCTTTAAGAACAAAACGATAACAACAATTTTTTACGGTTTATTAATTGCCTTTTTTTTATCATTGAGCCACGGTATTATAAAAGGAAAATATCTTTCAGAAATTAGTCGTGAATTGGTAAACAATGACCGCGTAGGTTCTGCAGATGCAAATTCTATGATTGTTTCGCCTGTAAAAACAGATACCTGGTATGGAGAAATGGTGAGTGTTTTTTACGGCTTTTTTACAGTGAATGTTCCTTTAAATGGATTAAAATATATATTTTCTCCTCAAATTATAATCTTTATAATTTGGCAGCTTTTGTTGTTTTACATTTTATTGGTTCGCTTTTCTAAATGCCTAAAAGAAAGAAAAACGTATTCAAAAGAACTTCTGATTTTATTGATTCTTTTTTCCTTTTTTATTGTTCAGGGTGTATTCGAACCAGATTTAGGTACTGCAGTTCGACATAAAATAGGCATTTTTCCTTTAATTTATTTTGCGTTATACTATGAATCTTTCCGAAAAGAACTTCAATAAAATATTCCATGTTTTTTTATGTCTCATCGCTGTTGCGATGATTTTTAGAAAACCATGTTCATTGCTTATAATTTTATTTGCTGTTTTTAATTTGGTTTTTATTCGAAAGTTAAAATTTACCAAAACGAGCCTTATTTTAATGGCCTGTATTGCTTCACCTGTATTGTTGGAGTTATTGTTTTTTTGGAACAACGATTCTTTTACAAAAGGACTAAAAGCAATAGAAAAAAGCACTTCGTTATTATTGTTTCCAATTTTTATTATTGGTAATTATCAACGCATTAATTTTTTGAGAATAACACAAATTTACAGCATTGCAACAACAATTTTAATGTCGTTGTTGTTTATCCGTTTTAATGTTATTTATCCCGAATTGATGAATAAATACCTTAACGGAATCGATTTATGGGAAATGGGATATCAATTTGCAGACAGTATTGGCATTCATGCTCCGGCTTTAAATATGCACTTGGCTTTTGTTTCGGTTTGTGCTCTGTTTTTTGTTTTTTACAGTATTAAAAATGAGGAAAAAAGAAGTTTTAAGATTATTCGATTAATTGTTTTTCTTTTATCATTTTTCTTCGTCCTTTTTGTGAATACCAGAATAGCATTGGTTAATGTTTTGGCTGGATTTGCGATTGTTTTCTTTCTTGAATTTAAATCAAAAATAAACGTAAAAAAAACGGCAATAATTTCAATAACAACTTTGATTTTACTAGGAAGTGTTTTGTTTTTCTTCGTTCAGAAAAATCCATATATGAAAGAGAAATATTCTAAAACAACTTTTGCTTATATGGATAAAGTAGGGAAATTGGATGAAATTGATCATCCTGAAATTAAGGTTTTCAATTCTTTTGTAACCCGTCTTTCTATCTGGAAATCTGCTTGGGAATTGTCTGAAAAAAATCTTCCTTTCGGAGTTGGAGCATCTGACGGAAAGCCGGAATTGGTAAAATATTACAAACAAACCAATCAGCATTTTTTGGCTAAATATGAATTTCCAACACACAACCAGTTTCTTGATTTTTTATTAAAGTTCGGGATTCTGGGACCTTTGGTTGTTATTCTTTATATTTTCACAATAGGATATTTGGGCTATAGTTTGAAAAACGCGATAATACTTTCATTTTTTATGATCTTCTTTACTTCAAATTTAACCGATGATTTTTTACTTCGTTTTGATGGAATAGCTTTCAGTGGATTATGGTTTTCTATTTTTGCAAGTTATTGGCTTCAGCAGAAAACGATTCTTGATAAAGGGCAAAAAGCTGCTTAAAATTTTGATTTGTATCAAATAAATCTTCGCATCTTTTTAATGCTTTTTTTCCAAAATCAGCTCTTGTTTTATTCTCTTTTAGAATTTCAAAATAATTTTCAAGTTCATTAATATCATCAAAAAGAAATCCTGTTTGATTCTGCAGTACAATATCTTTATTACCAATTATATTGGTTGCAATAACTGGTTTTTCTAAAACCATTGCTTCTAATAATGCAATTGGTAAGCCTTCCCAAAGAGAAGTTTGGAGATAAATATCGATTGAATTTAAAGCTTCAAAAACGATATTTTTATCCATAATCCATCCGGTAATCTTAATATTTTCAGAAGTAATTAAATGGCTTAGTTCGCCATTGCCTATCCAGATAAAATTAAAATCCGGAAACTTTAGGGCAATATCATTAAATAATTTAGGGTTTCTTGCGGCTGTGATTCGGCCTAAAATGCCAACAGTTAATTTTGAGTTTTGATGAGGTAAAAAGTATTCACGAATAGGCGGAATATCTACACCATTTCTCACCAATTTTGAGGGACCAATTTTTTTAGCAATTTCAAATTCGGTATCGCCACATGCCACAATTGTTCCGCCAAATAATCTCTGAAAATTTTTTTCAATGATCGAATATAATTTTCTGGAAGATTTTGAAATATCAGTTCTTAGAAAAGCATATCCGTGAGGCGTATAAAAAACTTTCTTTTTTTTGAATAGGAAAAAATAAGCAATTCGACCTAAAACACCTGCTTTTGATGAATGAAGATGAATTACATCAGGATTAATTTTTTTAAGTTCTTTAATTAATTTAAAAATAGATTTTAGATCTTCAAAAGGAGAAATCTCCCGAACCATATCGAGATGAATCAGATTAACACCATTTGAAAATTCAGAGTTTACTTTCTCAGAACTAATTCCTTTTCTATTACTGCTGTAGACAATAGTGGTTTCTACATTTTTACTTATTTCATCATCTCCAAAAAAATTAGACAAATCTCTAAAATAAGTATATACACCACCTTCTAGTGCTTCAACGACATGTACAACTTTCAAAATAATTAAATTTAGTTTAGTAAAAGTAGAATAAAGCAATTAATAATGAATTAAAAATTGAATCTCTCTTTGCATAAAAATTAAGTCAATTTAAAGGCAGGATATTTTATTACATTTGTGGATATTTGCAGAGATTATCAAAACCAATAGGTTCAATAAAACCATTATGAAAAGAATACTTATTACCGGAGCGGCGGGTTTTTTAGGATCGCATTTGTGCGATCGATTTATCAAAGAAGGATATTTTGTTATTGGTATGGATAATTTAATAACCGGTGATCTTAAAAACATCGAACATTTATTCAAATTAGAGCACTTTGAGTTTTACCATCATGACATCACTAAATTTGTTCATATTCCGGGAAATTTAGATTATATATTACATTTTGCTTCGCCGGCAAGCCCAATCGATTATTTAAAAATTCCGATTCAGACATTAAAAGTTGGATCATTAGGAACACATAATTTATTAGGTTTGGCCCGAGTTAAAAAAGCAAGAATTTTGATTGCTTCAACTTCTGAGGTTTATGGAGATCCTTTGGTTCATCCCCAAACCGAAGAATACTACGGAAACGTAAATACAATTGGACCAAGAGGAGTTTATGACGAAGCCAAACGTTTTCAGGAATCTATAACAATGGCTTATCATACTTTTCACGGTGTTGAAACCAGAATCGTTCGTATTTTTAACACTTACGGACCAAGAATGCGTCTCAACGACGGTCGTGTAATTCCGGCATTCATTGGTCAGGCACTTCGTGGCGAAGATTTAACCATTTTTGGAGACGGAATGCAAACGCGTTCTTTCTGCTATGTTGATGATCAGGTTGAAGGTATTTTTAGATTGCTTCATTCTGATTATGTTTATCCCGTAAATATTGGAAATCCGGATGAAATCACAATTAAAGATTTTGCCGAAGAAATTATCAAACTTACCGGAACAAATCAAAAAGTGGTTTATCATCCGCTGCCAGTAAACGATCCGTTACAACGTCAGCCAGATACAACCAAAGCAAAAGAATTGTTAGGTTGGGAAGCAAAAGTAAGCCGTTCTGAAGGAATGAAAATTACATATGATTATTTTAGATCACTTTCAAAAGAAGAACTTTCAAAAGAAGAGCACAAGGATTTTTCGAATTATATAAAATAGCTATTATAAGTCAGGCTATTTAAAATCACATGTGCAATAAAATGATTGTATAGAGGAACAAATTATGACAGTATTTCAAACAGGAAGATACTCAAAATATATCAGGCCAATTAGTATTTTAATTGATCTGACAATTATTACAGTATTAAGCTTTTTTATATTTAAAGAGCTGGTTTCAAATATGTTGGTTTTTGTTTTGTATCAATATGTTGGCTGGGGTTTAATAGCTTTTTCAACACATTTTTATGATGTGTACAGGTTTACAACTCCAATTGAAATTGCCGCAAAAATGCTAAGACAGGAAATTTTATTTCTTCTCGTTGTAATTGCATTTTTTCCTTTTTCGCCACAAGTTGTTTTTAGCCAAACTGCCATTATAATATTTATAGTGTTAGCGATATTATTGGTAACAATTTTTAAATTCTCATTGTTTTTTTATTTAAAAGAGTACAGAATAATTACAGGAAGCAATTATCGAAGTGCTGTTATAATAGGTTTTACAGAAGAAGCAATTCGATTAAAAAACCTTTTTGAAACCAGAAAAGATTATGGATATCGGTTTTTGGGATATTTTTCGGATAAGAAATCAGGCGAGAACATCACAGGAAAATTGACAGATTTAAAACCTTTTATAATTGAAAATGAAGTAGATGAAATCTATTGTTCTTTGAATGAAGTATCAAACAAATATTTGAAAGATTTGATTGATTTTGCCGATGAAAATAATAAAACAATAAAGTTTATTCCAGACACAAAAGAGATTTTTTCAAAGAATTTAAAAATAGATTATTACGATTTTTTCCCTGTACTTTCGTTAAAGCAGACCATGCTTAATGAACCGGCAATACAAGTATTGAAACGTACTTTTGATGTTGTTTTCTCTATTTTAATCATTGTGTTTGTATTATCCTGGCTAGGCCCAATATTAGCAATTCTAATAAAATTAGAGTCTAAAGGCCCGGTTTTTTTCACACAGGGAAGACCTGGATTAGGAGAAAATGAATTTGTATGTTATAAATTTCGCTCTATGCGAATTAATAAAACAACCGAAACAGAAGCTTCAAAAAATGATCCCCGAGTTACGGCAATTGGTCGTTTTATGAGAAAAACCAGCATAGATGAATTACCGCAATTTATTAATGTTTTAAAAGGAGATATGTCGGTCGTTGGGCCAAGGCCACATCTTTGGTCGCAGAATAAAGAATACGGAAACAAAGTAAAAAAATATATGATTCGTCATTGTGTTAAACCCGGAATTACCGGATTGGCACAGGTTAGTGGTTTTAGAGGTGAAATCACAATAGAAAGAGACATGATTAACCGAATTAAATTTGATGTTTTTTATATCGAAAACTGGTCTCTTATTTTAGATTTGAAAATAATTCTTCAAACCGTAATCAATATTTTTAAAGGCGATAAAAAAGCATATTAATGAATGAATTAGTTTCAATTATAACGCCAACTTTTAATGCCGAAAAATTTATTCGGGCAACGATAGAATCTGTGCTAAATCAGAGTTATCAAAATTGGGAAATGATTTTGGTTGATGATGCTTCTACAGATAAAACTGTTTCGATCATAAAAGAATTTGCTCAAAAAGATAACCGTTTAAAATTAACCGAGTTGCCTAAAAATTCAGGAAATGGTTTTGCGAGAAATATAGCTTTAGAAATAGCAACAGGAAAATATATTGCTTATTTAGATGCAGATGATATTTGGTTGCCGATAAAATTGGAAAATCAGATCAAGTTTTTGAAAAACAATAATTTACCCTTTACTTTCAGTTTTTATGATTGTATAGACGAAGAAGGAAATTCTTTAAACAGGCGAGTTGAAGCACCTTTAGAATTGACTTATGATCAATTGTTTTTTTGCAATTACGTTGGCAACTTAACCGCAATTTATGATGTAGATTTTTTCGGAAAGATCGTTATCGAAGCGACTCAAAAAAGACAAGACTGGCGATTATGGCTTACAATTTTAAAACAAATTGAAGTAACGAAACCAGTACCAGAGATTTTAGCCCTTTACAGAATTAGGAAAGATTCCATATCCTCTTCAAAATTCAAATTGATAAAACACAATTTTGGCGTTTATCGGGATTTCCACGGATTCAATTTTGTGTTTTCTGTTTTATTGATGACGCGATTTTTATTTACTCAGTTGATTATTAAGCCTCGATATATAAAGAAGATTTAGTTCTTCAAGGTCGCAAATTGCGACCTTGAAGAATTTCGTTTTTATTTCAATCTTGATGTCACAATTTGTGACATCAAGATTTGAGTTTAATTTTAAGATCACAATTTGCGACCTCCAATAAATCATTATTTCTTATATCCAATTTTCACTCTTTCACTTTCATTTTCTTTTTTTTCTGTCAATTCATCCAAATAAGAAAAAACCAACTCTATATTTTTATCATGATTCTCCAATTTCTTTTGAATCTGTAAAATGTCGACTTTAATTTCTGTTGTGTCCTGAAGCATTTGTCTTACTTTTGTGAAAATGCGCATAATTTGAATATTGGTTTGAATTGCTTTGTCGCTTTTCAATATACTTGAAAGCATTAAAATACCATGTTCTGTAAAAGCAAATGGTAAATATTTTAAGTTTGATCCTCTACCATTCTTCAAGGTCACAATTTGTGACCTTGAAGAATCATATTCTATTTTGGTAAGCTCAAACATGAAATCTTCTGGAAATCTTGACAAATTTCTTTTAACAGCTTGTTTTAAAACTTTAGTTTCAATCTGATAAAGTGAAGCTAAATCGCTATCAAGCATCACCTTTTGATTGCGGATAAAATATATTTTGTTTGAAATAGTTTCTTCAGAAAGTAAAGATTGATCGTCCATAAGTTTTAATTAAAAAAACAAATGTAAGATTTTATTTATATTATAAATACGATTTGAATTGCTTTAATTTACCACGATTGGTTCTTTCTAAAACATTTTTTCGGGTAAAAGTGAAGTTTAAATTTGGTTCAAGATAAAGGGCAATTGCTTCTTTTATTTTGTGAATTTGTTCTGCAGTTAATTGATTTTCAGAAACATATTCAATTTCAAAAGAATCTAATTTGGTTTGTTTGATAATAAATTCTTTTACATTTCCATCATCTTCAATGATGCTTTTTGTAACGTAATAAAATGTCAAGCCAGGAGATTTTTTTCCGCTTGGTAAAATGGCAACATCGTTTGTTCTACCAACCAATTTTTTTAAGATTGGTTTTTGCGGAGTACTTTTTTCATCCAAAATTCCAATGTCTCCAATATCATATCTGATAAATGGATTTGCTTTATTGAAAAGAGAAGTAATTACAATTCGGCCTTCTTTTCCGTAAGGAAGAATCTGATTATTTTCGTCCAAAATTTCAACAAATAATGTTTCAGCATTTATTTGCCATTCGCCTTTTGTATTTTCAAAAGCAATCAAATCCAATTCTGAAGCTCCGTATTCATTGATAATTGGAATACCGAATTGTTTTTCCAACAATATTTTATCCGATTCAAAAAGCATTTCCGAAGTAACAAAACAAGCTTTTAAAGTCGGACAAATTTCACGTAAAATGATATTTCTTTTTTCTAAAAATTTAGCAAACAAAACGATCGAACTCGTGTAACCATTGATATAATCGAATTTTTTCGTTTTAAATTTTCCCAGGAATTTTTCTAAAACTTCATCAGATAAATCAAAAACCGGAAAGCGAAAACGTCTGCTCAAAAAATCCTTAAAACGTTCTTTTTGGTATCCAATAAAATCCATTGGAATGCCGTAAAAACGCGCTTGGTACGAATGATTGAAATCAATATTAAACCATCCAAAACGCATAATATTCGATGCCCACGTCAGAGCGTGAGAATATTTATCTTTGGCAAAAACAAAAGGAGTTCCGCTAGATCCGGATGTTTTGTTGAGGTAAACGTTTTTTAATGTATATCCTTTAGAAAGTCTTTCTACAAGTGGTTTTTGTAAATTTTGCTTGTTTAAAATGGGTAAATCTTCCCATTTGATATTCGTTTTATTTCCAACTAATTCCTGGTAAAAAGAATTGTTTTGTAAATGAAAATCAACAATTTCTCTTTTTTTATCCTGAATGAATTTCGCATGTTCCTCAGTAGATAAATTCACAATTGATTCTAATTCGGCTTTTGCCTTCTTTATCGGAAAACCATTTAATTTTAAGGAAAGATCGAAAAGTGACAGCATTTTTTGAAGATAAATTTTCACCAAAAATAATATTTACCAATTACTAATATAGAAGAATCAACAACTTTTTAAGATTTAATTATTTTTTACGTACAAAAGCAATTATTTTTGCACCACAACTAAATACAACTATACCATGACAATTTTACTATTGGGATCAGGCGGAAGAGAACATGCTTTTGCGTGGAAAATGATTCAGAGTCCGCTTTGCGAAAAACTTTTTGTTGCACCAGGAAATGCGGGAACAGCTGCAATTGCTACAAATGTTGCAATGTCTCCAACCGATTTTGATGCTATAAAAGCATTTGTACTAAAAGAAAATGTAAAGATGGTTGTTGTAGGGCCAGAAGATCCGTTGGTAAAAGGGATTTATGATTATTTTAAAAACGACGAAAGTTTACAACATATTCCGGTTATTGGGCCATCAAAATTGGGTGCTCAATTAGAAGGAAGTAAGGAGTTTGCTAAAGAATTCCTGATGAAACACAATATTCCAACCGCAGCTTACGATAGTTTTACTGCTGAAACGGTGGAGAAAGGATGTGCGTTTCTTGAAACTTTACAACCTCCATACGTTTTAAAAGCGGATGGATTAGCAGCCGGAAAAGGTGTTTTGATTATTCAGGATCTTGAAGAAGCTAAAACTGAATTGAGAAACATGCTGGTTCACCAAAAATTTGGAGCAGCAAGTTCAAAAGTAGTTATTGAAGAATTTTTGGATGGAATTGAGTTAAGCTGTTTTGTTTTGACAGACGGAAAAAGCTATAAAATTCTTCCAACCGCTAAAGATTACAAACGAATTGGAGAAGGCGATACAGGATTAAACACAGGCGGAATGGGAGCAGTTTCTCCGGTTCCTTATGTTGATGCTGTTTTGATGGAGAAAATTGAAACAAGAATCGTAAAACCAACAATTGAAGGTTTCCAAAAAGACGGAATCGAATATAAAGGTTTTGTATTTATTGGTTTGATTAATGTAAAAAATGAACCAATCGTTATTGAATACAATGTAAGAATGGGAGATCCTGAAACTGAAGTTGTAGTGCCAAGATTAGAATCTGATTTGGTTGAATTATTCTTATCAGTTGCTAATCAGGAATTAGATTCTTTCGAATTAAAAGTAGATCCAAGAAGTGCGACTACAATTATGGTAGTTTCCGGCGGATATCCTGAAGATTTTGAAAAAGGAAAAGTAATTACAGGATTAGAAAATATTACAGATTCTATTGTTTTTCATGCAGGAACAAAATTAGATGGCAAAAATGTCGTTAGTAATGGAGGACGTGTATTAACAGTAACATCTTATGGAGATGATTTCCAACAAGCCATAAAAAAATCTTACCAAAACATAGATAAACTAAATTTTGATAAGATGTATTTTAGAAAAGATATTGGCTTCGACTTACTTTAAAAAAGAGTGAGCTGTAGTATCTTGGTTTTCTGTTCCAGCGTCATCAAAAATGCGTAATTGTTTAATCCAATAAACGATTGCGCATGAGCAGATGATCATAAAAATCCAGTTAATTGTATTTGCACCAAACCATGTAACAAGTTCTAAGCGACGTAAAAAGTCAAGTGGAGCAAATAAAATGTTAACGAATAAGTATTGTATTCCTTCAAAAAAAGCTGTCATAATTTCTAAAATTATATGTTATTTATTGTTGTGTAACGCATTGAAATCAAATTCAGATTATAGAATCTTTTTTCAACTTGTTGGTTTTACTTTTTAAACAAGTATTATATTTACAATCACAAAAGTATAAAATATCCTTATGATAACAAGTGTTTTTAGAAAATCTACGCCATTAAATTATTCGTTGGTCGTAATTTTAATACTGGTTTTCTTTTTTCTGTTTCAATTTCAGGAACCATCATGGATGAGTTCTTCATTTTTGGCGTTTCAGAAAATAAGTTTATTGTGCTTTATATTTGCTTCTTTTTTTCTGATAAATTTTATTGTAAAAAAGAACGGACTCAGTAAAGACAATGGTTACGCGATATTTTTTTACTTATTGTTTATATTGTTTTTCCCCACAATATTTAATAATGCAAATGTAGTATATGCCAACTTTTTTGTTTTGCTGGCACTTCGACGATTGATTTCTTTACAATCTTTAAAAGCTTCAAAAGAAAAAATATTTGATGCTTCTTTTTGGATTTTAATAGCTTCTTTATTTCAATTTTGGTCTATTCTTTTCCTGATATTGGTTTTTATATCGATTATTTTTCACGTTTCGCGCGATTATAGAAACTGGGTTTTGCCATTTATAGCACTTATGGCCGTTGCGGTTATCTTTTTACTGATCTCTTTAATCTTCCATATTAACGCAATTGAATTTTTTCAAAAACGCGCTGTGGTTGATTTTAATATTGATTATTTTAAAAACAATTACGAAAACGGAGCACTATCAATTTATGTTGCCGTGTCATTATTTTTTGTCGTTTCGATGTTAATGACTTTTTCAAACAGACCTCAAATTGTGCATTCTTCATACAAAAAAATCGTAGCCTGTTTTTTTATAGCGGCTTTTGTTTTCATTATTTCGCCAGATAAAAGCAACGATTTATTATTGTTCAGCATTGCTCCTTTAACAATGATGGCGGCAAGTTATGTCGAATATGTGCAGCAAAAATTAAACAGCGAAATTGTATTTTATACTTTAATTGCGTGTAGTTTATTTACTTTTTTCAGCCAATTATAATTTGCTGCCGTAAGCAAGATCACCGGCGTCGCCCAATCCCGGAACTATATAATTTTTTTCATTCAGTTTTTCATCAAGAGACGCAACCCAAAGATGACAATTGTCCGGAAGATTTTTTTCAAGATAAGCTACACCTTCCGGAGCTGCAATAACGACAACAATATGAATTTCGTTTGGAGTAGCATTCTGAACCAATTTTTCATGAACTGCCACTACTGATTGTCCCGTCGCCAACATGGGATCAAGAAGTAAAACTGTTTTATTATTGATATTTGAAACGGCTTGATATTCAACCCGAATTTCGAACTCATGATCGTTATTCGGATGATATCTGCAAGCAGAAACAAAACTATTTTCAGCATGATCAAAATAATTTAAAAAGCCATTATGCAATGGTAATCCGGCTCTTAATATTGAACATAAAACCAAATCATCATTAATTTCGGTAGTTTTTTTAATGCCAAGCGGCGTTTGAATATCTACATTTTTATATGACAAATTTTTGCTTAATTCATAAGCCATAATTTCGCCAATTCGTTCGATATTTTTTCTAAAACGCATACTGTCATTTTGAACATTTACATTTCTGATTTGACCCAAAAAATGATTTAAAACGCTATTATTTTCAGATATATAATGAATTTTCATGTGGAGTTTTTAGAATTATCAATGATTTGTGATACTAAAATGAAAAAACCAACGTTTTTTTCACAGCATAAAAGTATAAAAAGTATCTTTGCTTCTCTAATAATTAAAGACATGTTTTCAAAATTAGCATATTCTGTTTTCGAACAAAGCATCAAAGATTATCACCAGTTTGATAACGTTGATCAACCTATAAACAATCCATATTCTAAGGATAAATTCGAGCATTTATTATATTTAAAAAACTGGATTGACACTGTTCAATGGCATTTTGAAGATATTATTCGTGATCCGCAAATTGATCCGGTTGCAGCATTAACTTTAAAAAGAAGAATTGATGCTTCGAATCAGGAACGTACAGATATGGTGGAATATATTGACAGTTATTTTTTGCAAAAATATAGTGATGTAAAAGCAAAAGATGGTGCAAAAATCAATTCTGAAAGTCCGGCCTGGGCTTTTGACAGATTATCTATTTTGGCTTTAAAAATTTATCACATGAACGAAGAAGCTACTCGTGCTGAGGCTTCACAAGAACACAGAGATAAATGCCAGGAAAAATTAAACATTCTTTTAGAGCAAAGAAGTGATTTGTCTACAGCTATTGATGATTTGTTGGCAGACATCGAAAGTGGAGAAAAATTCATGAAAGTGTACAAACAAATGAAAATGTACAACGACGATGAATTAAATCCTGTTTTATATCAAAATAAAAAATAATTGGCAAAATTGTCCAATATTAAGCATATAGCCGTCATGAGACTTTCCGCAATGGGAGATGTCGCCATGACGGTTCCTGTTTTACGCGCTTTTGTAAAACAATATCCGGAAGTTAAACTAACAGTAATTTCACGTCCGTTTTTTAAACCATTTTTTGAAGGAATTCCCAATCTGGATTTTTTTGCTTTTGATGAAAAAGAACGTCACAAAGGTTTCGGAGGACTTTTACGGTTGTTTCAGGATGTCCGGAAATTAAAAATTGATGCTTTTGCAGATCTTCATAATGTATTACGATCTAAAATTGTGAGTTTGCTTTTCGCTTTAAGCGGAAAAAAAAGAGCCACTGTTGACAAAGGCCGTGAAGGAAAAAAAGAATTAACCCGGGCAGAAAATAAAATATTCAAACAATTGCCTACAATGTTCGAAAGACATGCAAAGGTTTTTGAAGAACTTGGTTTTCCTCTGGATTTATCAAAGGCAACTTTCCCTGAAAAGGCAAATTTGAGTGTAGAGATTATTGGCGGTCAAAATCAAAAATTAATTGGAATTGCACCTTTTGCACAATATGATTCTAAAGTTTACCCTTTGGATTTAATGACTGAAGTTATTACAACTTTGGCACAAAACCAAGATTATAAAATTTTGCTTTTTGGCGGAGGAAAAAAAGAAATCGAAATATTAGATTCACTTTCACAACCATTTGAAAATGTAATAAACATGGCTGGAAAAATTAAATTTCAGCAGGAATTACAACTAATAAGCAATCTCGATGTAATGCTTTCTATGGATTCCGGCAATGCACATATTGCAGCAATGTTAGGCGTTAAAGTTATTACGCTTTGGGGCGCAACGCATCCTTATGCTGGATTTTTGCCGTTTAATCAAAGCTTGGAAAATGCTTTAACTTCAGACAGAAATCAATATCCGAAATTGCCAACATCTGTTTACGGAAATAAAATTGTTGAAGGTTACGAGGATGCTATGAGAACGATTTCTTCGAAGACTGTTGTTGAAAAGATTCAGCGGTTATTATAAAAATTCCCAAATAGAAATATCTAAAAAAAATTCCAAATCCTAATTGTAAAGTTGGGATTTGGAATTTTTTTATTGGAATTTAATTTCTCATAAATCAAGAAAAAGATATCCTATTGGTTTCTTTTTGTTTTTATCGACTACGATTTTAACAAAATGATTTTCTTTTTCGGTAGCGAGTAAAATGTGTTCAAAATCTTCGGTCGAATTTCTGTAAACCTTGTGTATCAATTGAGATTCTTTGATTTTATTTGATAAAATTTTAGCAGCTTTTAATTCACTTATATAAGGCCAAATATTAAAAAAACTATCGGTAGAGACTGATATTTCTGCCATTTCCCCAGTTATTGTCGAATTATACTTTTCTTTCGAAAGTAGTTTAGGAACTTTTCTGTTTCTTCTTTTTTTAATTATAAAGTAGACACAAAACAAAGATGTTACAACAAAAAGGAATATAAAAGTTAAACGGAGGTAGTGATGCATTGCCATAATTTAATGTTTTAAACGTGTTGACAAATAGAAATAGCTTTACATAGATAAAAATGTATCAGCTTTTGAAGTACTAATATACTAAAATTTTAGCTCGTTTTTTAAAAAATACTTAAAATATAACATGCTTTTTTATCAATTACACATAGCGGTTTTAATTTTAAATTGGAATTTTAATTTTCACAACCAAATTTTTTCATCACGGCATCTTCCATAAATATAACTTTTAAGATTTGAAATTGTAGCTTGATAATCAGGAACTTCAAAGCCAAATCTTTCGTGTTCCATTTGTGCTTTTTCAATTTCGTTACAGCCTTTTATAACTTCCCTAAGCATGTCTAGCATTGCCATTTCTTTATTATTGTTTTTTTGAAATTTAAACTCCACAATTTCATCTTGCAGTTCTTCACAATAATCAATAAGTTTTACAACTTCAGGTTCATCTAAAAGGTATTCCTTACTTTTAAAAATTTCACGTACTGATTTCATAATAGCTAATATTAAATTCCAATCCCGAAGTCTCGGGATAAATCCCAAATTCCAATTTGACAAAGATTGCTAATAATTACAAACAAAAAAAATTCCAAATCCCAATTGTAAAGTTGGAATTTGGAATTTAATTTTTTATTGGAATTTTAACCTCTAAACATCATCATAATCTACATAAATAGATTCTGAAGTTGGGTGAGCCTGACAAGTTAAAATTAAACCTGAAGCAATTTCTTTATCGGTTAAAATAGAATTTTTAGTCATTTCCGCAGTTCCGGATGTTACACGCGCTAAACAGCTGCTGCAAATTCCGCCCTGGCAAGAATACGGAGCGTCGATTCCTTGTTTTAAAGCTGCATCAAGAATGGTTTGTTTTTGAGACATTTCAAAAGAAACTTCATCATCATCAACCAAAACAGTGATTTTTGTATGTCCTTCTAATGAAGTTTTTATTTCATGTTCCTGAGATGAAGAAGTAAAAAGTTCAAATTTAATTGCGGAATCTTTTACGTTTTTCTCTTTCAAAATCGACGAAACGGTATTGATCATTTCTTCAGGACCGCACAAGTAGAATTTATCAAATTCAAGTTCTTTGTGTTTGTTGTTCAAAACAAAATTTACTGCCGATTTTTCGATTCTGCCAAACAATGCGTTTTCAGCTTTAGCCTGACTAAAAACAAAATGTACAAAAAAGCGTCCTACATATTGCAATTGCAAGTCGTGCAATTCCTGGTAAAAGATCGCGTCTTCTGGAGTTCTATTTCCGTAAACTAATACAAATGAGCTTTTTGGCTCACTTTTTAATATCGATTTTATAATAGAAAGTACTGGAGTAATTCCGCTTCCGGCAACAAAAGCGGCATAATTTTTTTGTCTTTCGACATCTGGTTCAAAAGTAAATTTTCCTTCTGGCTGCCCTACTTCAAGAACGTCTCCTGCTTTTAATTTAGTATTGGCAAATTGCGAAAACAAACCGTTTTTTACTGCTTTTACAGCAATTCTTAGTTCGCCGCTTTCTGGCGCTGAGCAAATAGAATAAGCACGGCGAATTTCTTGATTATCAAGAGTTAACTTTAAGTTTACATATTGTCCGGCAATAAATTTATAATCTAATTTTAGTTCTTCGGGAACATTAAAAAGTATCGAAACCGCATCGGCAGTTTCACGTTTTACCTCTTTAATTATAAGTTTTAAGAATGAAGGCATGATTTAATTTTTATGCAAAAGTAGCAAACGGCGCTTAATTGATAGATACGAATTTATTATTTTTAACTTTTTTTGTAATGTTTTCTTACATTTGGACTCTTACTATAAACTCAAAACCAAAACAATGATTAGAAAGTTTATTTATCTGGAATGGAAAGCCTTTACCAGATCTGCATCTTTTGGAGCAAATCTGGCCATGAAAATTTTAATAGGCTTTTTAATGGTCTATTTCTCGGTCATCTTTATCGCAATGGGCGTTGGTACCTTTTACCTGCTCAAAGAAATGAATTTTGAACCATTATCAACAGTCAATAGATTTTTGATTTATTATTTTTTATTCGATTTGGTCATTCGTTTGTTAATGCAGGCAATTCCTGTTCTTAATATAAAACCGTTATTGGTTTTACCTTTTAATAAACCTACAATTGTTCATTTTTCATTGGGTAAAACAGCTTTGTCCTTTTTCAATTGGGTTCATGCGCTTTTCTTTGTTCCGTTTGCAATTGTATTAATAATAGAAGGTTATGATATCATTGGAATTGCGTTTTGGCTTTTTGGGATTTTCTCTTTAATATATATCAACAATTTTCTAAATATTATTTTAAGCAATATCGATAAATTATTTGTTGTTTTTATAGCAATTGCTTTGGTTTTAGGAATAGCCCAATATTATAAATTATTTGACATTACAGTTTTTACAACACCATTTTTTCAGGGACTTTATAGCAAAAAGGGATTATTTTTAATTCCGGTTTTAATTTTAATTGCGTTGTATCAGTTTACGTTTAAATATTTTAAAAACAATTTATTTTTAGATGCCGGACTTTCTAAAAAAGAAGATATTGCAACGACCGAAAATTTAGTTTGGCTAAATCAATTTGGAACTTTAGGAACGTTTCTTAAAAATGATATTAAATTAATCCGAAGAAACAAAAGATCAAAAACGACTCTTATTATGAGTTTTTTCTTTTTGTTTTACGGATTGATCTTTTTTGGAAACACACATCAACCGGAAATCATGCATATTTTTGCCGGAATATTTGTTTCGGGCGGATTTTTATTTGTCTTCGGACAGTTTGTACCAAGCTGGGACAGTTCGTATTATCAGTTAATGATGACACAAAACATTCCATATCGCGGATACATTACTTCAAAATGGTGGCTGGTTGTAATTGCCACTTTTATTTCGACAATTTTAGCATCATTTTATCTTTTGTACGGATGGGAAATTTATTTAACCATTGTCGTTGGAGCCATCTATAATATAGGAGTCAATTCGCATTTGGTACTTCTTGGAGGTGCATTTACAAAGACTCCAATTGATTTAAGTAATGCCGGAGGCGCTTTTGGAGACAAAAAAGCATTTAACGTAAGCGCCATGTTGTTGACTTTACCAAAATTATTATTGCCTTTGGGATTATACGGCATCGGACTTTATTTAGGAAATAAAAATCTCGGATTACTTTTAGTGGCAGGAGCAGGGGTTTTGGGTTTTATTTTTAGGAACAGTGTTTTTTCATTAATCGAAAAAAGATATAAAATAGAAAAGTATAGTACTATCAATGCTTACAAACAAAAGAGTTAATTAGACAATGTGCCAATTGATGATGAGATAATTTATCAGATTTTTTAATCTAAAATCAATCCCGAAGCTTCGGGACTAAAATCTAAAATTACAGATGATACAAGTAAATCAGCTTTCAAAAATATATAACGGAACAACAGTTTTAAACATTAAATATCTTGAAATACCAAAAGGTCAAAGTTTTGGATTAGTGGGAAATAACGGAGCAGGGAAAACTACTTTTTTTAGTTTACTGTTAGACCTGATTCAGCCATCAACAGGAAATATTAAAAGCAATAATATTGAGGTAAATACAAGTGAAAACTGGAAATCATTTACAGGTTCATTTTTAGATGAAAGTTTTTTGATTGGCTATTTAACTCCCGAAGAATATTTTTATTTTATTGGAGATTTGCGCCATCAAAATAAAGCAGATATAGACGCTTTGTTAGCCGAATATGAAGAGTTTTTTAATGGAGAAATTCTCAACAACAAAAAATATCTTCGTGATTTGTCTAAGGGAAATCAGAAGAAGGTGGGGATTATTGCCACACTTATAGGAAATCCTGAAGTTGTTATTCTGGATGAACCGTTTGCAAATTTAGATCCGACAACTGTAAGCCGATTGAAAAAAATTATAAAAGAGCTGGCACAAAATCCAAACGTTACAGTTCTGGTTTCCAGCCATGATTTGCAGCATACAGTGGAAGTTTGCGATCGTATTGTTGCACTTAATAAGGGTGAAATTGTAAAAGATATTCAAACATCAGAAGAAACCTTACAAGAACTCGAATCGTTTTTTGCTGTTTAAAGTACAGTTATATCAAAAAGAAGCGTAATTTTACGGGGCATTATACTAAAAATCCTTTTTAGAAGTTAATTGATTTAAAATCTTTTCTATTGAAAAAGAATACTCTTAAATATAGTTCTGCTTTGGCATTTCTGTTTGTTTTGATAGCTTGTTCTACCAAAAAGAACACTTTTTTGTCAAGAAATTCTCACGCTTTAAGTACAAAATATAATATTTTGTACAATGGCGGTATTGGTTTAGACAAAGGCTTAAAATCTATTCAGGCAGATAATAAGGATAATTTTTGGAAGATGCTTCCTATTGAAAAAATGCAGGTTGATGAAAATTTTTCTGAAGAAGGAAAAGCAAAAAATGCAGATTTTGAAAAAGCAGAAACCAAAGCAACAAAAGCCATTCAGAAACATTCTATGAATATTGGGGGAAGAGAAAAAAACTCCCAAATTGATGAGGCTTACTTAATGTTAGGAAAAGCCAGATACTACGACCAGCGCTTTATTCCTGCCTTGGAAGCATTCAACTATATTTTATATAAATACCCAAACAGCAGTAATATTTATACAGCAAAAATCTGGCGCGAAAAAACCAATATGCGTTTAGGTAACGATGCCATTGTAGTAAAAAACATCAATCTTTTATTAAAAAATACGGATTTAAATAAGCAAACATTTTCGGATGCAAATGCATTATTAGCAGAAGCTTTTTTAAATTTAGAAGAAAGAGATAGTGCTGTGACGAAGCTTAAAATTGCAGAAGAATTTTCTAGAATAAACGAAGACAAAGCGCGCTATCGTTTTATTCTTGGACAAATGTATCAGGAAATTGGAAAAAAAGACAGCGCCAATTATTTTTATGATGGTGTAATCGATATGAACCGCAAAGCCGACAGAAAATACATGATGCATGCGTATGCTAAAAAAGCGCAGATGTATGATTATGAAAATGGCAATGACACAATATTTTTAAAAACCTATAATGATTTAGTAAAGGATCGTGAAAACAGACCTTACTACGATGTCCTTTTTTATGAAATGGGGGTTTTTTATGATAAAAAGAAACAGCAGGAAAATGCTTTGAAATTCTATAATAAATCATTAGCCAGAAAATCGCAAGATTCATATTTAGTAGCTTCGACTTATAGAAATATAGGAGATATGTATTTTAAAAATACAGATTATACAATGGCTGCAAAATATTATGACAGTACATTGGTAAAATTAGATCCGAAAACGAGAGAATACGCTTTTATTCAAAAAAACCGAAAAAACCTGGATGACGTCATTAAATATGAAGCAATTGCCAAAAGAAATGACAGTATTATAAAAGTTCATGATTTACCGGCACCAGATCGAAAAATTTATTTTGAAAATTACATCGCTGAATTAAAAAAGAAAGATGAAGCCAAACGTATTTTAGAAGAAAAGGAAAAAGAAAGACTGGCAAACATAGAACGTAATTCAAATTCTGGTGGCGGGCCAACAGCTGTGAATCCTGCATCAATAGGAAAACCTTCAGATCCAAATGTAGGAGCGATTATGCCGCCTGACGGAAATTCGACGGTAAGTACTTTCTATTTTTATAACCCTACAACAGTTGCCTACGGTAAGTTGCAGTTTAAAAAAATGTGGGGCAACAACCGAACTTTAGGAACAAACTGGAGATTGGCAGCTGTAAAATCTGCAAATAATGTTGCATTAAATGATACTTTAAATAACAATCCGGATGCGATGAACGCATTAAAAGACACCATTGTTATTGAAAAGTACACCACAGAATTTTATGAAAAACAGCTTCCAACATCTCAAATTGTAATGGACAGCATTGGCAAAGAACGAAATTTTGCTTACTATCAGTTAGGACTTATTTATAAAGAAAAATTTAAAGAGTATAATTTAGCAAGCGATAAGCTGGAACAATTATTAAAAAACAATCCTGAAGAGAAATTGGTTTTGCCATCGATGTATAATTTGTATAAAATCTATCAAATTACAAATCCTGCTAAAGCCGAAGCTATAAAAGCAAATATTACAGGAACTTATCCAAATTCGAGATATGCGCAAATTTTGAATAAGACAAGTGAAGATGATTTAATTACACCCGACAAAGAATACAAGAAATGGTATAAGCTGTTTGAAGAAGAACAATATTATGTTGTTTTAGACAATATTGATAATTTAATAAATCAATATTCAGGTGATGAAATTGTTTCTAAATATGAATTGTTGAAAGCGAATACTTTAGGAAAGACAAATGGTTTAGCGGCTTATAAAAAAGGTCTTGAAGCAGTTGCAGATAATTATCCAAATACCGAAGAAGGAAAAAATGCACGCGAAATCCTGGAGAAACAAATTCCGAGTTTAGAAAAGCTTGATTTTACAACAGTTGATAATAAAAACTGGAAAATTTTATATCAGGTTTCTAGTACTGATTCTCAAATAAGTAAAAAAATTGAAGAAGCAATAAGAGTATTTTTATTAGTTGAAAATTATGAAAGATTAACAACTTCTGTAGATAAGTACAATAAAACCTACAATTTTGTAGTTATCCATGGAATTAAATCAGAGGCGTATGCAAATGATGTTGTTGGAATCTTAAGAGATGATAAAAAATATAAAATTGCACAGCCAGGAATTATTATCTCGAGTGACAATTATAAAGTTATTCAAATCAAGAAAAACATTGAAGCGTATTTAGCCCCCAAAAATCCATAATAAAATGTTTGACAAAGTAAAAAAAAACGGAACTGAGCAATTAGGTAAAACAAACAGAATTGTAGAAGGCACATCCATTATTGGCGATATTGTTTCTAAAGCCGATTTTAGGTTAGATGGAGAGTTAATAGGAAACTTTACATCACAGGGAAAATTAGTAATTGGTGCAAGTGGTGTTATTAAAGGAGAAATTATTTGTAACAATGCCGATATTGAAGGAGAATTTCATGGAAAAATAAAAGTACTTGAAATTCTTAATATTAAGGCAACAGCAAGAATTCATGGAGAAGTTGCTGTTGGAAAATTATCTATTGAACCAGGAGCCGAATTTACAGCTACTTGTACGATGTTGAAAAACAATAACGAAGTAACAAATAAAGATGGAAAAGGAGCCCAACAAAAACAGGCGGAATAAATGGTTGCCGCTAATAAATATTCCCGTTCAAATGGGAATTATTATTTTTTTGTTTTCCTATTTTGGTACTTGGTTAGATGAAAATCATCCAAGTCCCAAAGTTTATTATAATACGATTTTTGTAATGCTTGGTGTTGGACTTGCCTTATATAATGTTATTCGGCAAGTAAACGACATTAATAAAACAAAGTAAATTACGTTTAAAAGTGCTTTAAATAAATATTGCATCTTTGCATAAAAATTATTTCAAATGCTTTTAAAAATTTACAAACCTATTTTACAATTGTTCTTTTTAGCTTTAGCAGCATATATTTTGCATAAAGCAGCTTTTTTACTTTTAAAAGTTAACCCCCAAAACTTTTATTATAGTATAGAATTTTTGTATTTAATTTTTTTCGGAATTTCCGCATTGTTATACCTTATATTATTAATAGTAAAAAAGAAGAATTTTGAAATTGTTGGAATGGTTTTCCTGTTCGGGACCTTTACGCAAATGTTATTAGGATATTTAATTTTGAGACCTATTTTAGAAAGCAAATCGGAAGAGGTCATGATTGAGAAAATCAATTTTTTTGTAACATTTATTTTATTTTTGTTATTTGAGACGCTTTTAACTGTCCGATTATTAAATGAAAAGCGTTAAAATAACGATTCTGTAAAACAAGGTTTAAAAATAATTTTTCATATCCTTTTGAATATTAATAAAAAATGTACCTTTGCACCAAATTTCAGAAACGTAAAAATAAGATTTTTAACAGATATGGTGATTTCAAACAGACCGCTTAAATTTATTCTTGCAGCTTTAGTAGCTTGTCTTCCAGTATCGGGTTTTGCAAACTCAGAGAATGACACAACGCATGTACAAACTGAGGTAGCTCATGAGGAGAAAGTTGTTTCACATGATAATCATGCAGAAGCAGAACATGTAGCACAGGATCCAAAAGCAAAAGTTGATGCTTTTATTGATCACCACTTACAAGACTCTCATGACTTTGTTTTCTTTTCAGATGATAAAGAAAATAAGCATTATGGTTTTCCATTACCGGTTATTCTTATTGACGGAGGTTTGAAAATTTTCTCGTCTTCAAAATTACACCATGGAGAAGAAGTTGCAGAAGTTGATGGAAACTTCTACAAACTCGTTCACGGTAAAATATACAAAACAGATGCTGCCGGAACAATTACTTTTAATGAGCACGGACATCCTGAAAATGAAAAACCGTTAGATTTTTCTATTACAAAAAATGTTGTGTCAATGCTTTTTGTTGCAGTACTATTATTCTTCATGTTTACCGGTTTAGCCAAGTCATATAAAAAAGGACCAATCCCAACTGGATTTGGCAGAGTTTTAGAACCGCTAATTATTTTTATCAGAGACGAAATCGCTGTTCCAAATATTGGTGAAAAAAAATACAGAAAATATATGGGTTACTTATTAACCGTATTTTTCTTTGTATGGGTGTTAAACTTATTAGGTATGACTCCACTAGGAATTAACGTTACAGGAAATATTGCAATCACGGTTTGTTTGGCAATGTTTACTTTCATCATTACACAATTTAGTGCAAACAAAGATTATTGGGGACACATCTTCTGGATGCCGGGAGTTCCTGTACCTATGAAAATTATCCTTGCACCAATCGAGGTGTTAGGAACATTAACAAAACCATTTGCTTTATTAATTCGTTTGTATGCAAATATTACTGCAGGTCACGTAGTAATTATGAGTTTAATTGCGATGATTTTTGTTGGAAAAAATTTAGCTGCAGATTTGCCAATTTCTTTAGGATTAACATTATTTATTTCTGTTATCGAAGTTTTAGTTGCATTTTTACAGGCATTCATTTTCACTATGTTATCATCACTATTTATAGGTATGGCTGTTCAGGATCATGATCATGCACATCACCATGAAGATGAAACAGCAATCATTTAATTTTTTTAGAAGTTTAATTTTATATATATAAATACTTATGGGAACAATTCCAACTTTAGTAGGTGCAGGTTTAGTAGTAATCGGTGCAGGTTTAGGTTTAGGTAAAATCGGTGGATCTGCTATGGACGCGATTGCTCGTCAACCAGAAGCTGCTGGTAAAATTCAAACTGCGATGATTATTATCGCGGCTTTATTAGAAGGTTTAGCATTTGCTGCTTTAATCTTAGGAAAATAATAAAGAAGAAAATAACAACATCTTTAACGGTTGGTTAAAGGTGTTGTTACCTTTTAAAAAAAGAAATTAAATATTTTAATATAGTATAAAATGGATAAGTTAATTAACGATTTTTCATTCGGTTTATTCTTTTGGCAAGCTTTAATCTTGTTGGTTTTAATTTTACTTTTAGTAAAATTTGCCTGGAAACCTATCATGCAATCTATTACAGATAGAGAAGAAGGTATTAAAGATGCATTACTTTCTGCAGAAAATGCAAAGAGAGAAATGGAAAACTTACAAGCTGATAATCAAAGAATTTTGAATGAAGCTCGTGCTGAACGTGACGCGATGTTGAAAGAAGCTCGTGAAATGAAAGAGAAAATGATAGCTGATTCTAAAAACGAAGCACAAGAGCAAGGTCAAAAAATGATCGAGCAGGCAAAAGCTGCTATCGAAAATGAAAAAAATGCAGCAATGGCAGAATTGAAATTACAAGTTTCAACACTATCATTAAGCATTGCTGAAAAATTATTGAAAGATGAATTATCTAACAAAGAATCTCAAACTAAATTAGTAGAGAAAATGTTAGGTGACGTAAAGTTAAACTAAGATTATGGCAAGTACAAGAGCAGCAATTCGTTATGCAAAAGCAATTCTAGACTTAGCAAACTCTAAAGGTGTTGCCGAAGCTGTCAATAACGACATGAAGTCAATTGCATCAGCAATTGAAACAAATGAAGAATTGAGTACCTTTATTCAAAACCCAACTACTAAGGTTGAAGTAAAAGAAAGTGCTCTTTTAGAAGTTTTTGCAAATGTAAATGGAGTTACTAAAGGTTTATTTCATTTATTATTTGAAAACAAAAGATTCGAAATTTTAGAAGCAATTGCTTTAGAATATAAAAAATTATTTGATGAAAACAATGGTGTTGAAGTAGCAACAGTTACAACAGCAATTCCAATGGATGCAGCATTAGAAGCTAAAGTTTTGGCTAAAATTGCAACATTATCAGATAAGAAAATTACAATTGAAAATGTAGTAGATCCGGCAATTATTGGAGGATTTATTTTAAGAATAGGTGATAATCAATATAATGCTTCTGTGGCAAACAGATTGCAAGTATTAAAAAGAGAGTTAAGTAATTAGTTTTATTACACATAAAAGTGTCTAAATTATAAATTAAGATGGCGGAAATCAAACCTGCTGAAATTTCAGCAATATTAAGAAAGCAAGTAGAAGGTTTTGAATCTGGTGCTACGCTAGAAGAGGTAGGAACAGTACTTCAAGTTGGAGACGGTATTGCTCGTATTTACGGGCTATCGAATGTACAATATGGTGAGTTAGTTGAATTTGACAACGGACTTGAAGCTATTGTATTGAACCTTGAAGAAGATAATGTTGGTGTGGTACTTTTAGGACCATCAACAGGAATCAAAGAAGGATCAACAGCAAAAAGAACACAACGTATCGCTTCTCTTAAAGTAGGTGAGCAAATGGTAGGACGTGTAGTAAACACTCTTGGTTTTCCAATCGATGGAAAAGGACCAATTGGTGGAGACTTATACGAAATGCCTCTAGAAAGAAAAGCTCCTGGAGTTATCTTCCGTCAGCCGGTAACTGAGCCATTACAAACAGGAGTAAAAGCAGTTGATGCTATGATCCCGGTTGGTCGTGGACAACGTGAGCTTGTTATTGGTGACCGTCAAACAGGTAAATCAACTGTTTGTATCGATACAATCTTAAATCAAAAAGAATTTTACGATGCAGGAAAACCTGTATTTTGTATATATGTTGCAATTGGGCAAAAAGCTTCAACTGTAGCAGGAATTGCTAAAATGTTAGAAGAAAAAGGTGCAATGGCTTATACCGTTATTGTTGCTGCAAATGCTTCTGACCCAGCTCCAATGCAAGTTTATGCTCCTTTCGCAGGTGCTGCAATTGGAGAATATTTTAGAGATTCAGGTCGTCCGGCACTTATTGTGTATGATGATTTATCTAAGCAAGCTGTTGCTTACCGTGAGGTTTCTCTTTTATTAAGAAGACCACCGGGACGTGAGGCATATCCTGGAGACGTTTTCTACTTACACTCTCGTTTATTAGAGCGTGCTTGTAAAGTAATTGCTGATGACGGAATTGCTAAAAACATGAACGATTTACCAGATTCTATTAAGTCTATCGTAAAAGGTGGTGGTTCATTAACTGCATTGCCAATTATTGAAACTCAGGCTGGTGACGTTTCTGCATATATCCCAACAAACGTAATTTCGATTACAGATGGTCAGATTTTCCTTGATGGAGATTTGTTCAACTCTGGAGTTCGTCCTGCAATTAACGTAGGTATCTCTGTATCTCGTGTTGGAGGTAATGCTCAGATTAAATCAATGAAAAAAGTTTCTGGAACTTTAAAATTAGATCAGGCTCAATTCCGTGAATTAGAAGCTTTCGCTAAATTTGGTTCTGACCTGGATTCTGTTACATTAAACGTAATTGAAAAAGGAAAAAGAAACGTTGAAATCTTGAAACAAGGTTTGAACGATCCTTATCCTGTTGAAAACCAAGTTGCAATTATTTATGCTGGATCTAAAAACTTATTAAGAAACGTTCCTGTAAATAAAGTAAAAGAATTTGAAGCTGATTTTATTGCTTACTTAAACAGTAAGCATAAAGATACGCTTAACGCGTTGAAAGCTGGTAAATTAGATGACAACATTACTGATGTTATCGAAAAAGCAGCAAAAGAAATTTCAGCAAAATATAACTAATAAGATAATTGTCAATTAGATAATTAGAATCTTTAAGAGTTTTCTAATTATCTAATTTTCAAATTGTCACATTCTTTAATCGACAAATGGCAAATTTAAAGGAAATCCGTAATAGAATTACTTCCGTTTCATCGACGATGCAAATTACATCGGCAATGAAAATGGTTTCTGCTGCAAAGCTTAAGAAAGCACAAGATGCAATCACTGCAATGCGCCCTTATGCCGAGAAATTAACGGAGCTGTTACAAAATCTTTCTGCTACACTTGATGGTGAAGTAGGTGGTGATTACACAACTCAACGTGAGGTAAAAAAAGTATTGCTTGTTGCTATAACTTCAAACAGAGGTTTATGTGGAGCATTCAATTCAAACGTAATTAAAGAGATTAAAAACCGTACCGAATTTTACGCTGGTAAACAAGTTGACGTTTTTGCTATTGGTAAAAAAGGAAATGATGTTTTAAGTAAAACACATAAAGTTCACGGTCATCATAATGCAATTTTTGATCATTTAACTTTTGAAAACGTTGCCGGAATTGCTGATAATCTTACAGAAAAATTCTTATCTGGAGAATACGACAGAATTGAATTAATCTACAATCAGTTTAAAAATGCTGCAACTCAAATTGTTCAGACAGAGCAGTTTTTGCCTTTAGCTCCAATTAAATCTGATACTGCAGTTTCAACAGGAGATTATATTTTTGAACCTTCAAAAGAAGAAATTGTATTGACTTTGATTCCTAAATCATTGAAAACACAACTGTATAAAGTTATACGTGATTCATTTGCTTCAGAACACGGAGCGCGTATGACAGCTATGCATAAAGCAACTGACAACGCAACTGAATTAAGAAACCAATTGAAATTGACTTACAATAAAGCACGTCAGGCAGCTATTACAAACGAGATCTTAGAGATCGTTGGTGGAGCAGAGGCTTTGAACGGATAATTTATTCAAGACATACAAAAAAAGCGCCGACAATTAATTGTCGGCGCTTTTTATTTATAGTAGTTTGTAGTTTTCTTTTTAAAACTTATAAAATGGTGATTCTCAATTCATTCATAAACCGAGAATCAATACCATTTTATAAAATTACTAGACAGATAAAAATCTGCAGTGCTTTGTCTTTCATGGGAACAAACTAGCTTTATTAGTCCCAATGCTCTGTTTTTTTAAGGGTTACATTTCAGCAGAATCAATCCCTTTTGCTTTGTCTTTTATGGGAACAAACTAGCTTTATTAGTCCCAATGCTCTGTTTTTTTAGGGTTACAATACAGCAGAATCAATCCCTTATGGCTTTGTCTTTTATGGGAACAAACAAGCTTTATCAGTCCCAGTGCTTCCTTTTTTATAAGGGTTGTATTTAGCTTTCTCAATCCCTGTATTACAAATTTAAGAAGATACGTTGTAAAAAAAGTTATATAATTTTTATGAAAATTTTATACATTTCACATGTTTTAGTTTTGTATCTTATAATTGGCTATAAAAAAAATTGAGTATTTTTGACTTCCATTTACTATTATAATGAAATTACAGATACAAGAACTCACCACAATTAAGGAAATGCTGCAGCAAATTGAAACGATGCGGTTTCTTTATCCTAATCTTTCCATTGAGAAATATGAGGAATATCTTTCTCAAATGGTGCCTCATAACTATATACAGATTGGAGTTTTTGAAAATGAAGTTTGTCTTGGAATTACCGGCTGTTGGTCGGCAACAAAATTATGGACAGGTAAATATCTTGAAATTGATAATTTTGTAGTTAATCCTGAATTTCGTTCAAAAGGAATTGGAAAAATACTAACGGATTATATTGAACAAAAAGCAATAAATCTCGATTGCAGCAGTATTGTCCTGGATGCTTTTACTGGAAATTTTGCGGCGCACCGTTTTTACTACAATCAAGGTTATGGACCAAAGGGTTTTCATTTTGTTAAAATTTTAGACGAAAAAAAATTAACAGTATAAATTATGTCTAAGTTTTTTTATTGAATCAACAAAATCAATAATAAACGAAAGAATTGGTTATTTTTGTCTTACAAACTTTATTACATACATATTTTGGGATTATATAAAAATCTATTCAAACAAACGGCTATTTACGGATTAGCGACAGTATTACCCCGAATGCTAAGTTTTTTATTAGTGCGGCTTTATACCGGGATTTTACCAACGGCTGAATACGGAGAAGTTTCGATTGTTTTATCATGGATGGTTTTCTTTAACGTGGTTCTTTCTTACGGAATGGAAACCGCTTTTTTTAGATTTTACAGTGCCGAAGAAGATAAGCAAAATGTAATTGCAACATCAACTATATCAATATTTTGGTCGTCAATTGGATTTCTTTTTGCAGCATTAATTTTTAGAAATACCTTAGCAAATTGGGCAGAAGTCGACGCACAATATATCACTTATTCGGTTTGGATATTGGTATTGGATGCTTTGGTTTTGGTACCATTTTCAAAACTAAGAGCCAACCAAAGACCAATGGTTTATGCAGCAATAAAAATAGGAAACGTAGTAATTAATATGCTGCTTAATTTCTTCTTTTTAATATACCTGCCAAAACTTGCAGCTGCAAATCCTAATTCGGTTTGGGATAATTTATATGTAGAAAATTTCCAGATTGCTTATATTTTCATCGCAAATCTATTGGCAAGTTTAGCCACATTTGTTGTGCTTTCGCCAAATTATCTTTATTTGGGCAGAAAATTTGATCCCGTACTTTGGAAAAAAATGATGAAATACGGTTTACCAATTTTGGTTGCCGGTCTTGCATTTGCAGTAAACGAACATTTCGATAAAATTTTACTTGGATATTTGTTACCTGAAAATTTAGCGAAGTCAGAAGTTGGAGCTTATTCGGCCTGTTATAAATTAGGTTTGTTCATGGTTTTATTTGCAACCGCTTTCAGATTAGGAATTGAGCCTTTCTTTTTTAGTCATGCAAAAAATGAAAATGCCCCGCAAACATATGCAGTAATCACAAAATATTTTGTGATTTTCGGATCGCTAATTTTATTGGGAGTAATTGTTTTTGCAGATGTTTTAAAATATCTATTGCTTGATAATAAATCCTATTGGGAAGCCATGAAAGTAGTTCCATTAATTATTCTGGCGAACTTCTTTTTGGGTATTTACAACAATCTATCGGTTTGGTATAAGCTGACGGACAAAACAAAAATAGGCGCTTACATTTCTATAGTTGGCGCAATCGTAACTTTGGTTTTAAATTATATGTTAATTCCAAAATACAGTTATTATGGTTCAGCAATTGCAACCATTTCCGCTTACGGAAGTATGATGTTGATCTCATACATTTTAGGAAATAAATATTATCCAATACCTTATGATATGAATAAAATTGGCGCTTATTTGGGCATTTCAATTCTGTTTTCGGCAATTTCTTTTTATGGATTTAGAGAAAATTATTTTGTTGGAATCCCGTTATTACTAGCGTTTATCTATTTTGTTTATCATAACGAAAAAAACACAATCAAAGGAATTATGAATAGAAAGTAATCTTACTTTTTAATCTTTTAAAAATAAAAATGAAAATACAAATAATCAATAAATCACAGCACGCATTACCTAATTACGAAACAATTGCTTCGGCAGGAATGGATTTACGTGCGAATTTAACCGAATCAATAACATTAAAACCATTAGAAAGAACCATTGTAAAAACGGGACTTTTTATTGAATTGCCAATTGGTTACGAAGCACAAGTAAGACCAAGAAGTGGTCTGGCTGCAAAAAAAGGAGTAACCGTTTTAAATTCTCCGGGAACTGTTGATGCTGATTATAGAGGAGAAATAGGTGTAATTTTAGTAAATTTATCAAACGAAGAATTTGTAATCGAGAACGGAGAACGAATTGCACAATTGATTATTGCCAAACACGAAAGAGCAGAGTGGATTGAAGTTGGAGAACTTTCTGAAACATCAAGAGGCGAAGGCGGATTTGGAAGCACAGGAGTGAAGTAGTTTTTTAGTTTTTAGTAATCAGTTTTCAGTCGCAGTTTACAAACAACAGTTTATAAACTTTGCGATCTTTAAAATGAAAAAACTTAGAAATCTTTGCGAATCCCGATAGCTATCGGGATTGCGAACTTTGCGGTAAAAAATTAGAACAAATTTAATTTTTACGCCAGCATCATAATTTGAACTAACCAAACTGAAGATTTTAAATCTTCCCATATTAAATAATTTCAAAATGAAAATAATCGTTCCAATGGCGGGTCGCGGATCAAGACTTAGACCACATACATTAACAGTACCAAAACCATTAATTCCGGTTGCCGGAAAATCTATAGTGCATCGTTTAGTTGAAGATATTGCCAAAATATTAAAAGAACCAATTGAAGAAGTGGCTTTTATTTTGGGAGATCCTGCTTTTTTTGGCGATGATCTTGTAGAAAGTTTAGAAGAATTAGCTGGAAGTTTAGGAGCAAAAGCCTCTATTTATCGTCAGGATTTGCCTTTAGGAACCGGTCATGCGATTATGTGCGCCAAAGAATCTTTATCAGGTCCTGCTGTAATTGCTTATGCAGATACTTTGATCAGAGCAGATTTTGAATTAGATCCTTCTGCAGATGCTGTAATTTGGGTAAAACAAGTAGATCAGCCGGAAGCATTTGGAGTTGTTAAATTAAACAGTAACAATGAAATAATAGAATTGGTAGAAAAACCAAAAGAATTCGTAAGCGATCTTGCCGTTATCGGAATCTATTATTTTAAAGAAGTTGGCGATTTGAAAAAAGAACTTCAGGGTGTTTTGGATAATAATATTCAGAATGGCGGTGAATATCAAATTAATGACGGAATCAAAGCAATGATGGCTAACGGAAAAGTTTTTAAAACTGGAAGTGTAGACGAATGGATGGATTGCGGAAACAAAGATGTAACTGTAGAAACTAACACCAGAATGTTAGGATTTTTACATAATGATGGCGAACATTTAGTAGATTATAACGTAACTTTAGATAACTCAACGATTATTCCGCCGTGTTTTATTGGCGAAAATGTAGTGTTGAAAAATACAACAATTGGTCCAAACGTATCTTTAGGAAATGGATGCCATGTAAGTGACAGCGTTATTAAAAACAGTTTGGTACAAACTTTTTCGCAAATAAAAAATGCTAACCTGGACAATGCAATGATCGGAAACCACGTTAGTTATGATGGTAAGTTTACAAGTATTAGCATTGGCGATTATTCTGTTTTAGAATAATAATTTAAAAAGAAATTATGTAAATGATGAAAAAAAGAGTTTTAGTAATTTTAGTATTCGCTTTGTTCAGCAATGCATTTTCGGTTATGGCGCAAACCAATCCGGAAGATATTGCTATGGCAACAGATGAATATCAGGACTCTTTTTATGAATCATTGAAACAAAAAGGAATTGAAAATTACGACAAAGCAATCGTATCATTAGAAAAATGTATCAAACTAAAGCCTAATGATGCCGTAGCTTATTTCGAATTAGGCAAAAATTACCTGTCTTTAAAAGATTATGGTAATGCCCAAAGTTCTTTTGAAAAAGCGACACAATTAGATCCAAAAAATAAATGGTACTGGCTTGGAATTTACGATGTAAGTTACGAAACCAAAAACTATCCTTTGGCAATCGAAACGATTCAAAAAATTATTCCGTTTGACGAAGAATATAAAGATGATTTAATTTCGTTGTATATGATTTCAAATCAGTATGACAAAGCGCTTACAACGATTAATGAAATGAACGATAAGTTTGGAAAATCTGAAGATCGCGATCGTTATAAAATGCAAATTTTATCGCAGGGAAAATATCAAAATGCAGAAGGTTCAAATTTAATTGATCAGATTAAAAAAAATCCGAAAGAAGAATCAAATTATATAGATCTGATTTCTTTGTATTCAAAATCAAATGAAACAGATAAAGCTTTGGATGTTGCAAAACAATTGGCAAAAGAAATTCCAACATCAGAGTGGGCGCAGGTAAGTTTGTTTAAAGTGTACTTAGATGCTAATCAGGCTGACAAAGCGATTAATTCGATGAATATAATTTTGGCAAGCTCAAAAATTGATTCGAAAATAAAACATCGAACGCTAAATGAGTTTTTAATTTATACCAATAAAAATCCGCAATATGCTCCGGCTTTAGAAAAAGCAATTGGTTATTTTGATAATGACCCGAACGTTGATGTTGCAAAAGAAATAGGAAAATTTTATCATAGCAAAAATCAGTTTGAAAATGCAATTAAGTATTATGAAAAAGATTTAAGCGCCAATTCAGATACAGATCGTGAAACCAATTTGCTTTTGCTTGATGCTTATACACAGGCTAAACAATTTGAACCTCTGACAAAAAGAGCCATGATGATGATTGAAGTTTACCCGAGTCAGCCGCAATTTTACTATTTTGCCGGAATGGGAAGCAATCAGCTCAAGCAATTTAAAAATGCAAAAACCGTTTTAGAAATGGGATTGGATTATGTGGTTGATGATGCTAAGCTGGAGGCAAATTTTAATTTTCAATTAGGAGAAGCTTATAATGGATTGGGAGACGCTAAGAAAAAAGAGGAATACTTTTTGAAGGCAAATGAGTTATTAAAGAAAAAGAAATAAAAAGAGAAGTTCAAGATGAAAAAATATATAGCATTTGTATTGGTATCAGTTTTTATGATTTCATGTAAATCTAAAGCTGTTGCGGTACAAAACAATACGACAGAAGTTGCACCAAAAACGGATAACAAAGTAGTAGAGAAACATTACGACAATAAACTAGATTTCAAAACATTATACATAAAAGCAGCTGCCAGATATGTTGATGAAAAACAAAGTCAGAATGTTACTGCAGAAATTAAAATTGAAAAAGATAAACAGATTTTAATAAGCGTTCGTTTTCTTGGAATCACAATGGCAAAAGCATTGATTACACCAACAAGCGTAAGCTATTACGAGAAAATAAACAGTACCTATTATGAAGGAGATTTTACCAGTTTAAGCAAATGGCTGGGAACAGAACTTGATTATAGCAAAGTACAAAATTTACTGGTTGGAGAAGCTTTAGACGATTTAAGAAAAGGAAAATACATCCAGACCATTGTAGAAAACATGATTCGTTTAGAAGATGAAAAAGAAACTAATCTGAAAAAAGCTTTCTTTCTTGAACCTGAAAAATATTTGCTGCAAAAAGAGCAGATTTCTCAGGCAACAGAAAATATTATGTTAGAAATAAAATATGCTGATAATAAAACTTTCGATCAGGGAAATCTTCCAACAAGTATCGAAATTAATGCAATTCAGCCGAAAGGAAAAACAGACATCAATTTAAATTACAATAATATTTCGTTTAATGAAGAACTTTCTTTCCCTTATAGCGTACCGGGTGGTTATAAGAAAGTTTTAATTAAGTAAATTTGCAAAAAGAAAAAGATAAACATGCCGAAATTTCTCCTCAGCCTAATTTTTATATGTGCCACAACTTTTGGATGGGCACAGGATTCGCAGCAAGAAAAACTTGAACAGCGAAAAGCTCAGATTCAGCAGGAAATTAGAGACAACGAAAAAATGTTGCAATCTGTAAAGAAAAAAGAAAAATCAGCAGTAAATGTGTTTTTAATTCAGGCTAATAAAATTAAGCTGAAAGAAAAACTTATCAATACAACGGCAAAACAAGAAAAGATTCTAAATAACGATATGTATATTAACCAATTGAAGGTTAATAAACTAAACAGAGAATTGGCTATTTTAAAAGAAGATTATGCCAAAATGATTTTAAAATCGTACAAAAGCCGCTCTGAACAAAGTAGAGCCATGTTTATTTTATCTTCAGAAAGTTTTCTGCAAGCCTATAAAAGAGCACAATACTTAAAACAATATACCAATTTCAGAAAAAATCAAGGTTTAGAAATTGAGTCAAAAACCAATGAATTAGTTGATTATAATACCAAATTGGACGGACAAAGAAAAGTTAAGAAAAAAATTATTGCTGAAAACGAAAAAGAAAAGCAAAGCTTAGAAGTTGAAAAGAAAGAACAGCAAAAATTGGTTAACGAAATTAAAAAAGACAAAAATAAAATTATTGCCGATACAAGATCTAAACAGCAGGAATCAAAAAGAATTGACGCAAAAATTAAGGATCTTATCCGTGAACAAATTAGATTAGCCAATCAACGGGCCGAAGAAGAGAGACGTAAAAGAATCGCAGAAGGTAAAGCCAGCGAAGCAGATAAAGCTGAGGCTGCAGCGCCTAAAAGTTATTCATCAGATAGAATTACATTAACCCCGGAAGGTAAAATTTTAGCTGCCGATTTTAAAGCAAACAGAGGAAAACTGCCTTGGCCGGTAGAGAAAGGATTTATATCTCTTGGCTACGGAGATCAGCCACATCCAGTATATCCAACATTGACGGTTCATAACTCTGGAGTAGAGATTACTACAGAACAAGGAGCAAATGCGCGCGCAGTATTTGAGGGAGTAGTATCAAAAGTTATAGCCTTGTCGCCTGTAAACAAAGCTGTTTTTATTCAGCATGGAGATTACTTTACAGTATATCAAAATCTAAGTCAGGTATCTGTTGAACAAGGTGACAAAGTAAAAGTTAAACAAAGTATTGGAAAAGTAAGAACAAGTGGCGATACCGGAAAAACAATTATTAAGTTTTTGATTCTTCAAAACACATCAAATAATAATCCGGAAGGATGGTTACAAAACAGATAAAAAAAGGGAGCAATTGGCTCCCTTTTTTATAAGTATTTAATTAGCATATTGTTCAAGAAAATATTTTACAACATCTGTAGTTGTAACAATTCCTTTAAGCTGACCATTATCTACAACAGGCAAAGCATGAAAATCTTCTTTCACAAAAATTTCTGCCAAATCCCTAATTATAGTATCAGATGAAACGGTTTTGGGTTTTGAAGTCATAACCTGCGAAATAGTAAGCATGTCGAGAATGGCTTCATCTGCACCTTCCTGTCCTTCAAACAAAGCACCGAAAGTTAATCGGTTGATATCTGTTCGGCTTATAATACCAATTACATCTTTACCCCGAACAATTGGAATGTGTCGAATAGCATTTTTTCTTAATAGCTCAACAACATTTTTTAAGTTGTCATTTTCATTTGCAGTCACTACGGTTTTGGTCATGATATGACTGATTGGTTCTCGCTTTTTCATAGTTAAAGAGTTTATTATTCTATCAAAGATGTATAATAATTCTCATAAATAATATGATTTTTATCATCACCAAACAATGAACCAACTAGAGGATTTATTGGTTTTTTTGATGAAAAAGATTGAAATTTGAAATAAAGAAGATAAGAATGTAAAAATCATTCTATTGTTCATTTGAAAATTGCATTGATGAAATTTAAAAATAGTATTTTTGCAGTATGGAAACAAATAGACAGAAAAAAATAGGCGGTGTCATCCAGAAAGATCTGGTTGATATTTTGCAAGGTGAAGTGCGAAAAAACGGAATTAGTAATTTGGTAATTTCGGTATCCAAAGTTAGTGTTACTTCAGATTTATCTGTGGCAACGGTTTATTTAAGCATTTTTCCTCAGGATAAAGCGAAGGAAACTTTAGAAGGAATAAAATCAAATACCACATTAATCAAACACGATTTATCACAACGTGTACGTTTACAATTGCGTCGTGTACCAAATCTGGTATTCTTTATCGATGACTCATTAGATTATATTGAGAAAATTGACAATGCTTTATCAAACAGAGAAAACCCAATAGAAAACCGTGATCTTTTAGAAAAAAGAAGAAAATCATAAATTGAATTTCCCCCTTTACATAGCCAAACGTTACATTTTTAGCAGAAGTAAAAATAATGCTATTAATATTATCAATCGTATTGCCAGCTTAGGAATCATAGTTGGTACAATGGCTTTGTTTGTGGTTTTATCTGTTTTTAGCGGATTAAAAGTCTTCAGTCTTTCGTTTACAAACGAAATAGATCCTGACTTAAAAATGACAAGTACAATTGGAAAATCATTTTTGATAACCCCGGATCAGGATAAACAGCTTAAGAAAATTGACGGAGTTGCTTCGTATACCAAAATTATCGAAGAACGTGTTTTGTTTCTATTTAAAGACAAACAGCAGGTTACATATTTAAAAGGAGTTGATAGTCTTTATCCCGTAGTAAATGACATCAACAAAAAACTTTTTAACGGTCAATGGATTAAGCCTGAAACGTATCAGGTTGTTGTGGGTTATGGAATTGCCCGAGATTTCTCAATGGGAATTTTAGATTTCGAAAACCCGCTGCAGATATTTGCGCCGAAACCCGGAAAAGGAGCTTTTGAAAATCCCGAAGAAGCATTTAATAAAACCGATGTTTTACCGGTTGGAATTTATTCCATTAGCGAAGATTTAGATTCTAAATATGTATTTGCTGATTTAGGTTTAGCACAGGAATTACTGATGTATAAGCCTAATCAAATTTCGGGAATTGAATTTCATTTAAAAGAAAATGCAAATGAAAGCGCAATCAAAACTCAACTAGATAAAATTTTCAAAAACAAAATCACTTTAAAAAATAGAGCGCAACTAAATGAATCTCTATATAAAATGCTTAATACCGAAAATATTGTCGTTTACCTGATTTTTACTTTAGTAATTATCGTGGCACTTTTTAACTTGGTTGGAGCATTAATTATGATGATTTTAGAGAAAAAAGGAAACTTAAAAACCCTTTTTAATTTAGGAACTGAAATTAAGAGTATCCGAAAAATATTTTTACTGCAAGGAACTTTGTTAAGTGTTTTTGGTGGAATTGTTGGACTTGTTCTGGGTATTATTTTAGTCCTGTTACAACAGCAATACGAGCTGATTATGATAACGCCAACTTTAGCATATCCGGTTGTTTTTAATCTGGAAAATGTATTGATTGTGATGACAACAATTGTTTCGCTTGGTTTCGTAGCATCTTTAATTGCAAGCAGTCGCGTAAGCAAAAACTTATTAGATTAATATTTCTTCCTAAAAATATTACTATATTTATCCTCTCAAAAAGTACAGCCTTATGATTGTTTCTGCTTAGTCCTAACTTATTTCTTACAATAATTAGGATACTTACGTTTATTTTCTTGAGTTCAGATATAGTGTATCTGGGCTAATCTTATCATTTATCCTAACAAATCATGACAGAAACTACAATAAAGAGAAGTTTATTTTCTAAAATTTTCACCACATTAACACAAGCATTAAAAGGCGATGAATCTTTTGATTACACCGCCGGAAGTATCAAAAAAGCAGTTATTTTATTAGCCATTCCAATGGTTTTAGAAATGATGATGGAATCCGTTTTTGCTTTAGTCGATTTATATTTCGTCGGACATTTAGAGCACAGTAGTTTTGCAATTCAAACCGTAGGTTTAACCGAATCTGTTCTTACTATTATATATTCCCTCGCAATTGGAATGAGCATGGCGGCAACCGCAGTTGTGGCAAGACGTATTGGAGAAAAAGATCCTGTCGCAGCGGCAAAAGCAGGAATGCAGTCCATCATTATTGCATTTGCTGTAAACAGTGTGATGAGTATTTTCGGAGTTATCTATGCTAAAGATATATTAATGTTGATGGGAGCATCTGCAGATGCTGCAGAACATGGTTACCGTTTCACACAAATTATGATTGGCTCAAGTTTATGTATCATGCTTTTATTCTTAATTAATGGAATATTTCGTGGAGCAGGAAACGCAGCAATTGCCATGAAAAGTTTATGGCTGGCCAATATTTGCAATATTATTTTATGTCCAATATTAATTAACGGTCTTGGACCAATTCCGGCATTTGGATTAACAGGTGCAGCTTTGGCTACAACTTTAGGAAGAAGCATTGGAGTATTATACCAAGTGTATCATTTGTTTTCGGGAAACAATGTTTTAAAAATCAAAATTGCCTATTTCGCACCAGATTTCAACCAGATAAAAGCATTAGTAAAAATTGCAGCTCCGGGGATTTTACAATTTGTAATAGCATCCTGCAGCTGGATTTTTCTGGCACAATTAGTAGCAACAACCGGAGGCGATCACGGATCTGCGGGCTATCAAACTGCGTTGCGAATTATGATGTTTTTCATTCTTCCGGCTTGGGGGTTAAGTAATGCCGCCGCAACTTTGGTCGGGCAAAATTTAGGAGCCAAACAAATTGAACGTGCCGAAAAATCTGTGTTTACAACAGCTAAATACAACGTGATTTTTATGGCAACCATTATGGTTATTACCTTATGTTTTGGAAAATATATTATTTCATTTTTCACGAATGATGAAATGGTCCGAACAGTTGCAGTTGAAGCTTTACAAATTATGAGTGTAGGATTTATTTTCTACGGAATTGGAATGGTTTTAATAAACACTTTCAATGGAGCAGGAGATACCTGGACACCAACGGGAATTAATTTCTTCGGATTTTGGTTGTTCCAAATTCCGTTAGCTTATGTATTAGCAAAACATTTTAATATGGGGCCAACAGGAGTTTTTATCGCAATTCCAGTTGCCGAAACAGCTATAACTTTAGCAGGGATTTTCTTTTATAAAAGAGGAAAGTGGAAACGCATTCAAGTTTAGTTTTAAAATAAAAAAAGGCCTTCAAATTTTTTCAAGATCTTTTTTGTAAGAAATTTACATTAATTTTGTTTTTGTAAAATTTAATGTTTCTTATGATTAAAATTAATTTAGAAAACACTTTTGAAGCTATATATGTAAGTTCTAATTTCGATGTTTATATTTTTGAATCTAACTTAAAGAATAATAAAATAATTCAACTTAAAGTTAAGTTTACAAACATTGCTGATTCCTTATTACCCAATGTTTACAATTTGGCTTTTGGTCCATTTGATGAGTCTGGAAAAATAGATGATTCTATAAATCTTAAACATAGAGATAGCAATAAAGTTTTTTCGACCATTATCTTGTTTTCTATCATCTTTTTAAAAAATAAACCTCATGCAACGATTGGTATAGATGGTTCAAATGATTTACGAGCTAATTTATATCACAGAATGTTTAGATATAATTACAAAAATTTACAGGATTTTATAGTTATTATTGGAGTAGATTGGTACGTGAGATTATTAAGAAATGGATTAATTGAGTTAGATGTTGATGGATCAGCTTTTTTTAAACCAAAACCAGAGCCATTTGATTTTAAAAGAAAATCACATGATCTTTACAGATATTATATGTTTAATTTAAATCAATAATTTTTAAATTTGCTTTATGAAAGATTCAATCCAAAATAAGATTAATAAAATTCAAGAAATTGCATTAGCTTCCGAGATGAAAAAAAACCTGATGGATAGTAATATCATTGAGTTTCATAATGATGATAATTTGTCTAAATCTATTAGAAATGCTAAAGAAGCTGAATTGTTTTTTTCCGATTTAAAGTCAGCAATTGATCTTGCAAAAAGGAATTCAACAAAAATGTTTTAGAATAAATGGCATTCTCTATACTTAAATTTACAAAAAAAGACCTTCAAATTTGAAGGTCTTTTTTTGTAAAGTAGATCTTTGTCAAAGTTTCAAACTTTTGACAAAGATTATATATTTTAAACAAACTCATATCCTGCATAAACCTGTTCAATTTCTTTCATAATAGCAAAAAGATTTTCAGGTTCATCAGTTGTAACGAGTTTTTGTTTGTATTCTTTAAAAGAGTGGATTCCTTTGAAATAATTGGTATAATGACGTCGCATTTCAACAATTCCCAAACGTTCGCCTTTCCATTCCATCGACCACATTAAATGGTTTCTGGCGGCTTCTACACGATCAATAACTGTTGGTGCAGGTAAATGTTCTCCGGTTTTAAAGAAATGTTTGATTTCGTTAAAAATCCACGGATATCCAATTGCGGCGCGGCCAATCATGATGCCGTCAATTCCGTATTCATTTTTATATTTTAATGCTTTTTCAGGACTGTCGATATCGCCATTTCCAAAAATTGGCATTGTAATTCTGGGGTTATTTTTTACACGTGCAATATGCGACCAATCGGCGTGGCCTTTATACATTTGCGCGCGGGTTCTGGCGTGAATTGTTAAAGCCTGAACACCAATATCCTGAAGTCTTTCTGCAACTTCATCAATATTAATAGAACTGTCATCCCATCCCAAACGGGTTTTTACCGTTACAGGCAAATCAGTACTTCTGATAACGGCTTTTGTCAAACGCACCATCAAATCAACATCTTTCAAAACTCCGGCTCCGGCTCCTTTACAAACCACTTTTTTTACCGGACATCCAAAATTAATATCAACCAAATCTGGTTTTACTGTAGAAACAATTTTAGACGAAAGCGCCATTGCTTCTTCATCTCCACCAAAAATCTGAATTCCAACCGGACGTTCGTAATCAAAAATATCCAGCTTCATTCGACTTTTGATAGCATCGCGAATCAATCCTTCCGATGAAATAAATTCTGAATACATCATGTCAGCGCCATGCGTTTTGCATAATCTGCGAAACGGCGGATCGCTCACATCTTCCATCGGTGCGAGTAATAAAGGAAATTCGGGTAATTCTATGTTGCCAATCTTGACCATCTTCAATATTTTGTGCAAAATTACAACATTTAGTTTAATTTGTACCAAATTGAGGTTCAAAGGTTCAAAGTAACAAAGTTGCAAAGGTTTTATATTGAGAGGCGAAATCTTTGTCCCTCTGAACCTCTGCAACTTTGCACCTTTTTATTGAACTCTATAATCAAAAAAGCGAATTGGTTTTCGGCTCATCGGATTAAAAACCAAAGGATTTAATATTTCTTTTGGAGCAAATTCTATTTTTGGAGTTACTCTTAATTTGGCTCTAAAGTGATCTTTTATTTCTTGTAAAAATTCAGGGGTTTGATTTTTGGCAGCGATTTTTATCAGGATTTCATCTGTTCCTAAATCGTTGGTAGAGATTTCGATAATATGGTTTTCGATGTTATCAAAATCGCTCAAAACATCATTCATCGCTGGCGGATAAAGCGTAGTACCTTTATATTTAATCATTTGCTTTTTACGGCCCACAACCGGACCAACACGAACGGTATTTCTTCCGCACGCGCAAGGTTCATTATGAAGCTGTACAATATCTCCGGTTTTAAAACGCAATAAAGGCATGGCTTCAATACCCAAAGTAGTAAAAGTCAACTCGCCAATTTCACCATTTTTTACCGGATTATTTTCTTCGTCCAAAACTTCAATAATAATTAATTCCGGATGATGATGACCGCCAATACCATGTTCACATTCTGTAAAAGCAGTACTCATTTCTGTCGAAGCATAAGTCGAAAACAACTGAATATTCCATTTTTCAGTGATTTTTTTAGACAAAGTATTCATCGAAAAATCCTGATTTCGTAATGATTCGCCAATGCAAATTGCACCTTTTATGCTCGAATTATTATAATCAATTCCATGTGCTTCTGCATATTCAATTAACTTCAATAAAAAAGAAGGAACCGTAATTAAGTACGAAGGTTTGTATTTTAAAATAGAATCCCATTGCAATTCCGGAATTCCCGCACCAACGCGAATAACACCAACCTGCAGTTTTCTTAATCCTAAAAAGTAGGCAAGACCAGCCATAAATTTTCGGTCAATTGTTGTCATTAATTGTACAACATCGCCTTCTGCAATTCCGGCGCAGGCAAACGAAATCGCTTCGTTATAAGCCAGTCGGTCCAAATCAGAATCGGTTAATCCAAAAGTAACCGGATCACCCAAAGTTCCTGAAGTCGAGGCATAATCGATAATTTTATGCTGCGGAACACACACAAAATCATCATTATATTGTTGTAAATCTTCTTTTGTCGTTACAGGTAAATGCTGTAAATCTTCCAGCGTTTTAACTTTCGAAATATCGATATTCTGACCGGCAAAAAGACGTTTGTAAAAAGGAGAATTTTGACTGATATAAGATAAAAGTTCGGCTAATTTCTGCTCTTGAAAATTTTTAATTTGTTCTAAAGAATCCTTCTCTATTGTTGGAATCGTGTTCATTTTCTTTTGAGTTTTTTTAAATATTTTTCAATTGCTTCTTTATCAGGAACAGTTGTAATTTCTTTGGTTAATGCTTTTTCAAAATTGCTTTGCGCAAACTGAAAATATTTCTGTTCGTAAAAATACAATCCCGCTTTATAATACACAACCCAATAATCCGGGTTTAAAGATTGGTAATTCTGAATAAATTCGAAAGGAATTTTCGTTTTATTCTTCAAATACAAATCCATTTTGTGATCTTCAATTCTAAACTTTTGATAGTTTAAAAAAGCCGTAGTTTCTAAAAAAGGATCTTTGGCAATATTAAGGTTTTCTTCTTCAAATGAAACAGGAAGATCTGTTTTTCTTTCTTTAAAAATCGAATCTAAATTATAACACACAAACTCGCCCAACTGATAGGGATTTGAAGAAACCCATACTAATTTTTCTTTCGGTTTAAAGATAACTCCGTGATGTGCCATTAATTGATTTAGTGCTTTTTCGTTACCATAACCCAGTGCTATATTTTGTAAACCATCTTTATTTCTCAAAATATCAGCTGCTATTTTTGGATTAATTTTTGGGTTTTCGCTAAAAAGTTCCTGCATTCTGTCATAACGATATTTCGAATGACTGTTGGCAATTTGCGACAGATTTCTTTCATCGTTTTTAAAAGCATCACTTTGAAAATGGTTTGAACAAATTAATTGATTGCTGTTTGCGACATCAAAAACATCCATTTTTTCGGGAGAAACTTCAATCAAAACGGCTTTATTATCGTGTGCACTTCCAACCATAATAGATTCTGAAACAAACAATTGTCTTTTTTTTGCAATTGCAACTGCTTCATCAATATTCTTTGCGTGCTGTAAAATCTCCCGGGTTAAAATCGAAATTGGTGTTTTGGCAATTATCGGAATTTTCGATTTTCCGGCATTGATCGTTACCGTTAAACCTTCCTTATTCATTCCCGAAACCGTACCCACCATTCCGGGCCAGGTAACCGTCATAAAAGGATAACCCTCTTTCGGATTTATAAACGCGACGATTTTATTTTCTGCGAAAGCATCATTTACATAAAAATCAAAATTACGGCCGAGAATTAAATTTCCATCTTCAGATTTTTCACCCCAGGCAGCAAAAGACGAACAGCCAACCAAAGCCAAATCCTGTAAAGCGTGACCAATGTCGTGTGCGGCATGCAGGTATAAACTGCGTTGATATTGGGGTGCGATGTTATTGAAATCCTGCGAAGTGTATTGCGAAACGCCGTAAATTTCCGTTTGATATTCATTGGGAACATTCAAATATAATTTTCGATTGTACCATTTTAGAAAATTCCGAAGTAAATTTTGCTGAAATTTTGAAGGAACAATATCTTCAATTCTGCCGAAAAATATTTGTTCCTGTTTCTTTAAAAGTGAATCTGATAAAGCGCCGGTTGTAAGTCCGATTTCTAATGGATCACCTTCAACATACAATTCCCAAAGGCCTTGTTTGTTTTTTAAAAGTGAATTTTTTCCAGATGTAAAAAGTGCATTTGAATGTTTTGTTACAACTGGTTTTACAGTATTATAATTCGAAATTTCCGGCAAATGATGCATTGATTTTGAGGTACCACAAGAAACAAATATCAGTATAAAAAATATAAAGGATATATGTACAAACTGGTTTCTCATAACACTTTTTTTATTCAGATGCCTGATTGATTTTAGTTACTAAATATTCTTTTCCAACAATTTCAGAACAGGTTACAACCGCTCCAATTGTTACGCCTAAAACGCCATGCATATTAATACTTTGACCTGTAAGGTAAAGATTGTCCAGTTTGGTTTTTGACGGAATCAAGGTTTTCATCGGGTTGCTGGCATCCTTTACATAACCGTACATATTGCCATTGCTGCCGCCAATATAATCGCGGTAAGAAAGCGGGGTAGAAGTATGAATCGACTGAATGCATTCTTTAATTCCCGGAAATTTTATCTCGATTTCTTTTAGAAACTTTTCGACTTTTCTGGCTTTAAATTCTTCATAACTTTCGCCACGATCACTTTCTTCGGCAGTTGTATTAAACGTATTTACCCAAGGAGCAACATCATCATATTTCATGTAGGTAATAAAAGTCATTCCCTCCGCCCATTCTTCCTGCTTTTTAGAAGCATTCATAGAAGCCATAAATGCTTTTGGCCAGGATTCTTCATCATATTCATGACAAGTCCAGACTTCGCTGCTTTTCTTAAAATGATAATGATTATGGTTGATGTATTTAAAAGTTTCCGGTTTAAAAACAATGTATAAACTGAACGCAGAAATAACACCTTCGAGACTTTGAACACGGCTGAAAAATGATTTTCTAAAATGTTCCTCGCCAACCATTTTCAAAGTAGTTTTAGGTTCAATGTTCGAAATAAAATAGGATGCAGAAACCTGAGTTCCGTCTTTCATTTCTACAGAAGTTACTTTGTTTTCTTCAACATTAAATTTGACAACTTCTTTGTATTTATAAAATTCTCCGCCGTATTTTTTGAGCTGTTTTAAAAGCTGTTTCGTAATCTGACTTCCGCCATTAATGCAGCGCCAAGAACTTTGTATGTATGAGTTTACCGAAAGGGCATGAACGTAAAAAGGCGATTTATCCGGAATACCGGCATACAAAAAATTAGAACCCGCCAAAACCGCTTTTAGTTTTTCATTTTCAGTAAAAGCGTCAATGGTTTCTTTTGCATTTAACGACAGGATTTCATTGTCATATTTTCCTTCCCATTGCAAATTATAAAGAGGAAAAGATTCGCAGATTACTTTTATTTTATCACAATATTTTTCGATGTTTTCTTTTTCATCCGGAAAAAACACACCTAACTGATTGACAAAATTATCGTAACCCTGTGCGTGTGGATATTCATTTTCATCATCATCAAAAGAGATAATATCAAAACCATTATCGTCCATTTTTTTTAAATTCAAATGATCGATAATACCCAGATATTTAAAATATTTATGCAGATTTTCCCCTTCACTTAAACCACCGATATAATGAATTCCGGTATCAAAAATGGTTTTATCGCGAACAAAAGTCTGCAGATTCCCGCCGTATTGATTGTTTTTTTCGAGCACGCAAACGCTGTAACCTTCTTTGGCCAGAATAATTGCCGAGACCAAACCGCCTAAACCGCTGCCTACAATTACAACATCATACTGCTCTTTCATTTAATTTTTCTTTAATACAATTATATTATTTTCTTCCAAATCAGAAGAAAAACCAAAGTTAAGCAATGTGTTTTTTAAACCTGAATTATCGATTAAAATAATAGTGGAAGTTACAGCCGCAATTTTTTCGATATCGCCAATTTTTTCATCAGAAATTAAAACGGCATCATATTCATTTTGTAACGCCAATTCGATACTTTCTAAATAAGAAATTTTTCTTTTTTTGAGGAAATAATTGGTTTTTGCAACCAATCGTTTTTCTTCGTCATTGATAAAAGAAACTACTTTTCGCTGCGGTTCCTGCAATGTCAGTAAAACATCCAACTGCCCATAATCATTTGCTAAATGCAATATTTTGGCTTTCGCCGAAAGATGTTTATTAAGACGATGATAGATTTCTAAATGACTTTCGAGATTGCTTTTCACACTTTTTATGACTTCCATTTCCTTATAATCATAACTGTGAATCAGCATTTTTTTGAAGTATGTCGGACCTTCAAATTCCTGACGAATCTTGCGATATTCTTCTTTGAAAAATGAACTTAATTGTTTCGTTCTTTCCGCATAATTTTTTCCGAAAGAAAGATTATCAGGCGCAATTCTTTCTAGAATAGAAACCGTAACCTGACTGTGATGAATAACAAAATCACCTTTCGGAATTGCTTCTGAAGCACCATGAATAACAACAGGAACTATATCCAGATTAAATTCTTCGGCAAGGAAAAAAGCACCTTTATGAAAACGCTTAATCTGATTGCTTTCTGAACGGGTTCCTTCAGGAAAAACCATTAACGAATATCCTTCGTTTACTTTTTGGCGCAAATGTTCAACGCCTCCTTCAATTCCTTCAGAAACCGGATAAAACCCTGCTTTTCTAACCGTTCCGCCAAAAATAGGAGAATTATAAACCCAATCGCTTACCAAAAATATAATTTTAGGACTCAGCATTCCCATTGCCAGAATATCAATAAATGAGGTATGATTGGCAATAATTATGGCTGGTTTTTCGAAAGTTTCATTGTATTTATTGATAACTTTTTTATGAAGAAAAGGATTCGAATACAAAACCGAATTCATGAATTTTGAAATGAAATAACGGAACGCCTTCATTTTCGTTTTCTCTTTCATTGGAATAATCGGCATGATTGTGATGCTGAAAAGCGACATTAAAATTCCGCCAAGACCATAATAGGTAAATGAAATTACACCATGAATAAATGTTCGTAAAACAAAAGGAGGATTTCCTTTTTTCGAACGATTTGATATAAATAATTTAAAGAGAATCGGGTAGAAGATAAACGTAATAATCAATGCCGCAAAAACCCCAATTAAGGAAACCGATGAAATAGATCTAAGTGCCGGATGCTCTGCAAAAATCATCGCGCCAATTCCTAAAATAGTGGTGATAACGGCCAAAATTATTGACGTTCTGTAAATCGCAATTTCGTTTTTTTCGTTTGTGTATTCTTTTTGTAACGCACTTGTCATGAAAATACTAAAATCGACACCATGACCAAAAATCAAAGTGCAGACAATCATACTGAAAATGTTCATCTGAATACCAAAAATGCCCATAATTCCTGCCGTAACAATTCCCGTTAAGGCAATCGGAATACAGCTCACAATAACCAATTCGATTCTTCGGAAAAAGAAAAACAAGATCAGAATTACGGCAACAAAAGAATAATTGACCAGCGAATTAAAATCGGTTTTTAAAGTACTGAAAAACGTTTCATTCATTTGTTGACGGTCAATCGCAATAATATTATTTTTGGCTGTAGCCGATTTTACAAAAGTATCTCGTTGGTCCGGTTTTACTTTTACTAAAGTTGAAATTGTATAAAAACCATTTTTTTCCGTCACAAATTCTTTCAGTTGCAACGCCTGAATTTTTAAATAATCGTTTGCAGAAATGGGTTTGAAATCAAAATCTAAATGCTCAAAAAAGATGGAATAAGTTGTTGGTTTGAAACCTAATTTTGAACCTTCTGCAATTAATTGAGATTTTAAAAGTTCTTTTTTATTCGTGTTCCAAAACGAATTCCATTGTTCTATTTTTTGCTTTTGCTCTTTTTGCGAAAGCATAATTCCTCCAACCGAACTGAAATTTAAAATTTTATCCTGTTGTTTTTCTTTCGATAAAGATGAAAAAAGCTGGTTGTTGTTTTGCAAAACTTCTTCCATGCTGTTTCCGTAAGCGGCAACATAAATAGTTTTTGAAGTTAAACTCGTGCTTTCTTCCAGATCTTTTTCGGCAGCTTTAATTTCCTTTGGAACAAAATTTAATTGCGACAAATCGTTATTGAAACCAACATTATTATAAGTAAAAAAGCAAACAATGGTAATTAGAACGCAAAAACCAATCAGGAATTTATTGTTGTGAAACGAAAAATGAGCCAGTTTATCGATGACATTTTTCTTGTGATCAAAATTGTTTTCTTTTGGTTTGTACAAATGCGGCACAATCAAAAGAGAGAAAAATGCAGAAGCCATAACAATCACGGCGGCAAAAATTCCCAAATCGTTCAACGCGTCAGATTTTACAAAAAGCAGGCACAAAAACGCAACGGCAGTTGTTGAACTACTCATAATTACCGGCATTGTAATGTCTTTGTAAAGTGTTTTTACATCGCTGTTATGTTTGTAATGCGTGAGAATATGAATGGAATAATCGATCGTAATTCCTAACAAAATAGAACCAATTCCCAATGAAATCGCTGAAATAGTTTCTTTTACGAAATATAAAAACGCAACGGCAAACAAAGCACCAAAAACCGTGGGAAGAAAAATAATAAGCGGAATGAATATTTTTCGATAAAATAAAATCAAAATCAACATCAGCGTAAACATGGCGATTGATGTTGTTAGAATAATATCGCTCTTAATTTGATTGGCATTGGCAACGGCAATTAAAGCCGAACCAAAATAACTTATAGAAGTTTTGGTTTTATATTGCTGATTTAAATTATCCTGAATCGATTTTAATTTTGCCGCAAAAATGCTGTTTTTTTCTGTTTCGCTCGAAGGAAGATTTGATGTAATAAACAGCAATAATTTCTTTTTGTCTTTCGTCATTACAAAACCATTGTCGAGCGTAAAATCGTCGCCAATATTTAATTGTTGTAATTTTTTTAAAGCGATAAAAGAAATCCCAAGCGGATCCTGCAGAATAAAATCTTTGGTTATAAATCCTGAAGGAGAAATAATAGATTTGTAATTTCCCTGAACTGTTGCCGCAATACTGTCTTTTCGAAGTTTATTCTCAATCGTCGCATAATCTTTATTATCTAAAAAAAGCGGCAGATTATTGTATACAAAATCAATAGTTTCCTGAATATTTTCTTCGTCAACTTTTCCCTGAATTCCGGTTACGTAAGGTTTGCAGGATTTGGCAACGCTGTCTGAAAATGCAGTTGCCATTTGTTTTAAATCTTCGTCGGTTCCGTTTTTTTCGAGTTTGAAAATAACGGTAATTTTATCGGCAAAATTAAGTTGTTTAAGCACTTTTGCCGTAACATCTGCCTTATCGTTTGTTGGGATAAGTTTGGTAATATCTTCTTCAAATTTAATTTGTGAAGCAAAAAAACCGAAAGCAAAAAGCATCAAAATGGCCAGAAAAACCGACAAGGATTTTCTTCGGTTTACAAATAAATGAATGGCGTAGAAATAGTGATGCATGATTGTTATTTTTTTCCGCCACGAATTTCGCGAATTTCCACTAATTAATTCGTGCTAATTTGTGAAATTCGTGGCAACTCGACACAGATTGTAAAATCATTTTAATCCTTGTAATCTGTGGCAAAAACTTTAATTATTGTTGTTTTTTCTTAGAGCTAAAAGCGGCTAAAAGTATATAACTTAAAAGCCCTGATGTTAGCGCTAAAACGGATGCTAAAGTAAGACTTCCAACGATATATTGCGTAGCATTTTTTTGAATATCGTCGAGCGTAATTGTACTATCTAAAATTAGTGGGGCATCGGTTGAAACAAAAAAGCTTCCCATTTTTAGCGAACCGTAGATAACAAAAGGGATAAAAGGGGGAAAGCTTACATTGGATGCCATATAAGAGATGACTTTATTGAGCTTAAAAATTGTTGCAAAAAATAAAAGCAAAACGGTCTGAAACCCCCAAAATGGGGAAATTCCTATAAAAACCCCCAACGCAATTGCAGCCGATTTTTTAAAATTAGAATCACCGCTTTCTAAAATGTCTTCAAGAAAGAATTTTTTAAAGCCTTTTTTTTTTGCTCTTCTAAAAAAATCCCTGGGTTTGATGTACAACAAAGCGTTTAAAACCAAAACCGTATTTAAAATACTGATTCTTGTAAAATCCTTAAACGGACGAAAATGCGAAACCCGTTCTGCAGGATCGTATAAAATCTGGATCGGAATGTTTTTTACCACAATTCCTTTCCACGCAGACCGCACAATGACTTCAATTTCAAATTCAAATTTATTGGTGTAAAATTGCTTTGGAATTAATTTGAGCGGATACAATCTAAAACCCGATTGTGTATCTTCGAGTTTAATTCCAGTTTCAAATTGGAACCAAAAATTCGAAAATTTATTTCCAAAACTACTTTTCTTTGGCACATTTTCCTGTGTCATATTACGGCTTCCAATCAATAAAGAATTAGGTTCTTTTTGAATTTCGGCAATAAAATTCGGAATGTCAGAAGCAAAATGCTGTCCGTCAGAATCGATCGTGATAGCATATTCGAAATTCATTTCGATTGCTTTTCTAAAACCATTTCTTAACGCTCTTCCTTTTCCTATATTTTTTGGATGGTGAATTTGCGTGAATTGCGAATATTGTTTTAATATTTCACTGGTTTCATCGGTAGATCCGTCATTAACAATAATGATATTTTGAGTGAAATCTAAAATAGAATCCAGCACTTTTTTTAGCGTTTTGTGATTATTGTAGGTTGGCACAATAACACAAAAATTAGTAGAATTAAGTAATTCCTGCTGAGATAAAGTTGGTTGCATGGGGGGATTTTTTCTTTATCTACTTCACAAATTGTTTCTCTTTTTCAGAAAAACTTTTTGATTGTAAAACAAAGTCTTTTAGATATTCTTTCAAGGCACCGCTTTGTTCTGCGTAATGTGTTGTAATGAATTTTTTGTCTTCTTTGATATTCTTTTTATATCCCGTAATCCCTGGCACATCTTCCTGAATACTCAATCGAATCATTCTGATTTCGATATTGTTTGGATCGCTTTTTAAAGTTGCCTCAAGAAGTTTTGCACCTTCTTTAAAACGCGAAATTTTACTTCCAATTAAACTTTCAAACTTAGAATCGACCAAAATTGAAGCCGCTTTGTAGGCCACTAAAATTTTCTCGTCGCTGTTTGCAATTCCGGCAAGTTTCTCTGTAAATTCTTTAGCATTCGCTTCTGATTTAGCAACATCAGGATACATTTTTCGGATAGCTGCCAAATCTGGATTTACGGCAAAATTAATCCATAAAAGTAGTGAGAATAGTAATTTCATAATTATAATTTTTTGTACACATTGCTTAATTTCAAGGCAATGGTGTCGTTAAAATAAGTCGTGTTTTTCACTTTAACCAAATCATCTTCGGTTGTAACAATGTCAAGTTCCAAGCGCAATTCCGGAGTTGCCTCAGGATTAATAAGCGCCATGAATTTTACATTCGACAGCGTTTGAATCATCAAAGTACTTTCAGTTATTTTCTCTGTGAGTTCTTTGATAATCTGAATCATGCAAACGCCGGGCATGATAGGATTTCCAGGAAAATGGCCTTTAAAAACATCATGTTTTTCATTGACCAAAATCGTAATTGTATATTTAGAATCAGTTGTTTTTTCTTCTGACAGAACTTTATAAAAGTCTTTTAAAACCATATTTATTTTTTATTTTACTTTAAAAGTATAACTAATACCAATCTGGAAAACCTGATTTAAAATTAAATCTTCATAATAATAATTATCGTCATTATCATATTCAATGCCATCATAACCATAAATATCAATAAAGCCTTGCTTAAATCTTGCTTCAAATGTTAATCCGTTTGGCAAAGAATAACCTACTCCTGCGATTATAGAAAAATCAAAATCGATAGGATTAAAACCATATCGGCCAAAATTATCACTTGTTTTAAAATCTGCAGATGGACCGGCTAAAATGTGAAAACCTTGTCCGCCAAAATGAAATTTAGCCACCGCATCTAATGAAAGATAGTTTAATTCATATTTTGTTCTCGTTCCAAAGTCAGGATTTTGTTCACTATAATATCGACCTTCAGAACCTTGTCGCGAATAGGTTAATTCAGGTTGAAGTGTGAAATATCTATTGAATTTTATAGCCACTAAACCGCCGGCATAAAAATCAGATTTTAAACCATTGTCATCAATATTTGTTAATCTTGAAAGATTTAAACCTCCTCGTAAACCCGGACTAACCGTTACCTGAGCTTGAGACGTTAGAATTCCGATAAATAAAATAAAAGCAAGTGTAGTTATTTTTCTCATTTTAATTTTGGTTTAAATTTCTACTCCGATTTAAAATAATTTAATTCAATTTTCAATTTGATATTCTGATGGATAATCTCAATTTTTTCGGCAAAAATATCGTTTTCCGAATTAAAAAGAAGCGTTATTTTTTCTTTTGTTTTCGACGAATTAATGACTTTCTCTAATTTACGATCTTTTTTTGATATAAAAAGATAATTATCTCGTTTTCCGTAAGCAGATTTGTAAATATCGTCTGACTCGTTTTCAAATTGCTCCTGAATCTGATACTCTTTCTTTAAAAGCAGTCGAAAATCGTCTCTTAAAGTATTGACTAAAATTTTGCGGTCTAACTCTGATACAATTGAATTGACTTTAAAAGTATTTTCAGAAATTTCAAAATCCAGCAATTTGTTACCAAACTCTGTTGTAAAAACTACGCGGTGTGTAGTGTCATTTATTTTCTTGGCAATAAAAATTCCGGTTAAATCATGACCATAAACCGTAATGTTTGCTTTATAAACATAATCGGTTTTAGAATCTTTAAAATAGGGAACTTCAAAAGATGTTTTGTCTAATTTTTTTGGGGTATAATTTTTTGTGACCGAGCCACAAGAAATCAAGATAATTGCCAGAAAGCAATTAATTAGTAAAAACTGAATCGTCGATTTTTGCATTGATCACTTTATTTTTAAGTACAATTCTGGTATAATCTTCAGATGATTCCAATAGTTTTACTTGTTCTACCGTAGCCTCTTCTTTGTCAAAAGTTAGTTCAATTTGTTTTATGTATTTTTTTAAAGTAGCATCTTTGGGAACAAACTTCGCAATGTTTTGTCCTTTCAATTTAAAATACGAAATGGTAAATTCTTTGTCGTCAAACATGTTTCCGCTAACGCTTCCGATAATTAGCTTATTGATGCGGCTAAAAATTTTGCTATTGCCAATATCGACTGCACTTTTTTTGCCTTCGTCATTAATAAGGATTTTACCGTTTTTAAAAACGATACTGTAATTGTACGGTTTTTTATATTGCCATTGAAGCAGATTTGGTTCCTTAAAAATCATTTTCCCTGATGTCTCGATATCTTTAGACAAGAAATCTAAATGTTTGTACTGAACAAAATCAGTACTTAACGTTTTGATTTTTTTAGAAACCACATTTACGTCTTCCTTAAAAGAAGCAATTTCTGCAGCCGTCATTTTTTGTTCCTGAGCAAACAAATTGCCTGAAATAAACAGGATAAGTAGAGCTATTTTAGTTTTCATATTTTGTAAAAATTGTGCTTAAAAATTTCTGCCGCTCCCGATAGCTATCGTGATAAATGATTAACACAGATTATATTAAAAAAAATCCGTTTTTATCAGCGTTTTCGCTTTAGCGAATCTGTGTTATCCGCGTTCAATTTCATAAGCTTTAAGATTCAAAAGTTCTTCCGTCGAAATCACTTTATAATTGTTTTGCTGTAAAAATTGCAAAAACTGTTCCAATACTAAAACAGAGTGTGATGCCGTATCATGCAAAAGTACAATTCCACCGGGAGAAATACGTTTTATTATGCGATTGAAAATTAAATTTTGATTTTTTGTTCCGCCGTCAAGCGAACGAATATTCCAGCCAATAACTTTATGTCCGGTTTTTTTAAGAGCTCTCCGAATCGAAGGTGTTGTAACTCCGTAAGGCGGACGAAAGAAATTTATTTTTTTTGAAGTATATTGTTCTAAAAGCGCATCCGTTTTTTCAATTTCTTTCCTGATTGTTGCAGCATTATAGAAATCAAAAAAAGGAGAATGGTAATACGAATGATTTCCAACCAAATGTCCGTCGGCAATAACTTGTTTTAGAATTTCAGGATGGGCTTCAATGTTTTTTCCGATGCAGAAAAATGTCGCTTTTACATTGTATTTTTTTAGAAGTTCTAAAATTTCCAAAGTATAAATACTCGGACCATCATCAAAAGTAATGGCAATTTTTTTTTTTGTTTCAGATGGATTATTGCAGTACGCTTTTACGTGATAATCAGAAGATATTCGGGCAGAACCAACAGCATTAATTCCTAACCAAATCAAAATAATTAGAACAAACCACCAAATATTTATTGCTGTATAAAAATTCAAAAGAAACAATAAAAGCAATAAAAGGACAAAAAATAGTGATATGTTTTTGTGCGTTATCATTTTGAGATTAACGTAAAACTATGATTTTTTCCGTTTAACTGATTGTACAGTAAAATGGTTTTGTAAGCTGGTTTTTCAACTGAATTTACTTTTATAATTTCCGGAATTTCCTGAGTTTTCAATACTTTCGCCGCCATCCATAAAGCAAAAGCCGAAGCCGTATCGTATTCGCCGCTTAAATGTTTGTAATACAATTGAGGTGTATTTGCAAAAGAGTTTTCGCCAAGATTTTTATAATAAACTTCAAAATCGATATTACCGTCGTATCCTAAAACCAAAGCGTCAATATCTGAAATTTCCAGGTTATTTGCTTTTAGAAAAGATAATGTTTCCGCTTCAACTTCGTTTGCTTCCAAAGTATTTAGAATTGTAACATCCAAAATTTCTGCATAAGTAGTTTCTTTTCTTTCATTTTCTAAAACAAAAAAACTGGCGCCTTCTCCATAAACCGCTCCGCTTGTATCAGAATCTAAAAGATTGTAAGGCTGTTGATTATCTGGTTTTATTCTTCCTGACAATTTAAAAAGCGCCGTAGTATAATCACCATTTTCATCAACTCCGCCAACCAAAACCGATTGCGCTTCGTCTTCTTCAATTTGCATTTTTGCATCTATAAGAGCAGATTCAAAAGAAACAGCTCCGTTTACATACGTAAAATTATATCCTTTACATTGCTGTAAAAGTGCAATTTGCGCACCAACAGTATTATGAGTTGACTGAATAAAAGATGTTGGTGTTAAAAACTCTTCGTTATTATCTAAAATGTTTTTCAGGAATTTTTCAGAATCTTCGATACATCCTAAACCTGTTCCGGTAATAATGGCGTCTACGTTTTCAATATTTGCATCTTTCATGGCTATTGCCGAAGCTACAATTCCGTTTTTTACTCCTTTTGCCATTCTTCTGGCGGCAGCCGGAGAAATAAAATCTTTGTAAACCGGCGGAACGATTTTAAGCACGTTCTCGTCGTGATTGTGTACCGCTTCTTCTAAAAAAACAGTATCAAATGTTTTTTGAGTCGAAATACAGCCGATTCCATTTATATATGTTTTTTTTAGTTGCATTTTGAAAATATAAGAGTAGAACAATTTCCTCCAAAACCAAATGAGTTGGATAAAACATGTTCGATATTTTTATTTTTTAAAGAAGTCTGTGGTTTCAAATCAAATTCTTCCATTGGAGTTTCAAAATTCAAATTTGGGTAAACCACACTATTTTGAATTGCCAATACACTATAAACAGCTTCAATTGCTGCTGCTGCTGCAAGGGTATGTCCGGTAAAAGGTTTTGTCGAGCTAAAATCAGGAACTGTTGCATCCTCGTAAATTCTTTTGATTGCTCTTCCTTCAGATAAATCATTATTTGGAGTTGCAGTTCCGTGCACATTGATGTAATCAATTTGCGACGGTTTTAAACCTGAAACTTCAAAGGCTTTTTTCATGGCTAAATAAGCGCCATCACCATTTTCTGAAGAAGCAGTTTGGTGAAAAGCGTCGTTTGCATTTCCGTAACCGGAAACACGGGCCAACACTTTTTTATTTTGTTTCTCAACAACTTCATCAGATTCTAAAACTAAATATGCAGCGGCCTCACCAAGATTTAATCCTTTACGGTTATTGTCAAAAGGTTTATTATAATCGTCAGATAAAATCATCAAAGTTTTAAATCCGTTGATGGTAAATTTAGCCAAACCATCAGTTCCGCCCACGATAACGCGATCCAATTTTCCGGTTTTGATTAAACGAGCACCCAGCATAATTGCATTTGCTGCAGAGGAGCAAGCGGTGCTTATTGTAGTAACAATTCCTTTTAATCCTAATTCTTCGGCAATCTTATCAGCGACATCTCCGCCATCATGACAAGTAATGTATTTAACAAGTTCAGGATGTGTGAAATAATCGTAATAATGTTTTTCAGTCATATCCATTCCGCCTACACTTGTAGCCGAAATAAGCCCGGTTCTGAATTCATTTATAGATGTAATTCCTGCATTTTCAACAGCTTGTTTGGCAGCAATAGTGCCAATCATAGCCGTTCTGGAAAAGTTATTATCTTCGGTAAGTTTCAATTCGTTGACCAATTCGTCATTGGTTTTTTTAATTTCACCTACTTTAATAATATCGGCATGAACAGTCGAAATATTTTCGATACGGGTAACGCCAATTTTATTTTCAATTAACGAAATATAATTTTCCTCGACTGAATTTCCAATCGAAGAGATAATTCCCATTCCCGTTATAGCAACACCTTTATTCATTTTAGATTTCTGATTTTAGATTGTAGATTATTCAATCTTTGTCAAAGTTTTAAACTTTGACAAAGATTCCTGAATTTTAAATTTAGACTATTGTTTAGGTTTGCAAAAAAATGAAACCCATTAGATTTTGAATATTTCGCTTTAAGAAATCTAAAATCTAAAGTCTAAAATCTACAATACTATTTAGTTCTGTTAGCGCTAATATAAGCAGCCATACTTTCTATAGATTGAAAAATGGTTTTTCCTTCTTTCGGGTCAACCAATTTAATACCATAATCTTTATCTAAAATCACGATTAATTCAAGCGCATCAATCGAGTCTAAACCTAAACCGTCTCCAAACAAAGGATCGTTATCAGCAATATCTTCAATTGCAATATCTTCAAGGTTAAGAGTAGTAATGATTTTGTTTTTTAATTCTTCTTTTAATGCTTCCATGATTATTTATTATATAATGTATTGATAGTTTCGTTTTTATATTTTTCGTTTTCTTCTTTACTAATGGTGCAAAGAAATGCTTTATAATTGTCATTAAAAAATTCAACCCAGCCGCAAAGCACTGTTTCTGCTTTGTTTGAATTCAGCAGAATGTTGGAATAATTCGACATAAATTCAGGATTGAAGGCCTCAAATATAAAGAAAGAATTTTCACTTTTCAGCTGATGACGAATACTTATTTCGCCCAGACAAATATTTGGCAGCGTATAAACGAAAACCGCCGGACTCGGAAAATAGTTTTCTTTATCAGAAATAGATTCCTGATACTTAACATCTGTATCTAAACTCGACGATTTATTGGCCAAAACCAAAGCAATATTATTTTCTTTTTCCGTTGAAATAATCGGACTCAAAAGCAATTCAGATCCTAAAAAAGCCAATTTGCTCAAAGCATCCATTTTAAAAAACTTCGGATATTGAATGTCAAAATTACGATACGCTTGTTTTGAAAAATCGCCAAAATCAGTTGGTTCAATTTTGAATACAGAAGTTCCGTTCAAAACAATTTCGTCGTTTTGAATGGTGATGTAGGATTGTATGTAAGTATTTTGAGTCATTGTTTTTATTTAACACTAATTCCACGAATTGGCACGGATTTAAAATATGTTTTAAATTTCACAAACTCAAAAAATGAAATTCGTGAAAATTAGTGAAATTCGTGTTTTATTTCACTTTTTCAAAAACCACAGCCGTATTACAACCTCCAAATCCAGAAGCTGTCTTTAAAAAATAATCAATATTTCTTTCTTGGTTTTTCTCAATAACATTTATCGTTTCGCTTACGCCGATTTCATCAAAACCTTTTGATTCAAAAAGCATATTTTTATTCGCGGATTCAATGGCAATTACGGTTTCTAACAATCCCGAAGCGCCCAAAGTATGACCGTAAAATCCTTTTAAACTATTTATTGGAGCTTTTTGCAAATTCAAACGACTTAATGCAATCGCTTCCATTTCGTCATTAAACGGTGTTGCGGTTCCGTGAGCCGAAATATAATCTAATTGATCAGTATTAATTTGAGCTTCTTTTAAAGCATTCTGAATACTTCTAAACAAACCTTCACCTGTTCTTGACGGACCCGAGATATGATTGGCATCGTTTATCGAACTGTCTCCAATAACTTTTATTTTAGCGTCTTTGGCTTCCGCCGAAACTAAAACTGCTGCTGTCGCTTCGCCTAAACTTACGCCGGTTCTGTTTTTAGAATATGGTTTACAAGGCAAATCGCTCATCGCTTGGAAAGCATTAAAACCCGATAAAACAAACTCAGAAACTTCGTCGCCGGCAACAACAAAAATGTTGTCGTACAATTCAGACTGAATCATTCTTTTGGCAATGGAAACGGCTAAAATTCCAGAAACACAAGCGTTTGAAACTACAATTGGTTGTGTTTTGAATCCGAAGAAATCAGCAACATTTTTTGCCAAAACATCTAAATGTGCGTTGTTGAAACTTGCTTCAGAATCTTCTTTTAATGCCGTAACATTTCCTTTTGTAGTGGAAAGTATAAAAGCAGTTTTCGAATTTAATTCAATTCCAGAGTTTTTGATAATCGGCTCTAAAGCCAAAATCATCATTTTTTCTAAGCGGGAATATTTTTTGTCAGTGCTTATTTTTTCAAAAGCACTATTTATTTTTTCGGTAGAAATAATAGACGCGTAAAATGAATTTGGCATTAAAGAAACATCGCCGTGCAGTTGAATTCCGGATTCGCCACGCAAAATAGCTTCAACGTTCGATTCAACATCAAATCCTAAAGGTGTGATACAATTGGTTTCGGTGATGTATATTTCTCTTATCATTTTCTCTTTTTTTCCTGGCTTAAAATTAGCCACAGATTGTGCGGATTAAACAGATTTACACAGATTTTTTTATTTCTTAATTCGTGAAAATTAGTGTAATCCGTGTTTTTATTTTAATAATCCAACTTTTCGTTTCCAGTTTTCGTAAAACTCAGGATTCGTCAACATTAAATTTCCTTCTTTATCTAAAAATACCTGAACCGTTTCACCCGTGCAGGCAACATCTCCTTTTGCATCAATAATTCTAAAACGATAAATCATTTTGGCAGCAGGCGTATCAACAACCGTTGTTTCTATTGTTACCACATCGCCATAGCGCAAAGATAATTTATGTTCGCATATTGATTTTACAATTGGAGTAGTGTAACCGGTTTCTGCAATATCAAGATACGTAAGTCCGTGTTGGCGGCCAAACGCTTCTCGTCCATCTTCAAAATAGGTAATATAATTGCCGTGCCAAACGATTCCAAGCGGATCAGTTTCGTTAAAACGAATTCTGATTTCGTGAGAAACGGTTAGGGAAGTGGCTTCGTTATACTGTTCTTTTCTTTTTGTCATAAAATAATGCGATGGATGTTGTGATAATAAAAAACAAAAACAATAAACTTATTTTTGGTATGATTTCTAAGAAAGAGATGTTGCGTAATAAAACATCATAAAAAGCTTCTAATGCCCAATTCATTGGTGAAGATTTGGCAACGATCTGCATGATTTTTGGCATTGCAAAAACAGGGACCCAAACACCGCCAATAGCAGCTAAAATGATAACACTTGTTGCGCCAAAAGGAGCAGATTGTTCTTGTGTACTGGCAACAGTTCCCAATAAAATTCCGAAACCAATTGCTGCAAATCCTGAAAATAAAGCCACAATACTCATTAAAAATAAATGACCTTCGATGTTTAATGACGGCAAACCAATATGAGGAAATAGAAAAACCGCCACAGCAACCATCATATAAAACTGGATCATACAAATGGCGGAATAAGTAATTGTTTTTCCGATAATCACAATAAGATTAGAAGACGGATTGGTTCTTAAACGAACAAATGTTCCTTGTGTTTTTTCTTTTACTATATTAATAGACAACGGAATTACAATAAAAAATATGGCAAAAAGAGTCCAGGCCGGAACGTTATGTTGCACCGAATTTGGTCGAACTTCTTTGTTGTTTATTGTTGGAATTATTTCTTTGAAAGAGATAAAACTTTTTTGTTCGAAATCGGCATTTCCTTCTCCCAATTGATTTTGAAATGTTTTGTAAATTGATTTTGATTCGATTTGAGAAATCATTTTATCAATCGAACTCATTACCGCATTTTTAAAACTTAACTGAACCGCCGGATCAAAATAAAGTTTTACTTCTTTTTCTTTGATTATTTTTGGAGTAGCAGGTTTTGCAACACTATCTGTTAAACCCATATTGCTCAAAATGTTGTCTACATTCTGATCAATTTTGGCTTGTAAATCAATGCTTAATTTGGAAGGAATTACAATGGCAAGTTTATATTTTCCTCTGTAAACAGCTTCTTTAGCAATCTCTTCTGTAATAGGCTGATTGTCGATTTGCGTTACGACAGTAAACAAACTGCTTTTTTCAAGATTTTCAAAAACAGTTTTAGAAACATCGCCTTTATCATTATCGATTAGTAAAATTTCAATTTTAGAATCGCTTACGGTTTTAAAAGTACTGTCTTGTATCAATGTAACAGTGATAACAAGCACCAGCGGCATGACAAACAGAATAATTAAACCTCCCAAATCCCGTCTTAACAACAAGAATTCTTTTACTACAGACATCCAAATTTTATAGCTCATCTCTAAAGTCTTTACCGGTTAATGAAATAAAAACTTCTTCAAGGTTTCTTGCTTTTTCAGTAGAAGAAATTAAGCTCGAAGGCGTGCCTTGTGCATAAATTTTGCCTCGGTCTAAAATGGCAATATTGGTGCAAAAATCTTCGGCTTCAGCCAAATGGTGCGACGTATAAATAATGGTTGTTCCGTTTTGGTTTAATAATTTCAAATAATCTATAATAGCATTTTTCGATTGAACGTCAACACCAACGGTTGGTTCATCTAAAAATAAAACTTTTGGATTGTGCAGAATTCCGGCAATCAAATTAACTCTTCGTTTCATTCCGCCCGAAAAAGTTTCGATTCGTTTGTCTGCGAACTTTAATAATCCTAAAAGGTCTAAAGTTTCTATTACTTTATCTTTTAAATCAGAACCTTTTAAGCCGTACATACTTCCAAAATAATGCAAATTTTCTCTGGCCGTCAAAGTCGGATATAAAGCATATTCCTGAGGAACAACGCCAATGATTTTTTTTATTTGTGAAGAATCGTCAGTGTAGTTTAAACCATCAATTGTAAAATGTCCTGAAGTTGGTTTTACCAATCCGCAAAGCATAGAAATTAAAGTGGTTTTTCCGGCACCATTTGGGCCTAACAAACCAAAAATACTGCCTTCATTTATATGCAGCGAGACTTCGTTCAAAGAATACATTTCTGCATTTTTGTACTTTTTCGAAAGAGATTCTATTTTAATTATTGACTGCAAAATATATTAGCTTATGGCTTGTTTTAGTTTTTTGAAAAAGATTTCTTCACGATTGGCAATGTCCAAAAGTTCATCTGCGATGGTGTTGTAGGCATCTTCTTTTGCACTTCGGTTTTTGTAAATACGAGAAGCTTCAACAGCAAAATCGCGCCATGAATCTCCAATTAAAGTCATTTCTTTTGAGAGAGTTTTCAATTCTTCATTATTTAAAATAACAGACGCTTCCTGTAAAAAAGCCGCATATATAAAACGGAAACCTCCGCCGCCGGTTCCTATTTCTTCCTGCATACGAACCATTTGTGCCAAATAGTGATTGGCTTTTTTAGTACCGTGTTTTATAGGCCATTTTCTAATTTGTTTCGATACAAATTTAATTCCGCGTACACCAACAATTGGCATTGGCGCCAGCATATCGCGACAGGTGTTTTTGATTCCTTTGATGATCGCGCTTTTCAAATCGACAGCTGCCGGAATGTGAATTGGATAATACATTTGTCCTCTTGGCGCAAAAGCACCTTTGGCAAAACGTACTTTGTCAAGTTCATCGTGTGTAAGTGTGGTAACGGTTTCCATAACAGGATCGCTCACTAAATAATCGGTTTCGGTTTTTCCGTAAACGACTAGATTGTGTGCGTTAAAATGAAAGCGATATTCATCAGGAAAATAACTTAAATGATACACGCCAACTTGTAATCCGGTTGGAATATTGTTTTTTAAATTTTCATCCAATGCTTTATTTGCATTTGTTGGCGATGAAAATTTTTGTCTTTTTATTTTTAAGTTTAAACGACTTGCCAGTTTATTAAAAATTTGTCCAGGCAAGGTTCTGTAACTAATTGCCGGCGCATGATTTACTTTTATAAAAGGCAAATACACAAAAAAAAGTCCGGAACCAATACCAAAAACCATCGGTTCACTAATGTTAAGGCCGTTGTTTTTTAACAAATTCGAAGCTACTCCGTTTTCGCAATGAGCAGATTGATGATGTGTGAAATTAACTTGCATTAGTCTGTTTTAATATTTTTTAATTCTGCTACCGAAATGTCAAAAGCATCGGCATATTTTTTTAAAATTTTATCGTTTAATTTGGCAAAAACTTCGGGTTTAAAATGTCTTTTTACACGCCATTTCCAAAGTCCAACGTAACTTGCCAAAATAGTCAAATCCATTTTGTTAAGTTCCATATAATAACAAATCGGACTGGCTTCGCCGGTTTCGACCTGCATTTTTGCTTCGGCGATTCGTTCGTTTATATCGTCAATAGAGTTGGAAAGTGCAATTGTTTTTGGCTCCCAGCCAGTACTTAAAGTTGTAGTGTAGTTTCCGTTTTCATCGGTTGCATACAAAAGTTCTTTAACGTTGTTTTTAGTTAAGTTGCTTTTGTCCTGCGGTACTTTTTCTTTTTCCATAGCATGTAATTTAATTTTTTAGAGATATAATGCCAATGCAATACATAAACTAATTATTAAAAATCCCAGATTAGCGAGCGCTAAATTTCTTTCTTTTTTTATAAATAAATCATTTCTACGAGCAATCCCATAGAACATTTGACTTATCAGGAATATTATGATAAACATTCCCAAACCTCCATCAACATGTTTTACACCGACATTGTTTTTTGAATGAACAAATTAATTTCGCATTCTAAAAGTTTTTTATCGTCTGATAAACTCTCGCAGCTCATCGTACATAAAGTATAATCTTCACCTACGAATTTCGAAACCAAATTTGCTTTGGTTATAATGGTATCGCCCACTTTTGGCAATTCGTGTATTTTTAAATTTTTTATTGCGCTGATAAAACCAAGAACATTTACGTTTTCATTTTCGGTTCCGTCTTCTTCAAAAAAATATTTTTTACCTACAATTGACGAACAGGTTTGTGCTGTATTTTCGATTAAACCGGCTTCAATAAAAGCACCTTTATCAACAAAAATATTGTCGTCTTTTATCAAAAATATGGTTTCTACAAAATCTGATTCAATTTCCAAAATTAAATCCACCATAAGCAACGGTGCCCGGTGTGGTAAATAGTTCTGAATGTCGACAGCAGCAATATTCATACTTATATTATTTGGCTAAAACGGTTTTCATTTGCCCTTTAGCGATTTCTTCATTGTTTAATGTCGTAACGATATCAACCAAAGTAATTCCGCCAAATTCCTGCAATATAGTTACAGTTGACTGAATTGTATCGTTTATTTCGGGTAATTTTTTTATTTCAATGTCTTTAATAGAACCAATGTATCCTGTTGGAGCAATTTCGTTTCTTAAAAAAAATCCGTAGCCGGTATGCAAAGCCACAGATTGTGCCATGTGTTCGATTAAACCGGCTTCTAAAAAAGTATTATTATCAAAAAAAATATTGTCGGTTTGAATCTTTAATCCCGAAACCAATGAAGTTTCGGTAAAGGAATACATTTTGTCTACCATTACAAAAGGAAACTTTTGTGGCAGTAAATTTTCGACAGCATTTTTTTCTAAAAGTAAAGTTCTTTCCATTAACAAACGGTTAAATAAGCATAGGCAAAAGAAAATCTTCCACTTTCAGGAACAGATAAAAGAATACGATCGCCTTTTTTTAGTTTTCCAGAATTCATCAATTCTTCTACAGCCAAATAAATAGAGGCCGAACCTACATTTCCTACTCTTGAAAGGTTCATAAACCATTTCTCGTCAGCCATTCCAATTCCTTTTTCGCTTAATCCTTTTTTTAATCCTTCAACAAAAAAGTTAGATGAAACGTGCGGAATAAAATAATCAACCTGATCTGATGTAATATTATTTTTAGTCATGGCATCATACATACTTTCAGCTCCTTTAGAAAGTATAAATTCGTCCAATAATTTTACGTCTTGTTTAATAGCAAAAACAGATTCGTTTAGTAATTCTTCCGGCTCATAATCGCTCCACGATTTAATTTCGCCGTTTTCTAATTTATCTCCACCGGCATACATACAAGTCTCTAATTCAAATGCGTATGAAAAAGCTTCCATCCATTCGATTTTTAGGGAAATGTCTCCGCTTGGTTTATTTTCCAATAAAAAAGCTCCTGCTCCGTCTGATAACATCCAACGTAAAAAATCTTTTTTGAAAGCAATAATAGGCTGCTCTTCAAGGGTTTTTAAATTGCTTACTTCCTGACTGTATTTTTTAGCAATTAGCCAGGTCGAAACTTTTTCTGATCCTGTACAAACAGCATTTTTTGAATTTCCAGATCTTATCGAAAGAAAACCAAATTTTAAAGAATTCATTCCGGCGCAGCAAACTCCTGTTGATGAGTTTAATTCTACCGATTTATTTTGAAGTAAACCATGAACCATTGCGGCGTGTGACGGAAGGAAAATATCTGGTGTTGAGGTTCCACAAGAAAGTACTTCTAAATCCTGAGCTGTGAAATTTTCATCAAATAACTGCACAATTGCATTACGTGTTAATTCGGCATTGCTGTGTGTGCTTTTTCCCGTTTTGTCTACAGCGTAATAGCGGCTTAAAATTTTATTATTGCGTAAAATAATACGTCTTGCTTTAGAAGCGGTATCATTAATAAGACCTAAATAACTTTCCATTTCATCATTTGAAACAGCTTCGTTTGGCAAAAATTTTGCGGCTTTGGTAATATATACTTCAAACATAATCTACTTTCGTCTTCTAAACTCCTTTATAATATTGAGTTTCTTTTTTTATGGTTTTTAACTTAATGGGGTATGTAATAAGGTGCAATATATACACTATTGGTGAGATTAACCATATCGCGAGGAATAAATAAACATTAAATACTTTAAGAAGCAGTTTTCTGTTATTTTTATTTTTATAAATCAGATTTGACCATTTATTAAAAATTTTATTCGCTGTTTTGTCAACAGTTACAAGATACGAGCTAATTTTTACCGCACCTATTCCTGTTAATTTTGGCTGTAAATTCTTAAGATTGTCTTGTTGAAACTCAGAAAGCATTACTTTTCCAAATTTTTCCGATTCCTGTATGTCTTTTTCTGAAACTCCCGGTAGTGGGAAAATTCCCAGATATTTTTTCTTTACTCCCGAGAACATCCATTCGACAATAGTAATAACACTAATCAGGTTTCCAACTCTGTCAACCAAAGCTACATTTCCTACTAATTGTGCGTTGGCTTCCTTTAGTAAAACTTTAATTTTTTCCTGTGCCATAATCCACATATTACGAGAACCGCTAATGGTAATAACCGGCGTATCGTTTAATATCTTTTTTCCATCGGCACTTTTTAGAAATGAGTTTATTGGAATAGATGGTGACAAATACCAAACCTGATAATGAAAAAGTATCAGGTCAAATTTTGTATTTAGAATTTCTTCTGATATTGGTTTTAGTTCTCGTGGAATTTGAAGAAAAGATTCTGGAAAAGCATCAAAAAAAGAATCCTTGTCCCATGGAAAAGGGAAGGGTTTTTCTAGTTGAATTTCGTGAAACGTTACTTTTATATCTTCTGAATTTAAGAAGGGTTTTGCAATATTTCGTGCAATTTCTTTCAGTTGTCCAGATTGGGAGTAATAAACAACAAGAACATTTTTCATTTTAGATTGGTGGCTTTTTGGTTTAGTTGCAAAAGTAATTAATTTTATGAGACAAATTTCCTGATTTTATCGCTTCGTTTTGTATGAACCCAATCCGGCCATGAAGCAGGATCTTCGGCATCATAAATTCTGATTTTTTGGTTTTCATCTTCAATTAATAATTCGTCTGAAGTGCATTCTAAAATGGCTGCTGCAGCTGCAACGCCAGAGTATGAAGCGCCTGCAACGCCGTGAGATAAAGTACACGAACCGCAAAGAAATAAATGCTCTATTTCGGTTTTGTTTTTATAAGCAAAAGGACCAACCTGATTTAAGGTTTTTTCGGTTCCGTAAACATTTCCTTTTGTCGAATTAATGTAAAATTCATTTGTTTTTGGAGTTCCTAATTCTGCCTGAATAATATGCTGTTTTGCATTCGGAATTATCTTCTCGACATTATTCATTAATTTATTAGTGATTTTTTCCTTGAAGATTTTATATTCTTTGTTATGATAGTCTTGTAAACCATTAAAATCTTTCAAATGATCGTAATTGACATAAGTAACGATTTCGAAATTATGATATCTTCCGTTAAAACTGGCAGGATCTTTAAGCGTTGTACAACTTATAAAAACGGCAGGAAATGAATCTCCCTCGTCAATATTATTGCTCATTAAATTTTCAAAATTCTCATCGTCATGTTCGTCTTTCATCATCCAGATATTTCCGGAATCTATTTGAAATTGAGTAACATCTATATCTAATGTTAAAAATAAAATTAAAGACGTAACAGAATATTTTGTTTTCTCTAATTTCTTAATCAGTGATTTACTTAAATGTTCCTTGTCAATTAAATTTAGGTAAGTGATGCTGGGATCAGCATTTGAGACAATATTTTTGGCTAAAATTCTCTCGCCATTTTCAAGCTCAACGCCAAATGCTTTTTTATTTTCGATTAAAATTTTCCTGACATTTTGTTTTACCCTTACTTCTCCGTTATGTCTTTTTATTCCGTTTGTCATGGCTTTAACGATTCCGCCACCGCCGCCCATTGGATAAAAACCGCCATCAAAATAATGGTTCATAACAGAACAATGAACAGGAAAACACGCTCTGTTTGGGGGAAGTCCGTGATCGCCACATTGAATATTGAGAACAGATTTTAACTTCGCATCTTTGACATGCCAGCCAATTACTTTTTTTAGGGGAAATAAAGCAAATTTTCCAAAATGTTTAGTTCGGAAAGGAACTGTAATATTTTGCCAGAAACCTTTTAATTTCGGAATTAACTGCAGTTCATACGCTACTTTTTGAACAACGGTAAGATATTCGTTTATGTTTTTTTCTTCGTGTGGAAAATGGGAAGAAAGTGTTTTTTTAAGATTGTCGATTCCTGCCGGTAAGTCAAAAATTTCATCTCCAATTAAACAATGTTCATAGGCATTTTTGTTCATTCGAAAAAAAACCATGTCGTTGGCAATTCCTAAACCGCGATATAATTCATTGGTAGATTGACCTTCTTCCATCAATCCTACATAGTGAACACCCGGACTAAAACGCTGACCATTTAATGTAAAACTATGACTCCAGCCACCAGGAACGTAATGCTGTTCGAGTACTAAAACTTTTTGTCCTGCTCTTGCCAGACATATTGCAGTTGCTAATCCTCCAACTCCTGAACCGATGATAATTGTGTCAAATTCCTGCATATTCTGTTTTAAGCGTTTAAGGATGAAAGAATGACTTTTTAATTAAAAATTGAGAATTAAAAATTAAAAATTGTTTGGCGTAATTACCGCTAAGCTAAATCAATACAAAGCTTTGCGAACTTTGTGTTTTTATAAAATCCGATATGTAAAAAACTTTGCGAACTTTGCGGTTAAATAGCAATTGTTTACTTTGACTTTAACTGATTCCAGAAATCAAAATAATTGAACCATTGCAACGGATATTTTTGAAGCATAGATTCTACACTTTCAATATATGATTTTAAAAGGGCTTTTTCGTCACGATGTTTTACAACCGCTTCGCGGGCATATAAATGATAGTGTAAGTTGGGCTCTTTCATTACATAAACAAAAACAACCGGAACTTTTAAGCGCGATGCAATTAAAAACGGACCTGCCGGGAAATTAGCTTCTTCGCCTAATATTTTTTCTGACAGCGATTTTGTTCCTTCAAAATAACGATCGCCAGTAAAACAAACCAGTTCATTATTGGCCAAAGCAGCATTGATCTCAAAAATATGGGATAAATCTTCTCTGATAATGATGAATTTTACGGTAGGTTTTTGAGTAACGCTTTCCAGATAATTCTTAATAGCAGAATGTTCTAAATCTGTAGTAACCAGATTAATTTGAAAATCGATGTCGATATCACCTAAAAAATGTTCGGCGATTTCAAAATTTCCAATGTGCGCGCTAATCAAAACGCCGCCTTTTTTTTCTGCTAAAAGGTTTTTTAAAATTTCGATTCCGTCAAATTCGTAGGTAAATTTATTTCGCATTCCTGCCGAAATAGAAATTTTATCAATAATGGTTTGCCCAAAAGTGTAATAACTTTTGAAAACCATTTTTTTAGATTTGAAATTGGAATATTGCAGCCTTTCTTTAAAATAATAAGAAATTGCCCTGTTGCTTTTCTTTAAGAACAAAAAGTAATAAGAAGCAACAAAATAAAGTAATACATAAGCGGACTTGACACCCGCTTTTTGTATTAAAAAAACGAATATTTTATAGCCTAAAACTGTTCCTTTTGATTTGCCATCCCATTGACTCATTAAACAGCTTTAGCTTTTAGTTTGTTTTCTATAAGGTCGTAGAAAGTTTGAAAAGAGGAAATTCCAACAAAATCAGCTTCAACTAATTTTACACCAAAGGTCGCTTCAATAGAAACAACTAAATCAACATAGTCTAAACTATCTAACCCTAGTGTATCTTTTAAATTTGCGTCTGGTTCAATGTCATCATTGTCTACTTCAAATTCATCAACCAAAAAACCATTAATTTTTTTTATTATTTCTTCTTTATTCATCGCTTCATTTAAACTTTTTAACTACCAGTGCAGAATTGGTTCCTCCAAATCCGAAGGAATTCGACAAAAATATATCAATTTTTCTATTTAACGTAGTTTTAACTAAATTTAATTTAGCTGAGTCTTCGTCTGTGTTTTCCAAATTGATATTGGGAGCTATAAAATCGTGCTGCATCATCAATGTCGAATAGATAATTTCGCTTGCTCCGGCCATCCAGCATTCGTGACCGGTCATTGATTTTGTTGAGCTTACATAAGGATTGCTTTCGCCAAAAACTTCAAAAATAGCTTTTGCTTCATTGCTGTCTCCAACAGGGGTTGAAGTCGCATGCGCATTGATATAATCGATATCGGCAGCTTTTAATTGTGCATCATCAAGCGCTCTTTGCATAGCGGTTGCAGGGCCTTCAACATTTGGGGTCGAAATATGACCACCGTTTGATGAGAAACCGTAGCCCGCAACTTCTGCAATAATTGTTGCGCCACGTGCAATTGCCGACTCGTAGCTTTCTAATATTAAAGTTGCACCACCACCACTCGGGATTAATCCGTCGCGATCAGCATCAAAAGGCCTTGACGCTTTTTGGGGTTCACCTTCTCTTGCAGAAAAAACACCTAAACCATCAAAACTGCACATGGCATATTTGTTGATTTCCTGTGCGCCTCCACAAATAATAATATCCTGAAAACCGCTTTTTATTAAAAAATAAGCCAGTCCAATAGAATGGGAACCACTTGCACAAGCTGCACTAATGGTAAGATTAATGCCACGAAGTTTGAAAATCGTAGACAAATTCATCGTTACTGTAGAATTCATCGATTTAAAAATTGCACCAGAACCAATTAGGGCTGTATCTTTTTTCTCACGAACAATATCTGTAGCATCGATAATAGCTTTTGAGACACTATCATTTCCGTACATAATACCTACTTCGCGATCGTCAAAAAAAGCATCATCAATATTGGCATTTTTTAATGCTTCGATGGTAGCCATGTACGCATATTCGGTTTCTTCACCAATACTCATACGTTGTCTTCTGGTCAATAAAGATTTTAAATCGGTTTTAGGCACCATACCCGTTAAGGCTGATTGAAAACCAAATTCTTTTCTTTCAGAATCAAACTGAATACCAGATTTTCCGTTATATAAAGACTCCTTTACTTCATCTAAAGAAGTACCTATACAGGAATAAATTCCCATTCCGGTAATTACAACTCTCTTATTCATGGTCTTTTTATAAGTAATTTTTTAATCCTTAAGTATATTTTTTAAACAAAGTCACCAAAGTTTTTTTTAATCTATTCTTTAATTTTTTTAATCTCGCAAAGACGCTAAGGGTTTTCTTTATTTAAGTTTTTTAATAAAACTTTGCGACTTAGCGTCTTTGCGAGCAATTTTCGGTGTTAAAGGAAAAAACTTAAAATAACTTGGTAAACATGGGAGAAATATAATATTTCTAAGAATATATTCCTCCGTTGATGTTAATAATTTCTCCGGTAATATAGCTTGATTTTTTTGAAATCAAAAAGCTTACCAAATCTGCGACTTCTTCGGCTTCGCCAAAACGATTTACGGGAATTAGTTTTAGTAATTCTTTTTCGTCTAATTGGCTCGTCATGTCAGTTCGTATAAAACCCGGCGCAACTGCATTAACAGTAATGTTACGTTTTGCAACTTCCTGGGCAAGTGCTTTTGTAGCTGCAACAATAGCCCCTTTTGCTGCCGAATAATTGGTTTGACCTGCAGTTCCTTTTACTCCCGAAACAGAAACCATATTTACAATTCGTCCATATTTATTGCGCAGCATTTTTTGAATAAAAAACTGCGTAACATTAAAAAATCCGTTAAGACTTGTGTTTACAACGCCGTTCCAGTCTTCGGGAGTCATCCACATAAAAAGACCATCTTTTGTAATTCCGGCATTGTTTACAATTGCTTCAACGATGGCTTCAGGATTCGCTTCCTGCCATTGCGTTAAAGTTGCTTGTACCTGTTCAAAATTAGAAACATCAAAACCTAAGATTTCTCCGGTTGCGCCTAATTTTTGAATTTCCTGCAAAGTTTCTTCTGCAGCAGTTTTGTTAGAATGATAATTAATCAGAATATGATAGTTGGATTCAACCGCTAATTTTTTGCAAATAGCACTTCCAATTCCTCTTGAACCACCCGTTACTAATACACATTTCATTGATGTAAATTTTATTTTTTATAGAACACAAGTGTGTTATTTTTTCTTTTTAGTTGCTGGTTTTGATCCTGATTTTGCTGGTTTTGTTTCCGCTTTTGTCTCTGGTTTCGCTTTTTCAGTAACGACTTCATTTGGGGTATTTTTTTCTGCTGTTTTAGAAAATAATTCAGCGTTTTCAAACCATTGATTACCTACTACAGTTCCATCAGGTTTAAGAAATCCCCATTTTCCTTCGTTTTTTACTCTGGCAAGACCATCAATAAATCCTTTGTCTTGTTGTACAAATAGAGCAATGACGAATCCGTTTGAAGTAATACCATATTGCGTTGGAATAACTAATTTTCCTGTTTCATTGATAAAACCCCAATTTTTTTCTTTTATAGGAGCCAGTCCGTTTGAACTGAAAACTTCTGCATCACTATAAGTTGGCGGAATAACAAATTCTGCTTTTGGGTTTATATATCCCCATTTAGATCCCACACAAACCGGAGCTAAATTTTTCGAGAACGCTTTTGCTTTATCATAAATAGGAGTAATTACCCAATTTCCTTTAAGGTCAATGAATCCAATTTTACCGTTCTTTTTGGCATAAGTCAGATCTTGTGTTTCAAAGTCCCAGATTTTTTCGGCACCATCAACAGCAATAAAATTTCCGGCACTTACAATTCCAAACGTTTTATCTTTTCTTGCCCAGGTTGTATTTTTAAAATAGTTTCCTATTTCGTCATACGAAGGTTCTATTAGTTCCTTACCTGAAGCATTAATGATTCCCCATTTTTTATTGTTTTCAACTCTGGCAAAACCATTTTCAAAAGGTTTTATCTGATCGTATTTTGGTTCTAAAACAACGGTCATTTTTGAATTGATTAATCCAATTTTATTGGCTTGTTTTATAAAGGCAACACCATTATTAAAATCAAATAATTTTTCGGAAGCAGGCGCTTTAAGAATTTCTCCTTTTGTATTGATATAAACCCATTCCTTCTCTTTTTGTACAATAGCAACTCCGCTGTTAAAATCTTTGGCATTTTCAAAAGATGCAGGAATTACCCAGCTTCCTTTGGTATCAATAAATCCCCATTTTCCACCATTTTCGACAGCAGCTAAACCATCAGAAAAGCTTTTTGCAGACTTGTATTGAGGTTCTATTTTAAAAGATCCATCTTTAGAAATATATCCAATTTTTGAATTCTTTTTAACTAATGCCAATTCCTGACTATTAACAAATTGAATAACGAATAGCAACAAAAAAATAAGTGGTTTTTTCATGGTTTTAAAATTCAATATTAATAAAAAAGTAACGCTTAACTATTGATAAGATAATCTTTTACCTGCTGAACAAACGGATACATTACCTGATCTTCCTTAAATACAGGAATTATTTTTCGCACATCGTCATACCATTTTTTGGTAACTGATGAAATTTTATCTTTTTGCTGTAAATAATCAATCGCCTGAACAATTGTAATTAATTCGATAGCCAAAACTTCAAAAGAATTCTCAATTACTTTTGATGTAATTACTGCCGAGTTGGTACCCATACTTACAATATCCTGATTGTCATTGTTGTTCGGGATACTATGAACGTACATTGGGTTTGATAACATTTGGCTTTCGGCAGTTGTTGAGGTTGCAACAAACTGAACTCCCTGCATTCCGAAATTAAATCCTAATGTTCCTAAATTAACAAAAGGAGGAAGGATTTCGTTGATTTTTGAATTCAGCAAATAATTCAACTGACGTTCTGCCAACATCGTTAATTTGGTAATAACAATTTTTAATTTATCCATTTCAAGCGAAATATAATCGCCGTGGAAATTACCTCCGTGATAAACGTGTTTGTTTTTTACGTCGATAATCGGGTTGTCATTTGCCGAGTTAAATTCGTCTTCTAAAATAGAAGCTACATTATTAATAGTCTCCAAAACGGGACCTAAAATTTGAGGCACACAACGCAATGAATAATATTCCTGTACTTTTTCCTTGAAGATTTCTTCGGTATTTTCTCCAGAATATAAATGGTCTTCTCTTTTACGGATTAAAGTACTGTCAGAAAGGTTAGCTCTCATTTTTGCAGCCACTTCCTGTTGTCCTTTATGACGTTTAGTTTGGTTTAATTCTTCAGAAAAGTGATCGTCATAAGCCTGAACTAATTCGTTAATGGCACAAGAAGCTTTTAATGACCAGTCTAATAATTTATTAGCATGATGCACATTTACAACTCCAATTCCGGTCATTACAGAAGTTCCGTTAATTAACGCAAGACCTTCTCTGATTTCTACCTGAATAGGTTTTAAACCTTCAATTTCAAAAACTTCTGAAGTTGGTCTTCTGTCTCCTTTATAAAAAACTTCGCCTTCTCCAATTAAAACTAAAGCCAAATGGGATAGTTGTACTAAATCTCCACTTGCTCCAACACCACCGTGTTCAAAAATTAACGGAGTAATATCTCTGTTAATTAACTCAGCCATTAAGTGAATTACAGAAGGGTGAACTCCTGAATTACCTAATGATAAGGTGTTTAATCGCGCCAAAATTGCTGCTTTTGCACAAACCGAGCTTAACGGTTTTCCTGTTCCTGAAGAGTGGCTTCTGATTAAATTATATTGTAACTGAATCTGATCTGATTCTTTAATTCGATATTGAGCCATTGGGCCAAAACCAGTATTCACTCCATAAATAACTTTGTTTCCTGAAAATTCTTTCAGGAAATTAAAGCTTTCATTTACTCGATTCAATACAACGTCGCTCACAACAACTTTGTTATTTCCAAATATTATGGACTCGAATTCTGCTAAACTTAAATATTCATTAATTGTATTCATTAAATTGTTTTTGGTTGTGCTAATTTAATTTTATTTATCAAAATAATTGTAGTTATTTTGATGATGGCAAATGTAGTTTAATAATTGATAACATTTTTAATATGATAAAGGAGTTTGTAGATGTTTTAGTAATAGGTGCAGGACCGTCCGGATGTGTTTCGGCATCTTATCTACACAAAAACAATATTAAGATAAAAGTTGTAGAAAAAACAAAATTCCCAAGACTGGTTGTTGGCGAAAGCCTAATTCCCAGAGTAATGGATCATTTTGAGGAAGCAGAACTTTTTGAATGCCTGGATGCAATGAATTTTGAAAAAAAACTCGGAGCTCGTTTTATCAGAGGAGAAGAAATTTGTGTTTTTGATTTTAGCCAGAAGTTTGGAGAAGGCTGGGATTGGACATGGCAGGTGCCAAGAGCTGATTTTGACAACACAATGGCTCAGGAAGTTATTAGAAAAGGAATAGATTTGGAATTTGAAACAGAAGTTCTGGAAGTTTCTTTTGAAGGAAAAAATTCGAAAACAATTGTAAAAGATAAGGACGGAAATTTAAAGGAAATTCACGCTAAATTTATTATCGATTCCAGTGGATACGGACGTGTATTGCCAAGACTTTTAGATCTCGATACGCCATCAAAATTAGATCCGCATTCTTCGATATTTACACACGTAAAAGACATCAACAGACCGGAAGGCGAGGAAGGAACTCAGATTTCATTTGATATTCTGGAAACCGAAGTTTGGTTATGGGTAATTCCTTTCTCTAACGGAAATACAAGTTTAGGAGTTGTTGGACCAACAGATTTTATCAATTCGCTTTCAGAAAATAAAGATAATGCTGAAGCTTTAAGAAATGCAATTCAAAAATCGGATTATTATATTAAAAGATTTAAAGGAACAGAGTTTTTGTTTGAACCGGTAAAACTGGAGAATTATTCAAGAGCCGTAAAAAGAATGTATGGTGATGGTTTTGCCTTAACAGGAAATAGTTCTGAATTTTTAGATCCTGTGTTTTCATCTGGGGTTGCGTTTGCGACTGAATCAGGAATGCTGGCAGCAAAATTATACATCAAAGAATCGCAAGGAATTGAAGTGGATTGGGAAGTTGAGTTTACTGAATATATGAAACGCGGAATTGCTGTTTTTACCACTTACGTGAAAGAATGGTACACCGGAAATCTTCAGACTTTATTCTTCCATCAACCGGAAAACCCTGAAGTAAAAGAGAAAATATGTTCGGTTCTCGCAGGTTATGTCTGGAACGAAGAAAATCCGTTTGTAAAGAAACACGATCACGTGATCCAGAATATGGCTTATTTACTGAATATGCAAAAAGAACAAAACGAAAACCCTAGTGCAAACTAGGGTTTTTTGTTTATTAAATTTTATTTGTAAGCTTTTTTCAGAATCATTTGTGAAAGTGATTTTGCTGTTTTAGCATATCCTTCTCCAAGTCTTGATTCATTGCTGTAATTATTTCCCCATTGATCTCCGGGAGCTTCCTCGCTTGTAATTTCCAGCAAAACATTTGATTTATTTGCAGTTTCAACAAACTTTAAATTAGTGGTTACTTTTGCCGGCTGTTTCATAATTCCTGCATCCCAACCCGGATAAAGCCATACTGTTTCAACAATTAATGTATATGGTGTATTTAAACCTTCCTGAAAATTTAGATCTTTTTTCTTTTTAGCTAAAACCACATTGGCTAATTCTAAAAATTTTGGACTCCAGATTAATTCCGGTGAAGAGGCCCATCTCTTTTTCCAGGCATCTCCGTTTCCTTTTATTTTTGTATTTAATTCTGCAGTTCTTTCTTCTACATATTGAGCTTCAGATTTTTTTTCTTTCATCATAGTAAAATGACTATAATCAAATTCTACGTTGATTTCTTTTTGGTCTTTCAAAAAATCGAAATTTCCTTTTGCAATATTCATATCCTGAGCAAACGCAGCGCCCGAAATAAACAATAAAGATAATACTAGTTTTTTCATAAAATTGGTTAAAAAGTTAAGGACCAAATGTAAACGTTTTTTGATAATAAACTATTTTATAAACCATTAATTGTACGTAAAATAGAATTATTTCAACTCAAATATTTTTTCCATCAAAACCCATTTCTCACCTGGTTTTGCCCACGGTAAAGCTTGCTGAAATTTCCACATTAAGTTTTCCCATTCCTGAACTTTTGGGTTTGCAGCATCTGATTTTGATTTTTTTTCGAATGAAAAATCAGCGCCGGCTTCAATAATCATAAAGAGTCTGTTTCCTGTACAATAAATATCCAGAACAGATATTCCAGTGCTTTTGATGCTTTCTGCTATTTCCGGCCAAATGTTTTGGTGTAGGGTTTTATATTCGGCAATTAAATTAGAATCATCTTTTAAATCTAAGGCTAAACAGAATTTTTGTGTGGTCATAATATATAGTAGAAAAGTTAGATTATTCAAATAAGATATCTGAACGAGTAATTTACAAAAAAAAGACTGTCGTTTATAGACAGTCTTTTTATACTTCAAAAAATAATATAGTAAAAAATTATACTACCAGAATTTAACATACAAAGCCACAATAATCAATAATGTAATTACGATTAAAACTGTAGTTTGTGGTTTTACTTTAAACATTTCAGAGTCAATTTCAAACGCTTTAGGATTTACTTTTGGCCCAGCGAAACTAATCAAAATCATCGCCAACATGGTAAAGAAGAATGATAATCCCATACAGATATGGAACGGAATTTCGAAAGCTCCTTTTCCGTTAGGATAAGCTGTATATAATAATGTATCGTTTCCAAATAACATTGGAGCATATTCGTTGAATAATACTGATAAAACAAATCCTAAAATTACACCCACAATTGCAGCAGTTCCGGTTGTTCTTTTCCAGAACATACCAAGGAAAAACATAGCAAAAACTCCAGGGCTAATAAATCCGGTGTATTTTTGGATATAAGTGAATCCACCAACTCCGCCAATTCCTAAAATATCATTCCATGTAAATAATACTGCTAAAAGCATTGCAGCAAAAACGGCAATTCTACCAATATTTACCTGTTGTTTTTCGCCAGCTTCTTTTTGAATATATTTTTTATGAATATCTAATGTATAAATTGTAGAGATACTGTTTACTTTTCCAGCCAATGAAGCCACAATTGCAGCAGTTAAAGCCGCAACAGAAAGTCCTTTTAAACCTGTTGGCAAGAACGTTAATACAGCAGAATAAGCGCCGTCTTTTCCTCCAACCAATTGAGGTAAATGTCCGTTTTGGTATAAAACGAAAGCAGCAATACCAGGCAACATTACGATTAATGGCATTAATAATTTTAGCATACCTGCAAATAAGATACCTGTACGTGCAGTTTGTAAATCGGCACCAAGAGCTCTTTGCGTAATGTATTGGTTACATCCCCAATAGTTTAAGTTGATGATCCAGATACCTGCAACATATGACATTAACCCCGGGAAAGTTAAATATTTGTCTATTTCAAGTTGAGATGACGTTGCAGTTGGTTTTGGAATTATCATTTTGAAATGCTCAGGAGCTTCTCTCATTAAAACTTTAAAACCTGCAATTGCATTTTCGCCTACGCCAAAATATTGTCCAACAGTTGTAAGTGCGATATAAGAAGTTACCAAACCTCCGATGATTAAAACAGCAACCTGAATAACGTCAGTATAAGCCACAACTTTCATTCCTCCAAGAGAAATAAGCAATGCAAATAAAGCCAATCCAACCATAATAACATGAAGATATTCTCCTCCGGCAAGACCATTAATAGCAACAGCTCCTAAATATAATATTGAAGTTAAATTTACAAAAACATACAAAAACAACCAGAAAACGGCCATAATCAATGCAGTCGATTCGTTATAACGTGTTTTTAAAAATTGAGGCATAGTGTAAATCTTATTTTTAAGATATACAGGAATAAACCAAACGGCAACAATAATTAAGGCAACAGCAGCAAGCCACTCGTATGCAGCAACGGCAATTCCTAAAAAGAAACCTTCACCACTCATCCCGATGAATTGTTCTGCCGAAATATTTGAGGCGATTAAAGATGCACCAATAGCCCACCAGGTTAAATTTCCTTCAGCCAAAAAATAAGCTTTAGCATCTTGTTCGTCTTTTTTACGTTTATGGTAAATTGTATAACCGTAGACCGATACTACGATAAAGTAGATAATAAATACCGCATAATCTGCGAAAGCAAGGTTCTGGTTCATTGTTAGTAGTCTTTTAAAAATTAGTATAGGGTGATTGTTTGTTTAATTTGTTTTAAAAAGTTTAATTTCTAAAACTGGTTTTTTTATTGTTTAATTCAATTTTAAATATGATATGTGTTTTTATTCTCTTGTTTTTTTATGAAAAAAAGAACGAAAGCCAAAAGTAAAATAAAAATCCAGATATCTGCCAAAAACAAATGTGTTTTTTACATTTATACAGAACATAATTGTGTTAAATTTATTTGTTTTATTTACTTATGCTTCTTCAAAGCGGCTTTTTTCTTTGTTTTTATAATGTACAGTCGATAGTTCTCTTAAAATTTCGGCACTTTTTTCGGGAGTAATATCTCGTTGCGATTCGCCTAACATTTCGTAACCAACCATGAATTTTTTTACACTTGCAGATCGTAGCAAAGGCGGATAAAAATGCATGTGAAAATGCCATTCAGGATGCTCAAAACCATCGGTTGGTGCCTGATGGATTCCTGATGAATATGGAAAAGAAGTGTTGAATAGATTATCGTATTTTGTCGTTAATTCTTTTAGAATTGTAGCATAAGCAAGAGTTTCCTCTTCTGTAAGATCAGTGATTTTGCCAAAAGATCTTTTGCTGATAATCATTGTTTCATATGGCCAGATTGCCCAAAACGGAACCAAAGCCACAAAATGATCATTTTCAATAACAATTCTTTCGCCGGATCTTAATTCGGCCTGAAGGTAATCGGAGAGTAATGTTTTCTGATTTTTATCGTAATATGCTTTTAAACTGTTATGTGTTTTTTCAACCTGAGTTGGCAATGATGACTGCGCCCAAATTTGTCCATGCGGATGCGGGTTACTGCAACCCATAACGCTTCCTTTATTTTCAAAAATCTGAACGTGATTAATGTATTTGATATTTCCTAAATCTGTGTATTCTTTTTGCCATGTTTTAATGATGTTTTCAATTTCATTAATACTCATTTCCGGCAACGTAAGGTCGTGTCTTGGTGAAAAACAAACCACTCTCGAAATTCCGCGCTCAGGCTGTGCTTTAAAAAAGGTGTGTTTAATATCTTCTTCAAAAATAATTTCATCCTGTTTCATTGCGGCAAAATCATTTTCAAATACAAAACTGTCTTTGTAGTCGGGATTGCTCACCCCGTTTGCACGAACATTTCCGGGGCATAAATAACAGGTTGAATCGTATTTTGGCAATGCTTCTGTTGCTACTGTTTCATTTTGTCCTTGCCACGGACGTTTTGCGCGATGAGGTGAAACTAAAACCCATTCATTAATTAAAGGGTTGTAACGTCTGTGCGGGTCTTCGTTAATGTCAAAATTTTTCATTGTTGTGGTATTAAAGTAGTGTTGTTCCGTTTGCGATTTTTACATCGTAAAATTTTAGTTCGATACCAAATATATCTAAATAAAGATTTGCAAACTTATTTTTTACCTCATTTTCGTGACCTTTTTTTATTAAATTTATAGTACAGCCACCAAAACCACCTCCCATTAACCTCGAACCAATCACGTTATCGTCTGCTTTTGCAGTATCTACAAGCATATCCAGCTCTTCACAGCTTACTGTATATTCCTGAGATAGACCATAATGCGTTTCAAAAAGCAATTGTCCTAAAAGTTCTATATTTCCGTTGTCCAGCGCTTCGCAGGCTTTGGTAACACGCTTAATTTCTTTAACCACAAAATGAACTCTTTTAAAAACAGTTTCATTCATTTTGTCGCGAATGCTCAAAACCTGCTCTTCTGTACAATCCCTGAAACTTTTTACTTCAGGAAAATTATTTTTTATGATGGATAAACCTTCTTCACATTCAATTCTTCTTGTATTATATTCTGACGTAAAAAGCGAATGTTTTACATTACTGTCAAATAAAACCAAAGAATAATCTTTGAAATTGGCATCGTGATATTCAAATTCAAGTGTATTGCAATCTAATTTTATAACCTTATTTTCAAGACCGTGTACGCTCGAAAACTGGTCCATAATTCCGCAATTGATTCCCACCCAATGTTCTGCTTTTTGTCCCATCAAAGCAATATCAACCTTATTAATAGTAAGATTGTAAAGTTCTTTGATGCCGAAAAGCATTCCGCATTCTAAAGCCGCAGAAGAGGATAATCCTGAACCCACCGGAATATTGCTGCTAAAAACACAATTAAAACCTTCAAATGAAAAGCCATTATCCTGCAATTGTTTAATAACACCGCGAATATAATTGGTCCAGACTACATCGGTTAATTGAATTTCCTGAGTTAAATCAATTTCGAATTCTTCATTTAAATCAATCGCAATTACTTTTGATTTTGAAGAATTGCTTTTTTCGAATGCAAAACAAATTATTTTGTCAATAGCGGCAGGTAAAACATAACCGTCATTATAATCTACGTGTTCTCCGATAATATTAATTCTGCCTGGAGAAAGTACAATTTTTTGAGGAGCAGATCCAAACGTTTTCTCAAAAAATGTGGTTGTGTTTTGTATTAAAATGTCATTCATTGGGTAATAAATAAATATTATTTTTTTATGATTTCTAGCTTATTTTCTGAAACTGATAAACTGTTTTTTGATGGTATTGTTCTCCTTTTTTCAAAACCGAACTCGGAAAATGTTCATGATTTGGCGCATCCGGAAAATTTTGCGTTTCAAAACAAATTCCGCTTGACGGATGATAATCAGCGTTTTCTTTTCCTTTCAAAGTATCAAAACAATTTCCGCCTACATACACATGCACACTTGGCTGATCTGTAAACACATTCATTTTAAAATTGTTTTTTGTACTGAATAATGTCGCAGCAATTTCATTTTTAGATTCAATTACAAATGAATTATCAATAACGGCCGGACATTTTTTTGCAGATCTGAAATCAAAAGCATGACCAGGAAGAGCAGTGAATTTTCCAGAAGGAATATTATCAGGTTTTGTCTCTAAAATTTTATCAGAATTGACAAACATTTCCTGATCCAGAACTGAAGAATCATGACCGTTGAGGTTAAAATAACTATGATGTGTCAGGTTTATAATCGTATCTTCTGTAGTTATTGCCTTATATTCTAATTGTAATTCGTTTTCTTCGGTTAATGTATAAGTTAAGCCGACTTGTAATTCTCCGGGAAAATTTTCGTCTAAATTTTCACTTAACAAACGCAGCGTTATAGATGGATTTTTACCATGTGTTAAATTAGTAAAAGACCATACTTTTTTTCCAAAACCTTCATTTCCACCGTGCAAAGTATTGCCGTTGTTATTTCCGGCCAATTGAAAAGACGTATCATTTAAAGTAAAATTTCCTTTATTGATTCTTCCCGCATAACGCCCAACTGTGGTACCAAAATAGGGTGCGCTCGGCAAATTATAAGATTCAAGATAAGCCTCCAGATTATCAAAGCCCAAAACAACATCTGCGAGTTTTCCGTTTTCAAGAGGAATTTGTAATGAAGTAACGGTTGCACCATAATTAATGATTTGTACTTTCATTCCGTTTTCATTTGATAATTCAAAAGAATAAATCTTCTCTCCGTCAGGCATTAAACCAAACAATTTAGCTGAAGATATATCGATTAAATGCGATATGTGTTTTAATTCCATCAAAAAATTATTAAAAATGAAATCCAAAAATAGAAACATTTTAAAATTTTACATACCAGTACCTACCAGTTTTTAGTATATTGCACAAAAATTCTTTTTTTATGAATATAATTTCTATTCAAAATAATCTCGGCCTTCCAAAATATAAACAGATTATTCTTTCAATTGAAAAAGCAATCGAAGAAGAAAAGTTGGTAAAAGGCGACCGCCTGCCATCGGTAAATAAAGTTTGTCTGGCTTTTAATTTATCTCGTGATACAGTTTTGTTAGGTTATGATGAACTCAAAAAAAGAGGTATCATTTATGCCATTCCCGGAAAAGGTTATTACGTTAAAAGCGTTGAAATCACTATCAAACAGAAGATTTTTCTACTTTTTGATGAGTTAAACAGCTTCAAGGAAGATATCTATAATTCGTTTTTAAAGAACATCGGAAAAAATGTTCAGGTCGATATTTTCTTTCATCATTTTAATGTTCCCGTTTTTCAAAAGCTTATAAACGACAGCAACGGAAATTACACCAAATACATTATCATGCCCACCAACTTAATCGATATAGCTTATTCGATAAAAACCCTACCAGTAGGTGACGTAATTATACTCGATCAAACCAATCCTGATTTAAAAATATATCCTGCTATTTATCAAAATCATCAAAAAGATATTTTTGAAGGTTTGGTAAAAGGAAAGTCAAGATTGAATAAATACAAAAAATTGATTTTGATTTTTCCGGGATTTAGAGAACCATTGGGAATGAAAATTGGCTTTGAGGATTTTTGTGTCGAATATGATTTTGAATCTGAAATAATAACCGAATTTACAAACAGAGAAATTACGATTGGGGATCTTTACATTATTCCGAATGACAGAGATTTGGTTCGCGTAATCGAAAATGCCAGGGATCAAAACCTGAAATTGGGAAATGATTTTGGAATTATTTCCTATAATGAAACACCGCTTAAAAAAATTGTAGCAAACGGAATTACCACGATTTCAACTCATTTTGAAGCCATGGGAAAAATTTTGGCAGAAATGGTTTTAAAAGGAAAAAGAGAACAAATAGAAAATAAATCTTCGTTGATTATGCGAAACTCATTATGATTTTTAATAACACGAATTTCACTAATTTACACAAATTCCAATCGCTGGCTTTGCTTGTGAAATTAATTACACAAACAAAAATTCGTGATAATTAGTGAAATTCATGTTTTATTTCACAGTACAAACAAGTTTTGTTTAATAAATCAGCAAGCTTTTAATTAAAAAACAATTTATTGTTTTAATAGAATTATTTTATATACATTTGTAAATGTAAATTCTACACTTATTTTTTGTTAATGTGGATTAAAAAGAAAAATAATTTGTTAGTTTTTTAATTAGTAGTTTTATTGAAGGAAAAAACCCTGAAAGATTGTAGCTTTCAGGGTTTGTTTTTTTAAGGTATTTTTTTCACTTTTTTATAAGTTCAGAACAAAATCGTTCAATAGCTTCTCCTCGTATTTTTCTTTGTTGAAAGTGTAGAGATAAGATCCTTTTCGGGAAGACTGCATATCTTTTTCGTCTAGTTTATTCAGGATTTCCAGAGAATTGATTTTGCTGATGAAGTTTCGTTTATCTAATTCCTTACTCAAAATGGCTTCATATAATTCCAGTAATTGTCGCATCGTGAATTTTTCAGGCAGCAATTCAAATCCAATTGGTTTAATCGAAGTTCTGTAACGTAATCTTCTAATGGCATTTTTTACCATTTCATTGTGGTCGAAAATTAAATTTGGTGCTTCAGCAATAGGAAACCATTCTGCATGGTAATTTTTAATAAGCTCAGTATTGTGATTTTCAATATTAATCAATGCATAATAAGAAACTGAAATAGTTCTTTCAACCGGGTCACGATCGATTTCACTATAGGCATACAGCTGCTCCATATATATATCATTCAACCCTGTATAAGTATTCAAAATTCTGATGGCAGCGTTATCCAATACTTCATCGCGTTTTAAAAAACCACCAATTAAGGACCATTTTCCCTTTTCAGGTTCAAAGTCCCTTTGGATAAGAAGAATTTTCAATCCCTGATGATCAAATCCAAAAATGATACAATCTACTGCTAATAAAACCTTATCTGCAGAGCTATAACTGTTTAGCATATTCTATAATTTATTGGTAAATATATAAACTTCCTCATAGGTTTCATAATTTTATTAATGTAGATTTTACACTTACATAATCAATGAGTCAAAAATAGAGTTAAAAAACTGACTTTTAGCAAAAAAGAGCATTCAAATTTCCTTTTTATGGTTCTTTTAGGACAAAAACAGGATAGTTACAGGACGCTTTTTTGAAAAAAACTCAATTAAAATGAAAAAACCAACACACTTAAAATAAGTTTTTATTTACAAAAATAATATTTTTTTCATTTTAAATACTTAAAAAACAGCGCATTCATAAATCTTTTTTTACTGCCGTTTTTTTGATTAAAAAAGCGCTTTTTAGTAAAAAGTGTATATTTTACACAATTAACATTCAAAAAACGTTTCTTTTTTAAAAATAATGTTAATTTTTTAAATGTTTATTTCACACTTAAATTATGAGATATATTTTTTTTCACTCTTTTTTTTATGATATTAATTTGTTTTTCACTCTTTTTTTTATTTAAATTTACAAATGTAAGATTAACACTTATAATAACCACACTAACCAACCTTAAAATTAACCAGTATGTCAAACCACAAATTATTGTTGTATTGCAATTATTTATTGCCAAAAAAAGAATGGCTTTTAGCAGTATTAATGCTGCTATTTTCTGCTAATCAATTGTCTGCTCAAGGCAAAGAAATTAAAGGAATTGTTACTTCGGCACAAGACAATTTGCCTTTGCCGGGCGTGAACATTATGATAAAAGGAACAAAAACAGTTGCCGTAACTGGATTTGATGGAGAATATATAATTAAGGCATCTCCAAATGATGTTTTAGTTTTTTCATTTATAGGATTTCAAAACAAAGAGATAGCGGTAGGCGGTCAGTCAAAAATTGATGCGGCGCTTACAGAAGATACTAACAAATTAAACGAAGTCGTAGTTATTGGGTATGGAACACAAAAGAAATCAGATCTTACAGGATCTGTAAGTGTTGTCAACCTGGAATCGGCTAAAAAAACGGTAACTTATGATGCTGCAAAAATGCTTCAGGGCCAGGTACCGGGAGTTACAGTACAATCATCAGGAGAACCGGGTGGTTTTGTCAATGTAAAAATTAGAGGTATAACTTCATTCACCAATAATAATCCGCTTTTTGTTATTGACGGAATTATGGTTGATGCTCCATACGATTTTGCGCCGGGAGAAATAGAATCGATGCAAGTTTTAAAAGATGCTTCTTCGGCAGCTATTTACGGTGTTCGTGGAGCAAACGGAGTTGTAATTATTACCACAAAAAAAGGAAAATCCGGCAGAATGGATATCAAATTTAAATCTATTGTCGGGCTTCAGGATGTGGCTAAAAAATGGGATGTAACAGATCGTGTAGGATATCAAACGATTACTAACGAAGCAGAAAGAAACAGAGATCTTAGAGCCGGAGTTGCGGTAAGTATTGCTCCGGGAAATAATCCGGCAAGTCCTTCTTATATTTCAAATGTCGATACCGATTGGCAAAAAGAAGGTTTACAAACCGGAGTTGTACAAAATCAGACTCTTACATTTGGCGGAGGAGCAGAAAGTATCATGTACAGTTTTAATGTTGATTATTTTAAAAACACCAGTTACTTCAAAACGCCACAAGATTATGAAAGACTGTCTACCAATTTAAATCTAAACGGTAAAAAAGGAAAATTCAAATACGGGGCAAAAATCGCTTACACTCAATCTGATAAAGAAATATTTAACGAATATAATGTTGGTCAAACAGCTATTAGTGATTTATTAGGCGCTATACCAACAATGCCTGTATATGATTCTAACAGGCTGGGTGGTTATGGAGGTACAGATAACCTGACACAAAGAGCAATTTCGATGAACCCAATTGGGTATAATAATCTGATTGAAAATACCGGAAAAAGAAATCGCTTTATTGGTGATATCTGGGGTGAAGTCGAAATTGTAAAAGGACTTAAATACAAACTAGATGTTAGTTACGACAGAACCGATTGGGAAAACAGAAAATTTATTCCGCCAAGCGATTTAGGATGGTATTATATTACAACAAATGATGAAGCTTCTTTAGATGTTGCCAATGGAAATGAGTTGAGAACTTTCATGAACAATATATTAACGTATGAAGTTTCGCTTGGCAAGCACAAAATCGAAGCTTTGGCAGGATGGATTCAGGAAAGAAGAGATAATTACAACCATTGGTCAAAAGGTGTAGGATACGAACCAGGTGAAATTAGTATGCTTCAATATGCGGATTCGAGAGACGCGGGAGAAACTAAATTTACAATTACCGGAATATCCTATATCAGCAGATTAAATTATTCTTATGACGACAGGTATTTGCTTCAGGCAAATTTCAGACAGGATAAAACATCGCTTTTTAGCGAAAAAAATAATTCGGCAAATTTCTATTCCTTTTCAGGAGGATGGAAAATTAGCAACGAAAAGTTTTTAAAATTACCAGACTGGATCAGTAACATCAAACTTAGAGGAGGTTATGGAACATTGGGTAACAATACAATTCCGCAATACTTTTTTGCTTCAACAGTAAACAGTTTTGCAGGTTATGATTTTAATAATGAGCTTGCTCCGGGAACAACCGTAGTTGCAGCACTTGACCCGAATGTAAAATGGGAAAAAACAAGCAGCGCCAACGTTGCATTGGAGTTAGGTTTTCTTGATAACGACTTACAATTTACTGCAGAGTATTTTACAAAAAAAGTTACTGATATTTTAGTTAGAGTGCCTTTGCCTTTTTCTACAGGAGCTTTTCCGGCAGATATTTTTACCAATGCAGGAGATATGCAAAATCATGGTTTGGAGTTTACAGCATCATACAGTAATCATCACCATAAATTTAAATATGATATATCGGCCAATTTCGGAACATTGAAAAATGAAGTCACCAAAATTGGAGTTAATGGAAACCCGCTTTACGGAACATATTCTAAAACAGAAGTAGGAAGATCTGTGGGAGAACTTTTTGCCTGGGAAGCGATTGGAATTTTTCAAAATGCGGCCGAAGTTACCTCTTCTCCAACCCAAACCGGAGCAGCACCGGGAGATATCAAATTTAGAGATGTAAATAATGATGGAATTATTACTGATGCCGACAGAACATTTCAGGGAGTATCAATTCCTAAATATGGTTTTGGTTTAAATTTTAGCGCTTCGTATTCAAATTTTGATTTCTCGATGTTCTGGCAGGGAAGTGGCGGAAACAAGGTTTTTAATGCCATGTACCGCAATTTAATGATAGGACAATACACGAATCATCATGTAGATGAATTAAATTATTGGACACCTACCAATACCAATACCAATATTCCCGCTCCTGTAATTGGCGACCCAAATGGAAATGCCAGAGAGTCAAACAGATTTATAGAAAGCGGTGATTATGTAAGGTTACAAACGATGGAAATTGGATTCAACATTCCTTTGAATGATAAATTTATTCAAAAAGCCAAAGTTTATATCAACGGTCAAAACTTGCTGACCATTTCAAAATATAAAGGTTATGATCCTGATTTTAATAGCGAAGGATTACTGTCAAGAGGATATGATGGAGGATCTTTTCCAAATCCAAGAACAATTTCTTTAGGAGTAGAGGTAAGTTTCTAAACTGATTTAACCAATTTAAAACGTATTACAATGAAATATAATATATATAATTATATAGCTGTTTTCTTTTCACTTGCTATGCTTACAACCGGCTGTGTTGAAAATGAAGATTTAGTACAGCTTGATCCAACTAATGATGCAGTAGATTCATTTTGGAAAACAGATCAGGATGCGCTGGAAGGAGTAAACGCCGCTTACGGAAGTTTACTAACAGACGGAACTTACATGCGCAGTACACCGCTTTTATTAGATGCAAAAGCAGATGATGCCCGTACAAATAGTCCGTGGGCATCGATGTATAATGTGGGACATTTCAATTCAAATGTTGCTGATGCCGCAATTTACGGCTGGGCTTTTGAAACCTATTATCAGGGAATTTATCGTGCCAATCAGGTTTTAACAAATGTGCCGAATATTGCATTTACAGACGGAGCATTAAAAAACAGAATATTAGGACAAGCCTATTTTTTAAGAGGATTGTACTTGTTTCATGCCGTAAACTTGTTCAAAAATGTTCCTTTACCAACAGAATTAGCTGTTTATTATCCACAAAAAACACAGGCAGAAGGCTGGGCTCAGGTAATTTCTGACTTTAAAACGGCTGCCGAATTATTACCAACTTCATATGATGGTGTTTCAGGTCTTGATGCAGGCCAAAAAGGACGTGCTACAAAAGGTGCCGCTTTAGGATATTTAGGAAAAGCTTATTTGTTTACCAAAGATTTTACGAATGCCAGAACAACATTCAAACAAGTTATAGATCTTGGAATTTATTCACTGGTTTCAAACTACCGTGATAATTTTACTACTGCCAACGAAAATAATTCAGAATCTCTTTTTGAAGTGCAATTTAGCAGAGATGCCGGTGGTGTCGAACTAGGTTGGGGCGGTGCTCCGGCTTCTGGTTGGGGAAAAACTTCGGCAAGAGCCATAACGTATGCACCAAGAGCTTTTGGGTGGACAGATGTACAGCCAACATGGGCACTTTTTAACGAATATCAGGAAGAAAAAACAACGGCAAATACAATCGATCCGCGTTTGGATGCTACGATATTTTATAACAAACCGGGAACCAAATTATACGGTAAAGATTTTGCGGTATTTTATGCTTCAAGTCCGGCCGATTTAAATGATTTATTCTGTAGAAAATACCAAAATTCAGATGGAGAATTTGCAGACGAATACGATTGGCGTTCCGGTATCAACGAGCGATTATTGCGTTATGCCGATATTCTTTTAATGTATGCAGAATGTTTAAACGAAACAGGTGACACTCCCGGAGCCTACGGATATATTCAAATGGTACGAAACAGAGTGGGTTTGCCGGATTTGGCTACTGTAAAACCGGGAATGACACAGGATCAAATGAGAGATCAGATTGGTCATGAAAGATTTTTGGAATTTCCTCTTGAAGGACATCGTTTTGATGATATTCGCCGTTGGGGATGGCTTCAGGATGCCACAAAATTAGAATGGCTGAAATCAAGAGATGCAGAATTTAATTCTTATCTGCCAGGAAGAGAATATTTCCCAATTCCACAATTGGAAAAAGATAACAATCCGGGAATAATTCAGAACGACAGTTATTAAAAACAGTTTTCAGGACCGTGCAAACTGAGACTGAAAACTAAATTTAACCATTAACTTAAATTATATCACAATGAAAACAATAACAGGTTTGGTTTTATTCGCAATATTATTAGGAAGTTGTCAAAATGAAGACATTGTTTATCCAACAGAAGAAACAAGTGCTGCAACTCAAAATTCAGAGGTTAAAAATATAACAGCAAAAACAGTCAGCGGAAACGTCCCGTCACATGACCCGAGTACGATTATAAAAAGCGGTGTTAATTATTATGTTTTCACCACAGGAGATAATATCCCAATGACATATTCGACAAATTTAACCAACTGGACATGGGGAACCTCAGTGTTTACTTCAACGCCAAGCTGGATAACAGGATATGTTCCGGGTTTTACCAAAACATTTTGGGCGCCAGATTTGGCGTGGTTTAATAACAGATGGAATATGTATTATTCCTGTTCTACTTTTGGGTCTGCAACTTCAGCAATTGGGTTGGTAACGGCTCCGTCAATTTCACAAAGTGCAGGAACAAAATGGACAGACAGAGGCGTTGTTATTGCTTCGTCATCAGCTTCAGATGTAAATGCGATCGATCCTTCAATTTTAGTCGATGGCAGTAATGTTTATATGGCTTACGGTTCCTGGCACGCAGGTATTGGCGTAGTACAAATTAACGTTTCAACAGGTAAACCAACAGGAACAAGAACCATTGTAGCAGGTGGAAATAGTGCTTCGTGGGAAGCTCCTTGTTTAATTAAAGAAGGAAGTTATTACTATATGTTCGTCAATCGAGGGTCTTGCTGTAATGGCGTAAACAGCACTTATTATATTGTTGTAGGTCGTTCAACAAGTCCGTTTGGACCTTTTACAGATAAAAACGGAGTCAATTTAAAAAACGGTGGCGGAACAACAGTTTTGGCAACACAAGGAAATTATATTGGTCCGGGACATTTATCCAGAATTACAGGAACACAAAAAGGAGCTGTTCATTATTATGATGGAGCCGATAACGGAAATCCAAAACTTGAGATTGTCTATTTTACATGGTCATCAGGATGGCCGGCACTTTCGTATTAAATTTTAATATCAGAGGAAAGATTCACAAACTTTCCTCTTTATCACATAACAAATAATTATCCACACATGAAAAAAGCATTTTTAATCACATTCCTTATTAGTATTTGTAGTCAGTTTAGTTTCGCTCAAGGCGGAACTACCGTAGTAGCCATAAAAAATAATGCAGATGCACCAACCATCAATAAAAATATTTACGGACATTTTGCTGAACATTTAGGACGCTGTATTTACGGAGGATTTTTTGTGGGAGATACTTCAAAAATACCAAATACGAAGGGTGTAAGAAATGATATTATTGCAGCCTTAAAAGATTTAAAAATTCCGAATTTAAGATGGCCGGGTGGCTGTTTTGCAGATACTTATCACTGGAAAGATGGCATTGGACCAAAAGAACAGAGACCAACAATCGTAAACCAATGGTGGGGCGGTGTAACCGAAGACAATAGTTTTGGAACACATGATTTTCTTAATATGTGCGAACTTCTTGGTGCAGAACCATATTTATCTGGAAACGTAGGAAGCGGAACCGTTCAGGAATTATCTGATTGGGTTCAATACGCCAATTTTAGCGGTAAAAGCCCGATGAGTGATTTGCGTAAAAAAAACGGAAGAACCGAGCCATGGAAAGTTAAATTCTGGGGAATTGGAAATGAAGCCTGGGGTTGCGGAGGAAATATGACAGCAGAATATTATGCCGGAGAATATCGCAAATTTGCCACATTTATGTCTGATTGGGAAAATACAGGCGGAATTACCAGAATCGCTTCAGGATCAAACAGCGCCGATTATAATTGGACAGAAGTTTTAATGAAAAATATTCCGCTAAATATGTTGGGCGGAGTAGGCGTGCATCATTATGCCGTAATAGATTGGGGTAAAAAAGGAGAAGCCGTTAATTTTACCGAAGAAGGTTATTTTAAAACCATGAAATCAGCCTTAAAAATGGAAGAATTAGTTACAAAACATTCTGCCATTATGGATAAATACGACCCAGAGAAAAAAGTAGCCATGATGGTTGACGAATGGGGAGGCTGGTATGACGTAGAAAAAGGTACAAATCCCGGATTTTTATACCAACAAAATACAATGAGAGATGCGGTTTTAGCTGGATCAACTTTAAATATTTTCAACAATCATGCAGACAGAGTTCGTATGGCCAATTTAGCACAATGTGTAAACGTTTTGCAAGCCGTAATCCTTACAGACAAGGCTAAAATGATTACAACGCCAACGTATCATGTTATGAAAATGTACAGCGTTCATCAGGATGCAAAACTATTGCCGGTAAACTTTCAATCGCCATTATATACTTTCAACGGAGAAACACTTCCGGCAGTTTCGGCATCAGCTTCAAAAGATAAAAATGGAGCAATTCATATTTCATTAGTAAATGTAGATGCAAAAAATAAAAACAAAGTTGAAATTGACTTAAAAGATCTTGGGGTTAAAAACTTTACAGGAACCGTTTTAACATCGGCAAAACTTCAGGATTACAATTCATTTGATACGCCAAATAAAATTATACCAACAGTTTTTAAAGGTTTCGAAAACAAAAAAGGAAAATTAGAAATCACAATTCCTCCTTTTTCGGTTGTTGTTTTAGAAGGAAAATAAAAATCTAAAAAGATGAAAAAATCAAATTCCATTATAAAAAAAGCATTCAAATTAGGACTTTTTTTGCTTGCAGCGATTGTTGTAAGTTGTTCTAATGATGATCCTGCTGCCGAAATTCCGGATCCGCCTGTAGTTGTTGATCCGCCTTTGGTTACGCCAGTTTTTCCGGGACCTGCTTATGCAGATAATTATACTTCAATTTCAAGTTGGGGAAGCAGGGCACAATGGAATTTAGCCAACGTACATGATCCATCCGTAGAAAAATCAGGAGAATATTATTATATGTATCAAACCGATGCTTCTTACGGAAATGCACATGAAGGCAACGGACATTTTTTTTACAGAAGATCAAAAGATTTAATCAATTGGGAATTTATGGGATCTTCAATGGCGCAGGCTCCGGCTTGGGTAAAAGATTCGCTAAACAACAAAAGAGCAAGAATGTCGCCTGCCCTTCCTCCTATCGAAAACCCGAATTATGCATATTGGGCGCCGTGCGTTCGAAAAGTGGGAAACAAATTCAGAATGTACTATAGCATTGTCGTAACGAATCCGATTGTAGGATCAGACACTAATACATCCTGGTCAGAACGTGCTTTTATTGGCTTAGCCGAAACGGACGATTTGGCTTCAAATAATTGGACAGATAAAGGAATGGTCGTTTGTTCTGAACCTGATGGGGTAAAAAGTTACGTTAGAAACGGAGGAAACGATTGGGATGCTTATTTTAAATTCAACGCCATTGATCCGAGTTTTATCGAAACACCCGAAGGTGATCAGTATTTAATTTACGGTTCGTGGCATTCCGGAATTGCAGCTTTAAAATTAAATCCAACCACAGGAAAACCGGATAAATTACAAACAATAGATGATTACGGAGTGCGAATTGCAGGACGCGGAAACGTAAATACAAACCGCTGGCAGGCACTCGAAGGTCCGGAAATTATCTATAATCCCGACACGCAATATTATTATTTGTTTTTGGCTTATGATGAATTATCAGTTGCATACAACACACGGGTTGCACGTTCAAAAAGTATTTTAGGGCCATATTTAACCAATACAGGAATGAGTATTACCACTGGAGCAGAATGTTTCCCGATGTTGACGCATCCCTATTCTTTTAAAAATCATACCGGCTGGGTTGGTTTTGCGCATTGCGGAATTTTTCAAAATTCAACAACTAAACAATGGTATTATGCTTCGCAGGCTCGTTTGCCAGAGGGAGTTCCCGGAATTAATGTTTCGAATGCTATAATGATGGGACATGTTCGCGGTATTCAATGGACAGAAGATGGCTGGCCCGTAGTAGAACCCGAACGTTATGCAGGAGTGCCAACAACCGCTTTTGCCGAAGCCAACATCATTGGAACATGGGAACAAATTACAATGAATTATCAATACAAAACCATTCAAAAATCGATAACAATTAATTTAACCGCTGATAAAAAAGTAAGTGGAGATGTTACAGGAACATGGTCATATGAAAGCACCAAAAAAATCCTGACGATAAATGGAGTAAAATGCAACGTAATTGATGCCTGGGATTGGGAATCGGCAACCAGAAAAGTAACCTTGAGTTATTCTGGTTTGACCGCTGGAGGATTACCTGTTTGGGGTAAGAAAGTGAATTAAAAAATTTCAAGTTTTAAATTTCAAATCCAAAAAAACAAAAAATAACATAGATTTAAAGAAAACAGTTTGGATTATTGAAAGCTCCGTAGGAGCATAATGTTTATAGCAATTATAGTATGTTTTTTTTATTAGCTCCAGCGGAGCGATATCTAACTTTTTTTAATTGACGAAAATATGTCACCCCGATGGGGCTCTTACGAAAAACAAATAGAATTTCTATAAACATGTCGCCCCGCTGGGGCTTACTTTATAATAAATTTAAAAGAATTAAAGATCAAAAAAATCTGCTCCCGATAGCTATCGGGACTGCGTGAAAAAATATTTAACGCATAGCAATTATGTATTAAAATAAATCATAATGAAAAATACAATTACAAGCCTATCACTTTTAGTTTTGCTTGCATTCTGTCCAACAGTTCAAAGTCAAATTGACCCTGCAAAATTCAATAATCCTATTATTAAAGATCAATATACAGGCGATCCCGCGGCATTGGTTTACAAAGACAAAGTCTACTTATATGCGGGTCATGACGAAGCGCCAAATGATTTTCATTTTTATAAAATGAACGAATGGGTAGTGTATTCTTCATCAGATATGAAAAAGTGGGAATCGCATTCCGTGCCGTTGAAGGCGAGTGAGTTTAAATGGGCTTCTGGTGATGCATGGGCTTCGCAGGTTATTGAAAGAAACGGAAAATTTTATTGGTATGTAACCGTTTCTCACGGAACAATTCCCGGAAAATCAATTGGAATTGCAGTTTCAGACAACCCAACCGGGCCTTTTAAAGATGCATTAGGAAAAGCTTTAATTACAAATGATATGACAACGCATACCAAAATAAGCTGGGATGATATTGACCCAACAGTTTATATTGATGATGATAATCAGGCGTATTTAATTTGGGGAAACACAGTTTGTCATTATGCTAAATTAAAAGAAAATATGCTTGAATTAGACGGACCAATTCAAACAATAGATTTACCGCATTTTACTGAAGCACCCTGGATTCACAAACACAAAGGCTGGTATTATTTGTCTTATGCTTATGAATTTCCTGAGAAAATTGCCTACGCCATGAGCAAGTCAATTACAGGGCCGTGGGAATTTAAAGGAATTTTGAATGAAATAGCCGGAAACAGTAACACCAACCATCAATCGATAATTGATTTTAAAGGACAATCGTATTTTATTTATCATAACGGAGCAACGCAGCCAAATGGGGGAAGTTTTAGAAGATCTGTCTGCGTTGATAAATTGTTTTATAATAAAGACGGAACAATGAAAAGAGTGGTGATGACATCTGAAGGAATTCAGTAAAAAGTTTTCAGAATAAAAACAGACCAAACTTAAATTTTCTTATATCACTTATATGGTTTACAAAAACATAAAATATATACTTTCTGTTTTAATGATGCTGATGGTTTCGGCTTTGTTTGCACAGGAAATTGTGGTACACGATCCGGTTGTCATCAAACAAAAAGATACTTATTATTTGTTTTGTACCGGAAAAGGAATCAGTGTTTTTAGTTCGAAAGATTTAAAAAACTGGAATAAAGAAGCACCGGTTTTTACAGAAAAACCAGTTTGGGCAGATGGTGTTGCAGCCGATTTTAAAAATCATATTTGGGCGCCGGATATTTCATTTCATAATAATACATATTACCTCTATTATTCTGTTTCGGCTTTTGCCAAAAACACATCGGCAATTGGCGTTGCAACCAATACAACCTTAGATTCAAAAGATAAAAATTACAAATGGATCGATCAGGGAATTGTGATTCAGTCGCAGCCCAATCGTGATATGTGGAACGCCATTGATCCCAATTTAATTTTTGATGAGAACAATACGCCTTGGTTATCATTTGGTTCTTTTTGGGAAGGATTAAAAATGGTAAAACTAAATCCGGATTTAAAATCGATTGTACAGCCACAGGAATGGCACACGATTTCAAAACGTAAAAGAACTTTCGAATTACCAGATTCTGATCCCGGCGATGGCGCGCTCGAAGCTCCTTTTATCTTCAATAAAAACGGTTATTATTACCAATTCCTTTCTTGGGATTTATGCTGTCGCGGAGAAAAAAGCACCTATAAAGTTGTTGTTGGAAGATCTAAAAATGTGACCGGACCTTATGTAGATAAAGATGGAAAACCATTAAATGAAGGCGGAGGCAGTTTAGTAGTTCAAAGCGACGAAAATTACTTTGGCGTAGGCCATAACAGCGCTTATACGTTTGATGGTAAAGATTATATTTTTTATCACGGCTACGAAAAGAAAACCAACGGAACGCCAAGATTAATAGTTAGAGAAATGATTTGGGATGCTGATTTATGGCCCGTTTTGAAATAGAATATAGAACACAGAATATAGAACATGGAATATAGAAGATAGAGGCAAGAAGAAAGAATCAAGATTTTGCCAAGATTAAGGGATTAAAAGATTAGAAAAAAATCTGCTAAATCTGCCAGATCTGCGTGAGAAATTTTTTAAACACATACATATCTATTTGTCTTTAAGTAAATGAAATGCCTTTTTTAGCGCTCAAAAACTATGTTTCTATGTGTTTAAATAAAGATATAGTTAAAAAAAAATAAAAATCCGTTTTAACCCGCGTCATCCGCGTGCCATAAAACACAAACAAAATAAAAATGAAGTCCAATTTAATTACCAAAATTACCCTTTGCGGTTTATTGCTGAACGGTTTTTATGCATCGGCACAAAAAAACAATCTTCAGGTTGAAGCTGGTAAAACAGTAACGAAAATTCAGCCAACGATGTATGGAGTATTTTTTGAAGATATCAATTTTGCTGCCGATGGAGGTTTGTATGCTGAAATGATCAAAAACAGATCGTTTGAATTTGAAACGCCGATGATGGGTTGGAAAGAACCAAACAGCGACCGACATAAATTAAATGAGCAATCCGGAATTGCCAATATTATTCAGTATTCTCAAAAAGGAACAAATCATAATTACTGCAGGGTTACGGTAAAAGATGCCAGCGGTTATGAATTGATAAATGAAGGTTTCAGGGGAATGGGAATCAAAAAAGATTTGCATTATAATTTGTCTCTGAAAGCTTCAAAAATATCCGGAGACATTTCGAAGATTAAAATTCAATTCATAGATAAAAATAAAAAGGTTTTAGGTGAAACTTCGATTGCACCAACCTCAAAAGACTGGACAAATTATACAGCACAATTAACGGCAACTGCAACAGAAGCAAAAGCACAAATTAGAATCACTTTTGAAGGAACCGGAGTTATAGATTTAGATGTGATTTCGCTGTTTCCGGAAGATACCTGGAAAGGCAGAAAAAACGGAATGCGTGCTGATTTAGTACAATTATTATACGATTTGAAACCAGGATTTTTACGTTTTCCGGGAGGTTGTATTGTTGAAGGAAAAACGTTGGCATTGCGTTACCAATGGAAAAAATCGATTGGAAATGTAGAAGACAGAGAAACGATGATTAACAGATGGAATACGGAATTTGCACACAAACTGGCACCGGATTATTTCCAGAGTTTTGGTTTAGGATTTTATGAATATTTCCAGCTTTCAGAAGATATTGGAGCTTCTCCATTGCCAATTTTAAGCTGTGGAATGGCTTGTCAGTTCAACACAGGAGAATTGGTTCCGATGGATCAAATCGATCCTTATGTGCAGGATGCTTTAGATTTAATTGAATTTGCCAATGGTGATCAAACTACCGCCTGGGGAAAAGTGAGAGCTGATATGGGACACCCAAAACCATTCAATTTAAAATTCATTGGAGTTGGAAATGAGCAATGGGGACCAGATTATATCGAGCGTTTCAAAGTGTTTCAAAAAGCCATCAAATCAAAATATCCAAACATTACTATTGTGTCCGGAACAGGACCATTTCCTGATGGAGATTTCTTTGATTATGGCATGGCAGCACTTAAAAAACTGAATGCAGAAATCGTTGACGAGCACTATTATAAAGACCCGGCATGGTTTCGAAAAAATGTAACACGTTACGACAATTACGATCGTAAAGGACCAAAGATTTTTGCCGGAGAATATGCAGCGCAAAGTGTAGCAATTGCAAGTCCGGATAACAAAAACAATTGGGAATGTGCTTTTTCTGAAGCCGCTTTCATGACCGGAATGGAGCGCAATGCTGAGGTCGTTCATTTAACTTCTTATGCGCCTTTGCTGGCTCACGTTGAAGGCTGGCAATGGACACCGGATATGATTTGGTTCAATAATTTACAATCTTACGGGACGCCAAATTATTATGTCCAGAAATTATTTTCAAACAATAAAGGAACCGATTTAATCAATATTACAAAAGACGGAAAAGCGGTAACGGGACAAAATGATTTGTTTGCATCTGCAGTAAAAGATATGAATTCTAAAGAAGTAATTCTGAAAATTGTGAATACTTCTGCAACGGCTCAAAATGTTTCAATTGATGTAAAGGGAACAAAATTAGATACAAAAGGAACAGCTATAATTTTAAAAGGAGATGGATTGAATGACGAGAATTCTTTTGAAACTCCAACTAAAATTAGTCCAAAAGAAAGTGAATTTAAGTTGAAAGGGAGTCAGGTTCAATATGATTTTCCGGCGTACTCGGTTACTGTTTTAAAAATTAAGATGAAGTAATCGCAACAGAATAAATGTATAAGCAACGTTTATTTTCTGTTTTAACCTTAAATGCCTGTTTTGATGCATTATTTGTAAAAAAATCAAGCACTTATTTTTGTTAAGTGTTTTTTATACACTTATGAATTATTTATAATTATATTTGCGTTATTAAAAATTAATTTCGAATGAAAAATTACGTTATAGGATTGGACTACGGAACAGATTCTGTTCGAGCGATGTTAATAGATACTGAAAATGGGCAGGAGTTAGCATCAAATGTTTCTCATTACAAAAGATGGAAAAACAAACAATATTGTGACGCATCGATAAATCAGTTTCGTCAGCATCCTTTGGATCATATTGAAGGATTAGAAAGCACGATTCAGAATGTTATAAAAGAAAGTAAAGTTGATCCTTCTTTGATAAAAGGAATTTGTATTGATACAACAGGATCATCGCCGGTTCCGGTTACGAAAGAGGGAATTCCGCTTGCTTTGACAAAAGGTTTTGAGGAAAATCCAAACGCAATGATGGTTCTTTGGAAAGATCATACTTCAATCAACGAAGCAAATGAAATCAATGAATTAGCAGTAAGCTGGGGAGGAGAAAACGTAACAAAATATGTTGGCGGAATTTATTCATCAGAATGGTTTTGGGCAAAAATCCTGCACATTGCCAGAGAAGATGAAGCGGTTAGAAATGCAGCACACACGTGGATGGAACACTGCGATTTAATGACGTATTTGTTAATTGAAGATAAAGATTTAAAAACCTTTAAGAGAAGCCGTTGCGCAGCGGGTCACAAAGCCATGTGGCACGAAGATTGGAATGGTTTGCCTCCGGTTGAATTCTTAGAAAAACTTCATCCGTATTTAGCAACGCTTCGTGGAAATTTATATGATGAAACGTATACTTCTGATTTAGTTGCCGGAAATTTAAGCAAAGAATGGGCAGACCGTTTAGGACTTTCAACAGAAACAATTGTGGCTGTTGGAACTTTCGACGCGCATTCTGGAGCGGTTGGAGCAAAAATTGGAGAAAATACTTTGGTTCGCGTTATGGGAACTTCAACCTGCGATATTCTGGTAGGTTCTTATGATGAAGTTGGAACAAAAACCGTTCGCGGAATCTGTGGTCAGGTTGACGGATCTGTAATTCCAGGTTTTATTGGTCTTGAAGCGGGACAATCTGCTTTTGGAGATTTATTAGCCTGGTACAAAGAATTATTAATGTGGCCAACGGAACATTTATTGACTTCTTCTTCAATATTAAATGAAGAACAAAAAGAACAACTAAGAGAAGAATTCAGCGATAAATTAATTGTAGAATTGACAAAAGAAGCAGAGAAAATTCCGGTTTCAGAAAGTCTTCCAATTGCTTTAGACTGGATTAATGGAAGAAGAACGCCAGATGCCAATCAGGAATTAAAAAGTGCAATTTCGAATTTATCTTTAGGAACAAAAGCACCACATATTTTTAAAGCTTTAGTAAACGCAATCTGTTTTGGAGCGAAAAAAATCGTGGATCGTTTTGAAGAAGAAGGAGTGAAAATTGACAGCGTAATCGGAATTGGTGGCGTTGCCAGAAAATCGCCTTTTATTATGCAGACTTTAGCTAACGTTTTAAACAAGCCAATTAAAATTGCAGCTTCAGATCAGACTCCGGCTTTGGGAGCGGCGATTTATGCAGCAGTTGCAGCCGGAATTTATCCAAACGTAATCGAAGCAAGTCAAAAAATAGGAAGCGATTTTGATGGAGAATATTTCCCTCAATTAGACAAAGTAGCAGCTTACAATAAATTATTGATTGCTTATGATCAATTAAGTGCTTTCGCAGATCCATCTATTAAAATTACACAAAATGAGTTCTCTTTATAAAGATTTAAAACAAGAATGCTACGAGGCGAATATGCAGTTAAACGCATTGAACTTGGTAGTTTATACTTTTGGGAATGTAAGTGCCGTGGACAGAAAAAATGGTGTTTTTGCCATTAAACCAAGCGGCGTTCCCTACGAAGATTTAAAACCGGAAGATATTGTTATTGTCGATTTTGATAATAACATTATTGAAGGAACAATGCGTCCGTCATCTGACACAAAAACGCATGCTTATTTATACAAAAACTGGCCAAACATTGGAGGCGTTGCTCATACACATGCAACCTATTCTGTAGCTTGGGCACAGTCTCAGCAAGATATTCCAATTTTCGGAACCACGCATGCTGACCATTTAACGGCAGATATTCCATGCGCGCCGCCAATGGCAGATGCACTTATAGAAGGAAACTACGAACACAATACCGGAATTCAGATTTTGGATTGTTTCAAAGAAAAAAATCTTTCGTACGAAGAAGTAGAAATGGTTTTGATAGGAAATCACGGTCCGTTTGCCTGGGGGAAAAACGCAGCAAAAGCAGTTTACAACAGTAAGGTTCTTGAAGTCGTAGCCGAAATGGCGTACCTGACTTTACAAATAAACCCAAACGCACCAAGATTAAAAGATTCATTAATAAAGAAACATTACAACCGCAAACACGGAAAAGATTCGTATTACGGGCAGTAAAAAAGTTTCAGGTTTCAGGTTTTTTTTGTTTCAAGTTATTGGAACGTGACACTTGAAACCTGAAACAAAGAAAACTTAAAAATAACAATTCGAGATTTTCAGATTCCAACAAACTTGAAACCTGAAACTTGAAACAAAATAAACAAAAGAACATGATTGATATCTCTCAAAAAGAAGTATGGTTTGTAGTAGGAAGCCAGGAATTATACGGTGAAGAAACTTTAAGAAAAGTGGCGGAGCATTCGCAAATAATTGCAAAAGGATTAGATGCAACATCTAGTATTCCGGTAAAAGTAGTTTATAAAGATGTTGTGAAATCGCCTGCGCAAATTTTAGATGTTTGTTTAGCGGCAAATTCTGCTAAAAACTGTATCGGAATTATTGCCTGGATGCACACTTTCTCACCTGCAAAAATGTGGATCGGCGGATTGAGCATTTTGAAAAAACCGTTATGTCATTTACATACACAATACAATGCTGAAATTCCGTGGGGAACTATCGACATGGATTTCATGAACCTGAATCAATCGGCTCACGGAGATCGTGAATTTGGTTTCATCATGTCAAGAATGCGTAAAAAACGCAAAGTGGTTGTAGGACATTGGGAAGATGAAAGGGTTCAGAAAAAATTAGGTATCTGGACAAGAGTAGCTTTGGGTTGGGATGAACTTCAAAACTTAAAAGTAGCCCGTATTGGAGACAATATGCGTGAAGTTGCCGTAACGGAAGGTGATAAAGTAGAAGCTCAAATTCGTTTCGGAATGTCAGTTAACGGTTTTGATTCTTCAGATGTCACTAAATATATTGAGAAAGTTACGGATAAAGAATTAAATGATTTATTGGCAGTTTACGAGCAATCATACACTTTGACTGATGCTTTAAAAGAAGGCGGGGCGCAAAGAAGTTCATTAGCGGAAGCGGCAAAAATTGAATTAGGTTTAAGAGCTTTCCTTGAAGAAGGAGGTTTTGGAGCTTTTACAGATACGTTTGAAAATTTGGGTGTTTGGAAACAATTACCTGGAATCGCAACACAAAGATTAATGGCCGATGGTTATGGTTTTGGTGGAGAAGGAGACTGGAAAACAGCGGCAATGGTTCGTGCCTTAAAAGTAATGAACGTGGGTCTTGAGGGAGGAACGTCTTTCATGGAAGATTACACATACCATTTCACACCGCAAAAATCATATGTTTTAGGATCTCACATGTTGGAAATTTGTCCATCAATTGCTGATGGAAAACCTTCTTGCGAAGTGCATCCTTTAGGAATTGGCGGAAAAGAAGATCCTGCTCGTTTGGTATTTAATTCGCCTGCCGGAGATGCAATTAATGTTTCTTTGGTTGATATGGGAACTCGTTTCCGTTTAATTGTAAACGAAGTTGAAGCGATAAAACCAATGGCTGAATTGCCTAAATTACCGGTTGCAAGAGTTTTATGGGATTGTAAACCAAATCTTGATATCGCTGCAACGGCCTGGATTTTGGCTGGTGGAGCGCATCACACAGTTTACAGCCAGTCATTGACAACAGAATATATGGAAGATTTCGCTGATATCGCCGGAATCGAATTATTGGTTATTGATGAAAAAACGACAATTAGAGATTTCAAAGATAAAATTAACGCCAACGAAGCTTACTATCATTTGTTTCAACATGGATTATAGTCTGAGGGACTAAGGTTCTAAGTTGCTAAGATTCTAAGGTTTTTTGCTACTTTTAACATCTAACATTTAACCAATTAAAAATATCATTTATGAATGTATTAAAACGTTATATTTTTGGAATTGGCCTACTGAGTTTGGCTTTCATTTCAGTTCAATGTAAAAACGATAAAAAAATGGATGACACTACAGTTTCTTCAGATAAAAAAGCTACAGTTACAATTGAGAAATCTTCTTATGGAACAACTGGAAAAGGAGAAAAAGTCGACAGTTATAAATTGAAAAACCAAAACGGGATGGAAGTTGATATCATCACTTTTGGAGGAAGAATTACAGATTTAAAAGTACCTAATAAAGAGGGTGTTTCGGAAAATGTTGTAATCGGATTTGATAATTTGGCTCAATACGAAAAAGCGAATCCATTTTTTGGAGCTTTGATCGGAAGATACGGAAACCGAATCGCTAAAGGGAAATTTACTTTAGACGAAAAGGAATATCAATTGGCAATAAACAATGCGCCAAATGCTTTACACGGTGGACCGCAAGGCTATTTTAATGTGGTTTGGAAAGCTGATGAAGCAAAATCCGGAGATGCGGCAACTTTGAAATTATCTTATTTAAGTAAAGATATGGAAGAAGGTTATCCTGGAAATTTAAAAGTTTTTGTAACGTATACATTGACAAATGATAATCAATTAGAAGTTTTATACGAGGCGACTACAGATAAGAAAACAGTTGTGAATTTAACGCAGCATTCTTATTTCAATTTATCAGGAGATTTTACAAAAACAATCTTAGATCACGAATTGACTTTGAATGCAGATAAATTAGTTCCGGTTGATGCGACTTTAATTCCGACAGGAAAATTAGATGATGTTGCGAATACGCCTTTCGATTTCAGAAAACCAAAATTAATTGGAAAAGATATCGAAGTAAAAAACGAACAGTTAGAAAGAGGAAAAGGTTACGATCACTGCTGGGTATTGAACAATCCTGAAAAAGGAAAAACAATCATAGCAAAAGTATATCACGCAGCAAGCGGAAGAGTTTTGGAAATGACAACAGATGAACCTGGAATTCAGTTTTACTCTGGAAATTTCCTTGACGGAACTTTGCCAATGCCAAAAGGCGGTACGTTCGCACACAGAACAGGTTTATGTCTGGAAACAGAACATTATCCAGATTCTCCAAACCAGAAAAACTTCCCGACAACGGTTTTAAACCCGGGAGAAAATTATAAAACTAAAACTACCTTCAAATTCTCTGTTCAGAAATAGTTTTGGAATTATGTTAATTAGTTAGTAATTCTCTAAGAAACCTCGAAAGTTATGCTTTCGAGGTTTTTTTATTTGTAAATAATGAAGATGAATAACTATAAAATAGACCTTGTTAATTCGTGCTATTTTTTCTTACATTTGGGAGATAACTATCTAAAAAAACCTCTTACTTATGAAAAAATCAATTAAATTATTACTTCTTTTATTAATCTATTCTATAGGTGCAATAGGAAGCGCTCAGGTTCAGATGAATTATAAATTTGACACGCCTTATGGTAAAAATACCGCTGTTGGAAAATTTACTGAAATTAATGGAGCTAAAATCTATTATGAAGAATATGGAAAAGGTGAACCTTTGTTATTGATTCATGGAAATGGAGGAAGTATTGAATCAATGGGAAATCAAATTGATTATTTTAAAAGTAAATACAGAGTTATTGTTGCTGATAATAGAGGCCAAGGTAAATCGGAGTTGAAAACAGATTCTTTGACATACGTTCAGATTACAAAAGATATAGAGGAATTAGTTAATCGCTTAAAACTTGATTCGATAAGTATTATTGGATGGAGTGATGGTGGAATTGTTGGTTTGCAAATGGGTATTTCTGGCAAGTCAAAAATAAAGAAAATTGTGGCTATGGGGGCAAATTTAAGACCTGATGCTACAGCTGTTAATTCGTGGGCTACAAATGATGTACAGAACATGAGAAAAATGATTGTGTCAAAAATTAAAGAGAAAGACACTAGTGAGAATTGGAATCTACAAAAACAGCTTGCCGGACTTTTGGTAGATCAGCCTAATATTGCAACTAAAGATTTATCAAAAATTAAAGCAAAAGTACTCATAATAGCAGGAGATAAAGACATTATTAAAAATGAACATTCGGTAGAAATTTTTGAAAATATACCTAAGGCACAGTTATGTATTATGCCTGGCGAAACTCATTTTGCACCGGCTTCAAGTCCGGAAGTATTTAATGCATTAGCAAATAAGTTTTTATCAGAACCGTTTAAAAGACCAGATTCAGATTGGACTAAATGGGGTAAATAAAAGCAGATCAACAGAATTGTGTTATTTTAGCCATGAATTTCAAGTTCATGTAATTCGTGGCTAAAAAAAACAAAAAATGACTTTCAAACATATATTCAAAGCAACATTAAATTGGGCTTCAAATCAAATCCAGGAAGATTCAACAAAAAGATTTTATAGCAAAAATCATCAAATTAAAATTGAAGGAAAACCAATTTTAAATGTTTCGGCAGCAAAAGCGTTCAAAGGCGATCCTGAATTATACAATCCCGAAGATTTGCTTTTGAGCAGTTTGGTTTCCTGCCACATGATGTCCTATTTATATGTATGCTCTCAAAATGGAATAGAAATTCTCGAATATTCAGATAATGCAGAAGCAACGCTCGAAGTTAATCCAGATGGGAGCGGGCGTTTTGTTGCCGTAAGATTAAATCCGAAAGTAAAAATTTCGAATCCAGATAAAGTCGAATTGGCTATTGAACTTCATACAAAAGCAAATCAATTGTGTTTTATCGCTAATTCATGCAATTTTCCTGTTTTGCATGAGGCGAGTTGTGAGACCAATTAAGAGATATTCCGTGTAAATATGAAATTATCTTATTTAGTAATTTTAGAATTAAAAGAAGTGTAAATCCCTTAAAAAAGTTATTTTTACCCAAAAATTTTACCAAAACTAAAGTAAAATTTTAAATTCACATATAAACTGAAGAATGTTTTTTAACTCAATTAATTTTGCAGTATTTCTGCCTATAGTATTTGTTCTCTATTGGTTTGTTACAAATAAATCGCTTAAACTTCAAAACATTTTACTCTTATTTTCAAGTTACTTTTTTTATGCCTGCTGGGATTGGCGTTTTTTATTCTTACTTGTTTTTTCGACTTTATTAGATTATTACACAGGAATTAAAATGTATGAAGCAAAAAGTCAAAAAAGTAAGAAGTTTTGGTTTTGGTTGAGTGTAGCTGTAAATCTTGGATTTCTCGGTGTTTTTAAATATTATAATTTTTTTGCCAGTTCTTTTGCTAATGTAATTTCGGGCTTTGGATTTTCTATAAGTCCGTTGTTTTTAAAAGTGATTTTGCCTGTCGGAATTTCCTTTTATACTTTTCATGGACTGTCATATGTAATTGATATATACAAAGACCGAATTAAACCTGAGAGGAATTTTGTTGATTATTCTGTGTTTGTGAGTTTCTTTCCATTATTGGTGGCAGGACCAATCGAACGTGCCACACATCTTTTACCACAAATAAAAAAGGAAAGGAATTTTGACTACTCGAATGCAGTCGATGGATTGAAACAAATTTTATGGGGATTATTCAAAAAAGTAGTAATTGCTGATCAATGTGCAGAATATGCTAACATAATATTCAATAATTCGGGTGAGTACTCAGGAAGTACACTTCTTGTTGGAGCAATATTTTTTACTTTTCAAATTTATGGGGACTTTTCAGGTTATTCTGACATTGCAATAGGTACAGCTAGGCTTTTCGGAATTGATTTATTGAGGAATTTTGCATTTCCTTATTTCTCAAGGGATATAGCCGAATTTTGGAGGCGTTGGCATATATCTTTGTCAACCTGGTTTAGAGATTATCTATACATACCTTTAGGCGGAAGTAAAGGAGGAAACTGGATGAAAGTTAGGAATGTTTTTATAATATTTCTTGTAAGCGGTTTTTGGCATGGGGCAAATTGGACATTTATTGTATGGGGGTTTCTGAATGCTTTATTTATTTTGCCTTCCATAATTTTTAATACTAATAGAACTAATCTTGACATTGTCGCTCAGGGAAAATATTTTCCAACGCTCAAGGAATTAGTATCAATGTTTTTTACATTTAGTTTAACTGTTTTTGCATGGGTTTTTTTTAGAGCAGAAAATTTATCACATGCTTGGAATATAATCACGAAAATATTTTCAAAAAGCTTATTTGTACATCCTATGTATGATAAGGATGATTTTGTTAAGCCTCTAGTATTATTGATAATTATTTTTATATTAATAGAATGGTTGGGAAGGGAAGAACAATATGCGATTGAAAAATTAGGTAAAACATTCCCTAAAGTTATAAGATGGGTATTCTATTACGCTATTATATTTGCTGTGTTTTATTTTGCCGGCTCCGAGCAACAATTTATTTATTTCCAATTTTAATTATGAGAAAATTTACTAAGCGTGTCATTGTTTTTTTGGCACCAATTATTTTGTTAACCATATTTATGGAAATTTTGTCAAGAAGAATACCAAATGATTATTCATATAAAAATAAATATTTAGAACATAATTCAGACAAAATTGAAATTCTTTTTTTAGGTAGTTCACATACATATTATGGTATTGATCCACTGTACTTCAAAAAGAAAAGTTTTAATGCAGCACATGTTTCACAGTCATTAGATTATGATTTAGCTATTCTAACAAAATATAAAAACTGGAGTAATCTTAAATATATTGTAGTGCCGGTTGATTATTTTTCCCTTTATTCAACGCTTGATTCTGGAGCAGAAAGATGGCGAAAAAAAAAATATAAAATATATTATGATATAGATTTAAATACAAAGATGTTTTATAATTTCGAGATAATCGATGGAAAATTAAAGGATCATTTCTCTAGAATTAAGAGGTATTATAGTAAGGGAATAGATGATATAACTTGTAATAAATTAGGCTGGGGTACAAGACATAAGTCAACTGAAAGCAATGATTTAAATGAAACGGGAATGGAAGCGGCAAAAAGACATACTTTAGATATAGAAAATAATGTATGTTATAAAGAGAATATAGAAAGATTGAATAAGATTATTCAGTTTGCCGAATTGCGAAAGATTAAAGTAATTTTTATTACTTCACCTGCTTATAAAACATATGTAGATAATCTTGCACCAAAACAAATAAAAAACACTATTTATACTATGACCCAGTTGTCAAATAAAAATAAAAACACTTCTTATTATAATCTGCTTAATGATAAGTCATTTGTATATAAAGATTTTTATGATGGGGATCATTTAAATGAAATAGGAGCAAAAAAATTATCAGGAATTATTAATAATTTAATCAATAAAGAAGAATAATAAAAACAAGATTAGTGTTTTTCCCCTGAAGTATTATTGTCCTCAACTTTTGAACCTGATCCAATAAAAAGTTATAAAACCAAAAAAACCTCTTCGAAAGAAGAGGTTTTTGTACCCGGAGCCGGAGTCGAACCGGCACGGTTTCCCACAGGTGTTTGAGACCAGCGCGTCTACCAATTCCGCCATCCGGGCTTAGCAGACGAAAAAACAATCAAATAAATCAATTATTTTAACGCAATAGAATAAGTAATTATGATGTCATAACTGTGCTTATTCCTTTAACACGGTGCAAATGTAAAAAATTAAATTAAATGTTCTACTAAAAATACTTAAATTTTTCCTTTCAGTCTCCAATAAATTTTCTAAATTTGCACCTCGTTAAAACGACGCACACACAACTAACTACAAAACAACAAATTATAATGTCGCACCTAGAACCAGAAGCTAAAATTTTTGCTTGTTCAAAAAGTGTTTATCTTGCAGAGAAAATTGCCGAACAATACGGAATTCCACTAGGCAAAGTAACGATGTCAACGTATAGTGATGGAGAATTTCAGCCATCTTACGAAGAGTCAATCAGAGGATTACGCGTTTTTATCGTGTGCTCAACTTTTCCATCTGCTGATAATTTGATGGAATTATTACTAATGATTGATGCTGCAAAACGCGCATCAGCAAGACATATTACAGCTGTTATGCCTTATTTTGGTTGGGCAAGACAGGATAGAAAAGACAAACCAAGAGTTCCGATTGGAGCAAAGTTAGTGGCAAATTTGCTAACCGCTGCAGGAGCAACAAGAATAATGACAATGGATTTGCACGCAGATCAAATTCAGGGATTCTTTGAAAAGCCGGTAGATCATTTATTTGCATCAACCATCTTTTTGCCATATGTGCAGAGTTTAAATTTAGAAAATCTAACAATTGCATCTCCTGATATGGGAGGTTCAAAAAGAGCATATGCTTACTCTAAGTTTTTAGAATCAGATGTAGTAATCTGTTATAAACAAAGAAAAGCAGCCAACGTTATCGACACTATGGAGCTAATAGGTGAAGTAAAAGGTCGTAACGTAATATTAGTAGACGACATGATCGATACTGGTGGAACATTAGCAAAAGCGGCAGATTTAATGATCGAAAAAGGAGCATTAAGCGTTAGAGCAATTTGTACACACGCTATTTTATCAGGCGGCGCTTACGAAAAAATTGAAAATTCGAAATTAAGCGAATTAATAGTTACCGATTCTATCCCGTTAAAGAAAGAATCAAACAAAATTAGAGTAGTGAGTTGTGCACCTCTTTTTGCTGAAGTAATGCACATGGTGCACCACAACAATTCCATCAGTGGAAAATTTATAATGTAGAAGCAGTAAGCTTTAAGCCTTAGGCTATAAGCTTTATTACTTAGTGCAGAAAAAGCTTAAGGCATATTGCTTAAAGCTTATAGCAAATTAGAATATTTATTAATAACTATATTTTTTTACAATGAAATCGATTACAATTAAAGGATCAGAAAGAGAAAGCGTGGGCAAAGTGTCAACTAAAGCCTTACGTAATGCTGGAGCGGTTCCTTGCGTGTTATACGGAGGAAATCAAGCAGTACACTTCTCAGCAGACGCTGCAGCGTTCAAAAACTTGGTTTACACTCCAAACGCACACACAGTTGTGATTGAGCTTGGAAAAGGAAAATCATTCAATGCAATTTTACAAGATATTCAGGTTCACCCTGTATCTGACAAAATTTTACATATTGACTTCTTTCAATTATTTGATGACAAAGAAATCACTATGGAAGTTCCTGTAAAAGTTGTTGGTACATCAAAAGGTGTTCTTGCAGGTGGTGTTTTACGTTTAAACACTCGTAAATTAAAAGTAAAAGCTTTACCTAAAGATCTTCCTGATTTTGTTGAAGCTGACATTACTCCACTTGAAATGGGTAACAAATTATACGTTACTAAAGTTGGTAGCCCAGAATACAAAGTGATGCACCCTGAAAATACAGTTGTAGCTCAGGTAAGAATTTCTCGTGCTGCTATGAAAGCTGCTCAAGAAGCTGCAAAAGCTGCAAAAGCTCCTGCAAAAGGAAAGAAAAAATAATTTTTTTTCAAATCAATACAAAAGCATCAATCGAAAGATTGGTGCTTTTTTTGTTTTTAGAAGTTCTGAGTTGCTAAGATGTTGAGGTTCTAAGTCTTCTATCCGGTGTCAAGCTGAGCGATCCCGAGGCTTCGGGAGAAACCCTTTTCTGTTTTTGTGCTTTTTTTGTCTTTAATTTTTTTATTCCATAAGATTGGGATTTGGAATTTTAAAATTTGGAATTTAATTTTTAGAAGCAGAAACATTTGGATTCCAAGACCTAACGTTCCTGCCATCCGCTATATCTTTTCCTGGCTAAAGAAGCCAGAAAAAGGATACCACTTCTGTCAGGGCTAGCCAGAGATTTAGTTTTTATAAGATTCTAAGTTGCTAAGATACTGAGTTTCTAAGTTATGAAAGTCTACAGTATTGTCAGACTGAGCGGAGTCGAAGTCTCGCAAGAAACTCGACAATCTAAATTGAAATACTTTGCGGAACCTCGACTCCGCTCAGTCTGACAAAAAGGAAACATAAATTAATACTATAAAAAAATCTGCATAAATCGGTTAAATCCGTGTCATCCGCGTGCCATCTCCACGCACTTTGCGTAAAACCTTGCAAACTTCACGGTTAAACGGCAATACAATTCAAATTATCTAATTGACACATTTTCTAATTACCAAATTAACCCTATTTTTGCAGACATGATAAAATGGATAACAAAACTGTTTTCATCAACACAAAAAGAAGAGAACACAGACAATATGAAACCGGAGGTTCACGAACACCCAAAAAACAATATAAAAAGCGTGAGTAAAAAATATTTAATTGTAGGACTTGGTAACATCGGTGCCGAATACGTAAATACAAGACATAATATAGGATTTAAAGTCCTTGATTTTTTAGCGAAAAAAGAAGGACTTTCTTTTGAAACCGTAAAATTGGGAGCTTTGGCTGAATATAAATTTAAAGGAAGATCTTTTTTTCTGCTTAAACCAAACACTTACATGAATTTAAGCGGTAAAGCCGTAAAATATTGGATGGATAAAGAAAACATTCCGCTAGAAAATATTTTGGTGATTACAGACGATTTAAATTTATCTTTTGGAACCATCCGAATCAAGCCAAAAGGCAGTGATGGCGGTCATAACGGACTAAAAAACATTAATCTGATATTAAATACGCAAAACTACACCCGTTTTAGATTTGGTATTAGTGATCAGTTTAAAAAAGGACAACAAATCGATTATGTTTTAGGTGATTGGGATGAAGATGAAAAAGCAAAATTGCCGGAACGTTTGGAAGTTGCTTCAGAAATTATAAAATCTTTTGGAACTGCGGGTTTAGAAAATACCATGACCACTTTTAATGGAAAATAAAGATTTCCAACTATTTAGGTATTAAAAAGCTAAATAATCGATTAATTAAATTGAATTATAACGAAATAGTATTTTCTATTCCAAAGTTAAATGTTTAAATTTGGGATAAATTATTATAAACCATAAAATCAAATATCATGGCTTTTGAATTACCACAATTACCTTATGCATATGATGCATTAGAACCACATATTGATGCACGTACAATGGAAATTCACCATTCAAAACATCATAATGCATACACAACAAATCTTAACGCTGCAATCGCTGGTACAGATTTGGAAGGAAAAACAATCGAAAACATCTTAATCAACCTAGATAAATCAAACGCAGCAGTTCGTAACAATGGTGGAGGTTTTTACAACCACAATTTATTCTGGACTGTAATGACTCCAAATGGTGGTGGATTACCAACAGGTGATTTGTTAGCTGCTATTGAATCTTCTTTTGGAACTTTTGAAGAGTTTAAAGCGAAATTTGCTAAAGCTGGTGCAACACAATTTGGTTCAGGATGGGCTTGGTTATGTGTACAAAAAGGTGGAAAATTAGATGTTTGCGGAACTCCAAATCAGGACAATCCATTAATGCCGGAAGTTGGTTGCGGTGGAACTCCAATTTTAGGAATGGATGTTTGGGAGCATGCTTATTATTTAAATTATCAAAACAGAAGACCAGATTACATCGAAGCTTTTTTTAATGTAATTAACTGGACAGAAGTTGCAAGAAGATATGCTTTAGAGAAATAGTCTTTTTTCGAGATAATAGAATAAAGAATATAGAGAATAGACGGATGACTTAAGGTTATTCGTCTATTTTTTTTGTCTATACTTTTTTCTCTTTATTAAAAATAAAAAAGGTGGAATTTCTTCCACCCTTTTTGCCCCAAATCTACCATATACTTAACCTACTAATGTAATGGTATTATAAAAATAGAATAGTTAAATTTTAATACCAACTATTTTAGATGAAGTGCAAATATAATCGATGAAATGCGTATTTTCTTACTTTGGTCATTCGTTGAGTTTACTCCAATAAAAAAGGTGAAATTTCTTTCACCCTTTTTGCCCCAAATCTACCATATACTTAACCTACTAATGTTATGGTATAGTAAATATATAATAGCTATATCGATTTCACAAATATTCTAGACGAAGTGCAAATAAACCCGATGAAATACGTAATTTCTTACTTTGACAAAACTTATTGGAGTGTTTTTGAGTTTATTCCAATAAAAAAGGTGGAATTTCTTCCACCCTTTTTGCCCCAAATCTACCATAAACTTAACCTACTAATGTTATGGTATCCCAAAAGTATCTTAGATGTGCGATTTTGCCAAACATATGGGATGAACGGCAAAAAAAACCGATAAAGTGCACAATTTAACCTTTTGTTAGTATTTTTTTAATACGCTCGTGCGTCTTTACCTTCATAAAAATTCATGAATGCTCTGTTTACAACACGGTTTCCACCAGGAGTTGGATAGTCTCCTGTGAAATACCAGTCTCCAAGATTTTTAGGACAGGCAATATGCAGATCTTCCACCTTTTGGAATATAATTTTTACTTCAGCATTAATTTCCGGAGAACTTAACATTTCTGCAATTTTATCTGAAATTTCTTCCGGAGTAAATTGGTCATAAATAGCTGTTACGTAATTTACAACATCTGTATCAAGATAATTTTCCTGAGCTTTACATTTTGCATAAACTTCATCAACTATATGGTATAGATTTCTTTCTTTCAGTAAAGCAAGAGCAGCTCTAAAGGCAACAAGACCTTCTAGTTTCGCCATGTCAATTCCGTAGCAATCAGGGTAACGAATTTGTGGTGCCGATGAAACGATTACAATACGTTTTGGTTTTAAACGATCCATCATTTTAATGATACTCATTTTTAATGTTGTACCACGTACGATACTATCATCAATAATAACCAAATTATCTGTTGGTTTGATAACGCCGTATGTTACATCATAAACGTGTGCTACCAAATCATCACGGCTGCTGTCTTCTGTAATGAAAGTTCTTAGTTTAGCATCTTTAATAGCAACTTTTTCAGTACGAATTTTTACAGCCAATAATTCTTGCAATGTTTCAGCTGTAAGCGTATTTCTGTTTTCCAGAATATAATTATTTTTTCTCTGATTTAAGAAATCCTGAGCTGCTTCAACCAAACCATAAAATGAAGTTTCGGCAGTATTTGGAATATAAGAGAAAACAGTATTGTCTGTATCACTGTCAATTGACTTAAGAACTGCTGGTAAAATTAGCTTTCCTAAGTTTTTACGTTCCTGGTAAATTTCAGCATCACTTCCTCTGGAGAAATAGATTCTTTCGAAAGAACATGCTTTTTTTACGGTTGGTTCCAGAATTTGTTCCATCGAAACTTTTCCGCTTTTCTTGATAATCAAAGCATTTCCCGGCTCAATTTCCTGAACGCTTTCAAAAGGAACATTAAATACAGTTTGAATTACAGGTCGCTCAGAAGCAACAACCACCACTTCATCATCCTGATAAAAATAAGCAGGACGAATTCCGGCTGGATCTCTAAAAACAAAAGCATCACCATGACCTAATAATCCGGCCATTGCGTAACCTCCGTCTAAATTTTTTGCAGAGCGTGCTAATATTTTTGCAATATCCAATCGGTCTGCGATTACCGGAGAAGCTTCTCTTTTAGAATAACCTTCTCCTTTACAGTCTTGGTATAATTGCATTACTTCTTTATCTAAGAAATGTCCAATCTTTTCCATTACTGTCACAGTATCGGCCATTTCTTTTGGATGTTGACCAAGTTCCACTAAGTTTTCGAAAAGTTCTTTAACATTCGTCATATTAAAGTTCCCTGCCAAAATCAAATTACGGTGCATCCAGTTACTTTGACGCAAAAATGGATGAACACTTTCGATGCTGTTTTTTCCGAAGGTTCCGTAACGAACATGACCTAAAAACAATTCTCCTATATAAGGAATGTTTGCTTTTTGAGCGGCAACATCATCTGCATATTCCGGATGAGCACCTAACTCTTCATTGATACGATCGTTGATTTGGGCAAAAACATCCTGAATTGGCTGTGCATGATTCGAACGAACTCTGCTGATGTATCGTTGTCCCGGATCAACATCTAGTTTGATGCTTGCAAAACCGGCACCATCTTGTCCGCGGTTGTGCTGCTTTTCCATCATCAGATACATTTTTTGTATTCCGTAAAAAGCAGTCCCGTATTTTTCTTTGTAATATTCAAGCGGTTTCAGAAGTCTAACTAAGGCTATACCACATTCGTGTTTTAACGCGTCGCTCATTGTGTTTTGTATTTGTGTTGTTGTAAGTTGTGTGTATTAACGTAATAAAAAAGCCCCGTGTTATCGAGGCTTTCGGGCATTATATTTCTATGTCAAACTGCGTTAACGATTTAAATTGCTGTAATCGAATCGCTACTTCAGCTTTGCTTAATGTTTCCATCCTTTCGGTTCCAAATTTCTCCACACAAAATGAAGCTAAATTCGAAGCGTAAATTATTGCATTTTTCATGTTGCCAAACGAAATGTTTTCGCTTTGTGCAATAAATCCAGAAAAACCACCCGCAAAAGTATCTCCGGCTCCTGTTGGATCAAAAACATCTTCTAATGGTAATGCCGGTGCAAAAAACACTTCTCTATTATGGAATAAAAGTGCGCCGTGCTCTCCTTTTTTGATCACCACATATTTTGGTCCCAATTCCTGGATCTTAGCCGCAGCTTTTACTAATGAATATTCTCCTGAAAGTTGTCTTGCTTCTTCATCATTGATTGTAATAACATCTACACGTTTAATTACTTCTAATAATTCCGGTAAAGCACAATCCATCCAAAAATTCATAGTATCTAAAACTACCAATTTTGGTTTTTTCTCCATTTGATCCAAAACACTGCTTTGTACTAAAGGATGTAAGTTTCCTAACATCACAACATCGGCATCTTTATAATTTTGAGGAACTTTTGGTTGAAAGTCAGCCAAAACGTTTAATTCTGTAACAAGAGTATCTCTTGAGTTTAGATCGTTGTGATACAAACCGCTCCAGAAAAAGGTTTTTCCGCCTTTTACAATTTCGATACCAGAGATATCAATATTTTTTGAAGTTAAAAGATCTAAATGTTCTTGTGGAAAATCGTCGCCAACTACAGAAACAATGGCCGATTGCAAGTTAAAAAATGATGCGGATAAACCAATGTACGTTGCAGCACCACCTAAAATTTTATCTGTTTTTCCGAAAGGAGTTTCAATCGCGTCGAAAGCAACCGTTCCAACAATCAATAATTTATTCATTTTATGAATTTCGAATTAGGGTGCAAAGATACTTCATAAGTTACAATATTGCAACGGTTTAGGTTCGCAAAATTTTCATAAAAAAACAATATCGTTTGCGGGGCTAAAACTATTGTAAATGAATAGATTAAATTAGATTTTTTGGAGTGCTTAAAATAAGGTTTTAGGATTTAAATTGCAATACTTAATTGAAAAATCTTCAATATTTATTTCAGTTTTCTAAAAGAAGAAATTTTTCTTTTCCCACTTAAAACGCCAAGAATGGTAACATGATTATTTTTGATTTTAAATATAATAAGCCATGTTTTGTAGGAAGCTTCTCTGTAGATTTTATTTTTTGTCGGTAAGTTTTCACATTGAGCATAAATTAGTGGATCATGAACTATTTTGTTCATAATCTTATTTATTCCATTACCAATTTTAATTGAATTTAGGGGTTGATGTTTTACGAAGGCAATATAATCAACAATCTCTTCTAAATTTTGGAAATACCTCTCCGATATATCTAACGTATATTGTTTTGGATTTTGAGTTTTTTCTCTTCCCATCTTTCATTAAACTTTTCTAAAGACATTGTTGAAGTATTTTCAGCAGTTTTTATCCATTCTGCAAAATCTTCTTTAGATAAATTGTTTTCAATTTGATCGGTTTCATTCTCAAAATCAATAGATACTTTCAGGACTTTTCCAATGTAATTTTTTGGAATCTCAAAAGAAAGATTCACAATTTTATCTTTAGGAGTAATGGTTTTCTGTATCATTTTCTTTTAAATTAATGAACAATACAAAATTACGATAAATAAAATTCACAATTATTGATTTTAAAAGTTTTTAGTCAGATTTAACAACTTTACAACTCGTACTTCTTATCAAAATAATTCTTCAAAACACCAACCTGAATTAAAATCATAAAAGGCACAATCAGGACAGCATATAAAATATTTTTTGAGAGATGGATTCCTGAAAACACAGCAGAGAATCTTTCTGTATAAGATTTATCAATCACCAAATTAGATTGAGTTCCTGAAAAAAGTGATGCGTAAACAATTAAGGAAATTAAACCAAAACCAATTAAAATCCAGATTGTTTTAGAAATTAAAGGTTTGTAGCTTTTAGCTTTACTTTTTTCTGCTACCAGAACCTGAGCCATTATTTTTGAAGTAAAGTCCATAGATGGTGACTCCAAAGTATTTTCGGTCATCATTTTATCAATAAGATTTTCTATATTTTTATCGCTCTCTTTCATAATAATCTAATAGTTCTGGTTCTAATTGCTTTTTCAAAATTACGGCTAATTTCTGTCGGCTTCTAAATAATTTTACTTTGACATTATTAGCATTGATATTCATGATTTTTCCGATTTCTTCTAAACTCTGATCTTCAAAATAAAATAAAGTTAGCAGGAAATTCTCTTCCCTTGGCAGCAAATTCAAACAATTTTGAATCGTTTGCTTTCGTTCTTTATCTTCTAAAGCACTCAAAGCATTATCCATTGTTTTAATTAAATGTGCCGAAAATTCATCTATCGAAATATTATTATCTTCTTTTTTGTTTTTCTTCAAACGATCTAAACACGTATTATAAGCTACTCTGTAAATCCAGGTCGAAAACTTAGAATCACCTTTAAACTTCGCTAAAGAATTATAAGCTTTGATAAAAGTATCCTGAGCAACTTCTTCGGCTTCTTCTCTGTTTTTAATCATTTTGAGTGCCAAAGTAAAAATCATGTTTTTATAACGATCCACCAGCACGGCAAACGCATTTGTTTCGCCCTGCAGAATTTTATCGATATAATACTGATCTTCTAAAGTACTCATATTATATAGGACGACGGTTATTGTAATTAGGTTACAATCATTTGAAAATAAATTTCAATTTAGAACAAATTATTAACGGTACAAATTCATGGTTAAAATTATAAATAGAAATATTTTAGACAAAGTTCAATTATATAATAGTATTATAAGATTAAGTAGTTCGAATCTTAGAAACCATAAAGGCAATCAAAACCCCAAAAATCCCTATAAAAGCAAAGGAAAATTGCAGTCCGAAATTTTGAGCAATATGACCAATTATTGGAGGTCCCATAAGGAAACCAAGAAAACTTACACTTGAAACAATCGTTAAAGCTTCTCCCGGTGGAACTGTTGGGTTTTTTCCTGCCATACTATAAACAGTAGGCACAATTGTGGCAACTCCTAAACCAACTGCCATAAAAGCAATTGTACACGGAATAATATAAGGGAGAAAAACGGCTGTGAAAAGTCCGGCAGAAATCATGACACCGCTAATTTGCATGACGCGTTCGCGGCCAAATTTATTGATTAATCCGTCTCCTAAAAATCTTCCTCCTGCCATAGTAATCATAAATGAGGTATACCCTAAAACTACCAAAGGTCCTGGTGCCTGTACAATATCTTTAAAATAAACACCGCTCCAGTCGAACATTACGCCTTCACTGGCCATACTGCAAAAACCTATTACACCAAGCCAAAGCAAGGCGCTATCCGGCTTTGTAAATCGTTTTTTAGAGTCTGTTTTATTTTTGATTTTTTCTTTGGCTCTGACCAAAAATTTAAAATTAAAAGCGACCATAAGTAATACCACAACACCCACAATCATAAAATGATGTAATGGTGTAAGATTTAGAGCCAACATTCCTAAACCAACCAAAGCGCCTGTGAATCCGGCGAAACTCCACATGCCATGAAATGCCGACATGATTGTTTTTTTGAAAAGTACTTCGGTATAAACACCTTGTGTATTTACAGCGATATTGGCTAAGTTTCCAAAGATTCCGAATAGAAATAAACCTAATGATAATTGCAATGCAGTTGTTGCCAATCCTAAATTAACCAGACATAAAACGTACATAATTAAGGAGAAAACCAAAATGCGATGACTGCCGAATTTAGTGACCATTTTCCCTGAAAAAGGCATGATAATTAACTGCCCCACCGGAAGCGCAAAAAGTATAGATCCCAAATCACCCTCGGTTAAATGCAAGGCGGTTTTGATATCCGGAATTCGGCTTGCCCAGGTTGCAAAACTCAATCCCATTCCAAAATAAAACATTCCGACAGCAAATCGAATTCGTTTTAAATAAGAGGCTTTTGCTTCTCTAAATACTTTCTTGATTTTCCCTTTGGTCTGGAAAAGTGATAACGGATTAAAATCTATCAAAGCTTACGGTTTTTGGGTTTGGCACTATAAAAATAATAAAAACCTTCTTTATAGACTATTTATCTCCCGTTGTTCGTCTATTTATAACGTTATTGTTTATAAATTGTGAGCTTTTTGCCCACGGATTTTACAGATTAAACGGATTGTCGCTGATTTTTAATCTTTTCAATCCGATTAATCTGTGGCAAAAAACTAGTCATATAATGACAATATTATTTGTAGAGGTATACAGCAGTGCGTCATTTTTTTTATTGATAATAAAATTTTCAAAAGAAAAATCAGCGACAATCCGTTTAATCGGCCAAATCCGTGGGCAAATTAATCACTTTTCGCTCTGCATTACTTGCAATTGCAGCTTCGATGATCTGCATTACTTTTACACCGTCTTGTGCGGTAACGGGTTCTGCTTTATTGTTTGCAATTGAATCGTAAACACCATCAAAAAACGAAAAATAATTCCCCTGAAGTGTTGGTATTCTGTCGCGAACTAATTCTCCGTTAATTTCTGTATGCAAAAGCCCCTGAAAGATTTCCGGTTCTGTCCCCCAGTCTTTTAAATTAGGTTTTTTGCCCAGTTTCAATTCATCTTCCTGAACATCGCCGCGAGGTTTTAAGAACGAGCCTTTTTTACCATGAATTGTATAGGCAGGATTGGCTTCTCTAACAAAAAAACTGGCTTTTAAACGGACTCTGAAATCTTCATAGATTAACAATAAATCGATCCAGTCATCGACCAAAGAATTTTCTCTGGTGAAACGAATATCTCCAAAAACTGACTTTGGAGAACCAAACAAACAAACCGCCTGATCGATTAAATGCGGCCCTAAATCTTTGAGTATTCCTGCTCCGTCATTTACGGTTTCTTTGTGTGCTTTGGCACTTAATAAAGGATTGTATCTGTCAAAATGAAATTCGGCTTCGACTAAATCACCCAAAACGCCATCATTAATTACTTTCTGAATAGTTTTAAAATCGCTGTCCCATCTTCTGTTTTGGAAAACGGCCAATTTTAATCCTTTTTCTTTGGCAATTTTGGCTAGCTCTTCGGCTTCTGCTACGGTTGTTGTAAAGGCTTTTTCGACAACGGCATGTTTTCCGGCCAAAAGCACTTTTTTAGCATATTCATAATGTGTTCCTACGGGTGTGTTTACGATAACCAAATCGACATCATCTGCCAATAAATCATCGATTGTTGGGTAACTTTTTACGGCTGGATAATCTTCCTGAATGAGTTTTTTACTTCTTTCCCAAGAACCTAATAATTCAAAACCTTCATGAATATCTAAAAACGGAGCGTGAAAAACTTTCCCCGACATTCCGTATGATAATAGTGCTGTTTTTATTTTTTGCATGATATAATTTTTATCAAAATAAGTTTAATTTTTTCTACCATTAAGATATTAAGTTTCATTAAGCTTTGAACTTAATTTTCTTAATCTCTTAATGGTTCAAATTAAAAACATTTATGTTTAGTTAAACTTTAGCGCGTGCGTATTGTTTTGGCCAAAGGATATCTTCGTTTAGCTCTTTGGCGAAATGCAAAGGCAAATTCGGATCTCTTAGCGATTCTCTGGCAAATAGAACTAAATCGGCCTGATTGTTCTGTAAAATTTCTTCGGCTTGATTTGCTTCTGTAATTAAACCAACTGCTCCGGTTAAAATAGCAGCTTCGTTTTTAATTTTTTCTGCAAATTCAACCTGATAACCTGGCTTTAATGGAATTTGCTGATGTGAAACCAATCCTCCAGACGAAACATCAATTAAATCAACTCCTTTTTCTTTTAATATTTTCGAAAGTTTTACAGATTCTTCCGGATTCCATCCGCCTTCTGCCCAATCTGTGGCTGAAATTCGAATAAACAAAGGCAAATCTGATGGCCATTCTGATTGAACTGCTTCCAGAATTTCTAAAGTAAAACGGATTCGGTTTTCGAAACTTCCGCCATATTCATCTGTTCTTGTATTGGTTAATGGCGATAAAAACTGGTGCAATAAATAGCCGTGTGCTCCATGAATTTCCATAACCTGATATCCGGCTTCGACTGCTCTTTTGGTTGCTGCTTTAAAATCTGACGCTACTTTTTGAATACCAACTTTATCTAAAGCTTCCGGCTGAAAAGGTTCTTCTTCATGATACGCGATCGCACTTGGTGCAACAGTTTGCCATCCGCCATGAACGAAGTCTAACTTTTTATTGCCCATCCACGGAGCCGAAACACTTGCTTTTCGACCTGCATGTGCCAATTGTATTCCGGGAATTGCATTTTGAGAAACAATAAATTCGTTGATTGTTTTTAGTTTCTCAATGTGTTCGTCTTTCCAGATTCCTAAGTCTGAAGGAGAAATTCTGGCTTCGGGAGAAACCGCTGTAGCTTCCTGAATAATCAAGCCAACTCCACCGCTGGCACGGCTTCCTAAATGAACCAAATGCCAATCGTTTGCAAATCCGTCAACTGAGGAATATTGACACATAGGAGAAATAACGATCCTGTTTTTTATAGTAATTTTTTTTATAGTAAGTGGAGAAAACAATTTTGAAGCCATAGTTGTAACTTTTAATGAATTTGGGCTACCTATTAGGTACGATAGTGTTTAAAAAAGTAAAGTTAAAGCTTCTTCGTAAAACAAGAAATCTAAATGTTTATTAATTAACAAACATTTAAAACCTTATGTATTATCTTGCACTATCAAATTAAAATAGAAACGTTACTTTTGTGCGTTAAATTACGAACTAAAAATACAAAATGGATATAGTTATCAAACTCTCTCAATTTCTATTGAGTTTATCTTTACTTATTATTCTTCACGAATTAGGACATTTTATTCCTGCAAAATTATTTAAAACAAGAGTTGAAAAATTTTACTTATTTTTTGATGTTAAATATTCGCTTCTAAAAAAGAAAATTGGCGAAACTGAATACGGAATTGGATGGCTGCCGCTTGGAGGTTATGTGAAAATTTCGGGAATGATCGACGAAAGTATGGACAAGGAACAAATGGCTTTGCCGCCTCAACCGTGGGAATTTCGTTCTAAACCGGCATGGCAGCGTTTGATTATTATGTTGGGAGGAGTTACGGTAAACTTTATCCTGGCTTTTATTATTTATATCGGAATGGCATTTGCTTACGGCGATACGTATGTAGCTAATTCTGATTTAAAAGATGGTGTTTATATTGAAAATCCTGCTATGATTAAAGCTGGTTTTAGAACCGGTGATAAAATTATTTCTATTGATGGAAAAAAGGTAGAGAATTTTGACAACGATATGAATATGAATGTAATCATGTCGAAACACGTTTTAATTGAAAGAAACGGACAACAACAAACGATCAATATTCCGAATGATTTTGTAGATCAATTGTCTAAACATGAAAAAGGATTGCTTGTAGGTATCAGAATGCCGTTTGTTGTAGGTAAAGTTGCTGAAGAATCTAAAAATACGGCTTTGAAACCAAAAGATCTAATTGTGAGTCTGAATGGGCAAAAAGTAAAATATTTTGATGAGGCAAAGGTTATTTTAGAGGCTAACAAAGGCAAATCTATTCCTGCGGTTGTATTACGCGACCTAAAAGAAACTCCAATCACTGTAAACGTTTCTAAAGACGCAAAATTAGGTGTTGTTGTTGGAGGTTTGGATATTAAATCTCTGGAGAAATTAGGCTACTATAAAATAAGTACAAAAGAATACAGCTTTTTCGAATCTATTCCGGTTGGACTTACAAAAGGTAAAGACCAATTAGTAGGTTACGGAAAACAATTGAAAATGATTTTTAATCCTGAAACAAAAGCATACAAACAAGTAGGTGGTTTTGCGGCGATTTTTAACATTTTCCCGACTTCATGGAGCTGGGAAACGTTCTGGTCGATCACGGCTTTATTGTCGATTATGCTTGGAGTTATGAATTTATTGCCAATTCCGGCGCTTGATGGTGGTCATGTGATGTTTTTATTATACGAAATAATTAGTGGCCGTAAACCAAGTGATAAATTCCTTGAAAACGCCCAAATGGTTGGTTTCGTATTACTTATCACACTGCTTTTGTTTGCTAACGGAAACGATATTTACAAGGCAATTGTAGGCAAGTAAAAATATTTGATAAAAAGTGTGAAAATATTTTTGGGAAATTAAAAATTCGACTATATTTGCACTCGCTAAAAAGAGCAACAACTTCCTCCTTAGCTCAGTTGGTTAGAGCATCTGACTGTTAATCAGAGGGTCCTTGGTTCGAGCCCAAGAGGGGGAGCAACTTTTTTTAGCAAACATATTTACCTTTAAGGTGATTCCTCCTTAGCTCAGTTGGTTAGAGCATCTGACTGTTAATCAGAGGGTCCTTGGTTCGAGCCCAAGAGGGGGAGCTTATTAAATACCACTTACATATGTAAGTGGTATTTTTTTTGATATTTACTCAAAGTATCTTGTTAATCAGAACCCCGATAGCTCTATCGGGACAAGAGGGGGAGCTTAAAAAAAAAAGACTATCAATCGATAGTCTTTTTTTTGTTTTATATCCAAGCTTAGTTTTTAACCAGTTTAGTGCCCTTCAATTCATTACTACTCATGTTTACACTTTCAAACATACGCATCATTTCATCAGCTTTATCCTTTTGGTTAATTGCTTTTAATGCCTGCGCGTATCTATAATAGTAAATTGACTCTAAATCAGAAGTCATATTAAACAGTTCTTCGTAGTATTTAGCCGCCATGAATAAATCACCATTAAAATAAGCCTTGTCTGCGACTTTTGTAAGCATCATTATAGATTTATACCCCTTGTCTAAAACTTTTGCATAGGTGTCAATTATATCTATACTTATATATTTTTGATCTTCCGTAGGAGCAATTACTTCTACTTTGACTGGCTCGATTTTTATAGCGCTGGTATCAATAATACTTTTTGACTGTAATGCTAATGCTGTATTAACTTTTTTTACTTTGGCTTTTCTGTATATCGGAGTTACTGTCCTGGTATTATTTGGTCCCAGATCGTTTGTGTAGACCATATCTAATTTTGAAACTTCGTATTTTGTAATTCTTTTTCCGAAAGTCATATTAATAACTTCTTCTACATAATACCCCACAATAACGAGATCATCTTTGGGTGCCGTTTCAGCTTTTGAAGCTGCGTTTTTGCTTGTGGAAGCCATTGCAATATCATTCGTTGTTTGTCCGTAAATATGAAAAGAAAGAACAGACATAGTTGCTATAAAATATCGTACATAAGCTTTCATAATAGATTAAATAAGATTATTATCAGTGAAAACATTATGTAAATATACTGATTTTGAATAACTTATGATTTATGTTTGCCTTAAATTGCCTGAAAAACCGTTTAAGTGTAACTTTCTTTCACTTAAAAGGTTTGCAATTGTTTTTATAATAGATACAAAATTGCCAACTGTACGAAAAATTGTATTTTTGTTTCACGTACTGTAATTAAGCAATAAGACTTATAAAAACACTAAAAATGTATCGTACACAAAAAAACGTGTAATGTACTATCGCCCTAATTTCTCAAGAATTTTAAATATCTTTGAATTATGAGCACACTAACAAAACCAAATCATATAGGGCGAAAAATTAGCCGTATTCGTGAACTTCGAGATATGAAACAAGAAGCATTAGCGCAAGCTTTAGGAACCAACCAACAAGCTATTTCTGCTATTGAAAACAGTGAAACAATCGATGATGAAAAACTGAAAGCAATTGTTGAAGTTTTAGGTGTTTCTGTTGAAGGAATTAAAAATTTCTCTGAAGAAGCGGTTTTAAATATTATTGGGAATACAATTAATAATCACGATAATGCTTCTTCATTTAATTATGGTTGTACTTTCAACCCGCTTGATAAAGTTGTGGAACTTTATGAGCGTTTGGTTTTGGCTGAAAAAGAGAAAGTTGAATATTTGGAGAAATTGTTGAAGAAGTAATTCTGTCTGTAATAAATCTATGTATGGAGACTTAATAATTCATTAAAGTCTACTTTGAAATATGCAAAAAGATGTTTGACTCAATAAAAGGATTCATTACAATTGCATTTTTCTTAGAATTATTACACATTGCTTTATAAGGACCTTTGCCTATAATACGTTTGTAATCTTTATCCTTACTAAATAAGTTTTTTATGATAAACTCAAAAAAAGTAAATGGAGAAATCAGCTTTGACATTGGAAATCGTATATCATTAATCGCGCCGATTTGAATTTCGCACTTATGATGCGATTCTACTTTTGAATCAAAATCCACTCTTAAATGAGAACTATTAGTTGACAAATACTTATATTCAAATCTACCCAAAAGTAAAGATTCAACATTTTCATTATTACCAACTTCAATAGATTCTGCGATGAGAGTCTTTAATTTATTATCATCCATTTTTAATTCAAATTGATGATTTAGTATATTCCAAATATCATAGTAATACTCCATCAAAACCTCATCTTCTGAATCGCTTAACAACGTTTCAATCTCATCTTTATCTTCTCTCAAAACCACAGGATAAGGATAATATGCCATTTTCACTTTTTGAAGCGTTTTGCCTTTATATAAATAATAAAATTGAACACACCCTTTATCATCTTTCAGAAGAAAGCTATATTGTCTATTTTTTATGATATATTCAAATTCTTTAGCGTAAATATTTTTAAATATCCCTGCGCTATAATTTTTCCAACTTATTTCCGACGATGAATTTTTTGCATAATTTTCTGTAACAATTAAGGTTCTAAATACCTTTTTAATTAATTCTAAATCTTCGTAAATATTATCTATGGTCATTGATTATTTGTCTTTTTTCATTTTTTGAATTTCATCTAATAAGGCTTGATTTTGCATTAATTTCTCGATAAGAAGAGCTCTTGATGTTTCGTCTGAAAACAAATTATTAATCTCATTATCAACCTTTTCAATGTTCTTATCACTCGATAATATAATATATTTTCTTTTTATATCCTCTATGGATGGAAAAGTAAAATTAAATTTTGGATAATCTTCCTGTATGCTCGAAATTTCTTTCTCTAGTACATCATTCTGCGTTCCTTCACCATATAAATAGCACCATCCCCTTGATCTTGTGATTGATACAAAAATTGCATTTCTCATTCGTAAAGTGTAATCATTTACAGCTTTCTGCGAATTTAATATGAAAACTATATTTGTCTCATTTCCTTTTGCCCTAAAAGGAGTACTTAATGTGACAAAACCTTTTTCTTTAAAGGCATCATTGCTTTCAATATAGCCAGGAGTAATCGCTTTTACACCTTTTATATCTAACTGTTGACGTATATGCTGAAAGTGTGCTTTTGAATTTTTTGTATCAAGATTTATAATTAAAATTTCCTCTGGCTCAACTTTTTGATTATTGATTAACCAAAACACTTTATTTACAACTTCATTCAGCTGTTCATTAGTATTATCACATTTCTTAAATTGAATTAGCTTTTGTTCATCTTTAGAACCATAAGATTGTAATAATTTTTCCAAATTGTTCCTACTAAAAGTTGATTCTCTTTCTACTACTACCTCATCATCTTCCTGGAAACGAAGTTTATTTGGCTGAATAACGGTATATCCTCTAGCTTCCCAATCTTCTTTAAGATCCATTGGCATCTTACTGTTTTTTGAGTATATTCCAAGTGCTAGTCCATGTGCAACCATTAAATTTATTCGAGGATTTCTATATGAGTTAGGGAGAACAAAATCCTTCTTAATTTTTCCTTTATATTCTCCATCTAAATCTGAATTTAAAATATTTGGCACCTTAAATTCATCATAACCAAATAACTCTTCAGGTTCTTTAATTTTAAGCTCTGTCAAAGATTGAAATTCATCATATGCCCAAACAATTCTTTTTAATTTTTTCTCTTCATCGCTATATTTAGTAAGATGATATACTGTTTCAAAAAAAGAAGGTGAAAAATCTTGGGCTTCATCTATTAACACAATATCATATTCTGGTATTATTTTGCTTCTTCCATTAGCTAATAAATCTGAAAATATTTTTTCGAGAGGATCTTCTGCCCCTTTGACATTCATAAAATTAAGTGGTTTAATACCTATCGAATTCGCAGTATTATAATAAACCCCTGGCTTGCTACTTCCTCCCCAAGCATGAAAAATATGAAGTTTATTCCAATCTGGCATTTTCTTTACTTCATTAAAATAATATTTAGTAATTAAGCTTTCAACTTGATTATACATACTAGCAGTATTAAAAACGAAAAGTATTTTCATTTCTGGAAAAAACTTATGAGCCAATGCTGCTTTCATACACAAAATAATAGTTTTCCCTGTTCCAGCTAATCCTCTTACACGCTGTGGACCTGAAGGAATTTGCAAAGCAATTTGCCTTTGTACAGAATCTAAAATAAATGTATTATCTAAAGATTTTTTTATAAACTCATTTATATTTTCTGGTTCTTTCTCGATCTTTTTTTTATTCACTTTCGAATAAATATCAGATCCATCCAGTATTGAATTAATTATATCCAATACAGATGATTCTATTCTGGAAGACTTAAAAAAATCGGAAATATTTTCCGAAAAATTATCTGCAGCTAAAAATCCATTAATAAGCGGGTATTCACATTCATTTAATTTTTGAATTTCTTCAAAAGTATTTTGAGTAAATATTATATAATTATTTATTTCAAATTTTTCTTTCCAATTTCCTTTTCTTACATCAAATAAATTTTTATTTTCTTTTAATTTATTTTCAATCTCTTGCTTATAAAAATTAAGGATCAAATCTCTTGACTCTATATATTCATTATTTTGAATTTCCCAAAATTCATTTTCTTCATCAAAACCTATAATTTTATCATATACAATATCGATTATAATAATACCATAATCTTCCGAACGAATAATAAAAGAAGGAGTTTCTTCCATAGATTTACCTAACGAAGGAGTTTTATAACCCATAATTCCTTTATTATCTTGAATTTTATCAACTATCAAGTCCCAAATTTGATTTGCGAATAAGTTTTCTTCTAATTCAATATTACCAGCTAAAAATTCCATGCAGATGTATTTATATTTTTATGTAAGATAAGATATCTCAATGATCAAATGTACAAAAATACAGACAACATGTTCATTTAGTTTTATAAAAATAGATAATATTTAAAATGAGATTATTGCTACTATTTTCACCAAAAAAGCGCCACAATTACTTGCAGCGCTTTTTTCATATCAGTAAAAGAAAAACTCTTTTTAAACCCCCAACTTCTTAGCAATCTCAGTAGGAATCCCACCTTTATTTACCATTAAAGCAGTAGTTTTATATTTTACGAAATTTTTGGTACAAACAAGAAACCTTTGTAGTCGTTTGTTTCTCCCCAAGAATTTTTTACGATGTAATATTCTTTTATCACCTTCCTGACTTCAAGGAAGTGATATTTTAATTCCATCGAATTCGATGGAATTAAAAAACAGGATTAAAACAAAAAACGCTACAATTACTTGTAGCGCTTTCTCAATATTCTAAAATTAAAATAAATTTAAACCCCCAACTTCTTAGCAATCTCAGTAGGAATTCCTCCTTTGTTCACCATTAAAGCAGTAGTTTTATATTTTACGAAATTTTTGGTTACGAACAAGAAACCTTTGTAGTCGTTTGTTTCTCCCCATGAATTTTTTACGATGTAATATTCTCTTCCGGTTTGATCTTTTGCAAGACCAATAATGTGCATTCCGTGATCGTCTGTAGTAGTGTAGTTGTCAAACGCAGCCTGACGCATTTCCGGAGTAATTTCCGGTTCTGGTTTTGGTCCGTTAAACATGTCTGCTTTTTCTTCAGCAGTCATGTCGTCGAATTTTTTTGTTGGAACATAAGCTACACCATTTTTCCAGCTAAAGCTTTTCTCGCTTACGTCTGTTGCCCACGCTACCGTATATCCTTTTTTCAACGCATTGTCGATAACATCGGTCATGTCGTTTACTTTTACGTTGTAAACCTGATCAAACGACCAGTTGTCCGGTACCATCATCGTTGTTTTTTGGTAGTATGGTGCAGTTGTAAAAGATGACATTTCAACGTAATCATCAGGATTAATTCCTACTACCTCTTTTGCAAAAGATTGTGGCGTGTAGTTTTTTCCTTTGTAGGTAAAATTATCCGGCACTTTTCCTAAATAAGAATCGATAACGGCAGTGTATGCTTTTTGCCAGTTTGGCGTTAACTCACCATTTGGGTTTTTAACTACAGCAGTCAAAACACCTTCGATAAGTGCGGCCATTTCGCCAAATTTATTTTTATCGGTTCCGTAGTTTAAACCTGTGTAAACTTCTCTTGGTACGGCTCCGTATTTTTTATACATATTGGTTACATCGTGCAAAGCACCTCCGTCACCCAAAGTAACCGCGCCATGCATGCGAACATAATTAATTCCTTTTTCAACATAAACGTTTCTGGCAGAGTAAATTTGAGACAATTCTACAGGCTGTTTTCCTAAACGAATCATTTCTGACTCTAAAAAAGAGTTTGTAGCGTAACTCCAGCAAGTTCCTGACGAGCCTTGTGTTTTTACCGAAGTTGTTCCTAAATTAATTTCTTCTGTGAATTTAAAGTTCTCTTTACTTTTATCACTTGCATTTAACTTTAGTGAGTTAACCAAAACGTCTTGTGCAAAAGAACTGCTGACACCAACAAAAAATGCCGACGCAACAAAAACTGATTTCAACGTAATTTTATACATAATCAATGATTTAAATAGTTGACTAATTAGTCTACTACATTTTATTTTTGTTACAAATCAATTAAATATTACATTATTTGTGCGTTGTATAACCGTTAATTTTTTCATAATCTTTTTGTTAAGCGATATAAACTTACAAATTCTGCAATAATATCATGTCCTTTAAAATCAATACTAAATCTTATTCTTTATTTTTTAAATTAGTGGTATTTTGCCCGTTGTAAAAAAGCCACATCCACCCAAAATGTACGAACTCCAAAAAGAGAAATACTTAGGCAATACCAAAAAAATATTCGACAATACGCAGGGAATTGCAGTTGTTGAAACGGAGTATCAAAACAAGGTTTATGAGGGCTGGCATTCGCACAACAATGCACATATTACACTTTTCCTGAAAGGCGGAACTACCGAAAAACGAAAAAATTTTAGCGAAACAGTAGGTCCGGGTTCCTTGTTATTTTATCACAGCGATGAATTGCACCTGAATCAAAATACCCTTTTTCCGTCGCAAAACATCAACATCGAAATAGAAGAAAAGCTGTTGAAAGAACTTCAGATAAGTGAATCGATAATCGAAAAATCGGTTCAAAATGCAACACTTACCAAATTTATAATCCTGAAGATTTTTAAGGAAAGTCTGGTTTCCGATGCTTTTTCCGGCGACACGATCAACATGTTATTTGCACAATTAGCGAATTCGAACGCTCATTTGGAACGGTTTGAAAAAAGTCCGTTTTGGGTAAAGAGTTTGAATGAATTATTAAATGATTGTTGGAATGAAAATCCAAACTTGCAGGATCTGGCGCAGGTTTTAAACTTAAATCCAATTACGATATCAAAACATTTCCCGAAATATTTTGGCTGTACTTTGGGCGAATACATGCGCAGGATCAAAATAAACCGTTCGCTTTCGCTGATACAATCCAATCCGGGTAATTTAACCGAAATTGCTTTTCAATGCGGATTCTCAGATCAAAGTCATTTTATCAGAACATTTAAAAGCCAAACCGGTTTTTTACCCAAACAATTTCAAAAATTATAAGAGAGGCAAATTTCATTCTATTTTTTGGTTTTGATGCTGTTTACATTTGTTTCAAATTAAAACCAAAATCAAAATGCAAATTCAAACTCTTACCACAAAGCAAAAAATATTTAATTTTCCGTTAGTCAAAATTATTCTTGCATTAATTGTCACAATGGCTTTGGTCATTATCGGACAGCAAATTACAGGCAAATTATTAGGATTAACTTCTCTTGACAGAAACTACAGAAATCTTATTAAAGGAATTTTGGTTTCGGTTCTCGCTTTAACGGGATATATTCTTTTCTTTAAATACTACGAAAAAAGAAAAGTAACTGAATTAGCCACAAACGGTCTTGCCAAAAACTTAATCATCGGAATTTTGATTGGCGTTGTTTTACAATCGCTGACTATTTTGGTTATTTACGCCACCGGAAGTTTTAATATTGTGGCTGTAAATCCTGTATCCTTTATTATTATTCCGCTTACAGTTGCTTTTACGGCTGCCATTCTTGAAGAAATTTTAATTCGCGGTATTCTTTTCAGAGTTCTGGAAGAAAAACTGGGAAGTTATATTGCTTTGGCTATTTCGGCTATAATTTTCGGAGCGCTTCATTTATCAAATCCGGGCGCAACATTGGTTTCTGCTTTATGTGTTTCAATTGAAGCCGGAATATTATTGGGTGCCGCTTTTATATACAGCAGAAATTTATGGTTTCCGATAGCGATTCATTTTGCGTGGAATTTTATGCAATCGGGCATTTTTGGCGCAATAACATCGGGAAACGAAAAAGCAGAAAGTTTATTGGTTACTAAAATCGAAGGTTCTGTGTGGATTACCGGAGGAGAATTTGGTCCCGAAGGAAGTTTTCAGGCGATTATATTTTGCTCTATAGCTTCGGTGATATTACTTTTTTTATGTTATAAAGAAAACAAGATTGTGAAACCTTATTGGCAAAAATAAAAATTGAATCTAAATAGCAAACCCGACAGTCCGAGGCGTCAGACTATCGGGTTTGCCATGCGACTTTAACGCATCCAGTTGCTCCCGAATACTATATAATATGCCCAGTCTTCCGGGCCTTTTGCGACGTCAACACCCATTCTGAGTTTAAATTTTCGTGCCAGTAAATACCTGAAACCTGTTCCGTAACTGTATACGACGGGTTTAGCAAAAGCCTGATCCCAATTGTCAAAAGCACTTGCCAGACCACCGTAACCCATAAGGCTCCATCTTCGGTATACATCCCATCTCAATTCGAGTTCGGTTACGACACTTGTTTTTCCCTGATATCTTGCAGCGGGAATTCCTCTTAAATTAATTCCCGGTAAGAGATAAAAAGGTGGTTTCCCAAAGGCTTGTTCCCCTTCAATTCGGAGTCCGCCAATTAATTTTTTGGTTACAGGATAATATCCAATTGCCGAAAGATTAACGCGCCAGGCATCATAATCACTTCCAATGACATCATCAGACCAAAAGAAATCTGATTGTATGCGAATTCCTTTATCGGGGGTAAAAATATTGTCCCGTCCATCAAACTGAATAGCCCCACCAAACTGACTTACCAAACTATTAATGTCTTTTGGTTTGACAAAAGAGGGTGGAAGATCCAGATTTAAATCCGGCAATGTTATATTAGAATTTAGAAATAAATATTGCGGACCTGCGCTCCATTTTGCATTTCTAAATTGTTTCAGCCATTGTGTGTAGAATATGGTAGACTTAAAATTGAGCTTAAATTCTTTATCGTTTCCATTGGGTAAATTTTCATAAAAAGAGAGGTTCATGTCGCCATAACCTGCCATTACCCGATATAATATTCTCGATTTTATTAAAGTACCGGAACGAAAGGCGCCCACCATCCAGCTTTTGTTTTCGGTATACATTCCGATTCCTCCTGTAATATCGGGATTTATAAATCGTTTTTTGCCGTTTTCATCAACAACAGGTGCGTGCTTTTTTAGAAAAACAGGAACAATTGCACCTCCAATTCCTCCCAGAGCCGGTTCTGTTATAATTGTTGGAACCACAATAAAACCGTGTGCATAAATAATGTAATCGCTTAAATCGAATGCGCCATCAAGAGAATCTTTTACGCTAATATGATGCTTTTGTCCTCTTATAGTTTGAAATGAGAAAAAGCATATCATTAACATGAAAACCATTCTCTGAATAATTTTTTCTTTTTTAATGATAAAATCTGAAGATGTATTTCTCATTTCAAGTCATTTAAGATTTATCTTATTTCAATAAAAAACAGCAACTTTAATCGTTATTCTTCTACTACTTTTGCCAGGCTAAAAACATGTGCGAGTGTAAGGAAAAAGGTGTTTCCCTGAAAACGGTTTACAGCTTCAAATTCAGAAACCCAGCGTAATCCTGCTGAAGTTTTAGAACCTATATGAAAATAGTTTACTTCGGCTCCTATGCCTGCAATTCTGTCTTTTGCAGGTTCAAGTACAGAATTACCAACCGGTATTTTGTCGGGTGATATTTTTCCTTGTAAATAATAAATTGCCCCGGCATTGAGTATTCCTTTTGGTGCTGTTTTTTCTGCATTCATCAAATAAAAAGTTTTTCCTAAACCTCCTTCAATACTTAAAATATCTCCGGTTTTTATATCTGTATCTTTCTTTTTACCGTTTATTTCATACGCCGCCAATGCGGAAAAATGAAAGGTCTTTTTATCATTGAAGAATAGAGTTGTTCCTGCTGAAAATTCATTCATAAACATTCCCAGACCCGCATTGTCAGAAGCTCCTGCTGTAAATTTTCCGGTAGGAAGGTATATTTGGTAACTAAATACAAAATCGGCTCTTTTGTTATGCCAGCCCAATTGTACAGGTTGTACAAACATATCTGTAAAGGCTAGTGAGTTTTTGGCATCCAGAGAATTTCCCTGAATGGTGTTTGATGCAAAAGCCAATAAAATACTAGCGCCATAATTAGCGCCCAAGATTTTAAAGTCGCTTATATATGATGCTCCGGCTCCTGTTATAAACATCGTGATATCAGGATTTGCAACTGATTTATCTCCATTGGCATTGCGCAAAGAGCAAGCATCATAAAGATAACCCGGAACATACACACTTAAAGTTTTAGCCGGTGCCTGGGTTCCGGATTGTAAACCCATTGCACCAAGAATATGTCCGCCTTTAAGCTGAGCATTTCCGGTAAAATAAATCAACAAAAGAAAAAGTGTAAGAATTAATTTTATGGGTTGTCTGCGGGTATTAAAATTCGTTTTCATCTTGTTTATTTTAAAATTAATGAAACCTGTATTGCTTTATTATTCATACTTTATCTAAGATTCTTTTAAATAAAAAGAAGAACTTGTTTTCTCAGAATTAATTCTGATTATCTTAAAATATTCTGAAGGAGATTTACCCGTATGTTTTATAAAAGCTCTAAAACAGGTAGTTCTTGATTTAAATCCCGATCCCCAGGCCATACCTTCAAGAGATAAATCTTTCCATTCGGGATCATTTATTTTGTCTTTAAAAAATTCGATTCTTTTTAAATTGACATAGTCCTGAAAATGAAGATTAAATTCTGAATTTATTAAATTAGAAAGATGATGAACTGAGATTCCTGTTTCATCAGACAAATCACGAATAACAAAATCTTTTTTCAGGAAAAGTTTTTTTGTAGAAAAAATATAATCCAGTTTTTCGAGATATTCCTGTTTTTTATCAGGGGTTAATTCCTTTACTAACGGCAAATTATTTTTGATTTCTTTTGTTTTTATGACCGATGAAGTATCTGTAACAAAACTAAACTGATTACTTGTTTCTTCACTTATTTCATTATTAAAATCGTAAAAAACCTGAGGTTTGAAATAAAGCCAGCCTACTGTAAAAACAAGTACTGCAGAAATTAATATATAACAGGAAAAGTCAAGATTATTAACCTGATTCATCAAAAAATAATGTACAAAAAGGGTAGAAAACAAAAACAAAATCATCAAATTATAAACTCTTATCCAACTTAATATTTTTACACGCTGGAAATGATTTTCTTTAAATTTTTTCAAATCATAATTTAAAATCATCATTGTCTGGCAAAAAGCATACAATAACCAAACTGTGAGACTTAACATAGAAAACGGGTTCTGTACTTTTACAGAAATATAATCAACCACATGAATATCAACATAATTGCCAATCCAGACAAAAATGGTTAAACCAAAATAAAGCAGAAAGGGTAAAAAATGCAGCCAATCGTATTTTTTAAATATTTTACCCGAAAACAAAACTGTTCTGACATAAAGAAATGCAGAAGGTGCCACCAAAAAAATAAAAGATTTGGTGATCATAAAAAGATCAGGGAAATGCTTAAAAATAGTAGCTGATAAATAAAAATTATAAACACTGACAACAGCAAGGCTAAACAAGAACAGTCCTAGAAAAAAACTTTTTGAGTAATTTTTTCGTGAAAACAGAACCATAAAGGAGGTAGCAAAACCAACCAGTGTCGCTATAAAAAAGAAAAGTGAAAGTACGATATCAACCATATGTTTAAGTTTCAATTATTAATATTGCTTCAACATGGATTATTTGTTAAAGACTATACCTGCCTTAAAGCAAGTATAATCTCTATATAACAAATCTCTGAAAAGGTTTATTTTTTAGCTAAACCAGGAGGGAAACCTGCCAATATTTTTTTGACAGAACTCGCTATAAATTCTTCGGGATTGTCTGGTTTATTATCAATTTGTGCATTTCCTATTCCCTGCCAAACTAATTTTTGTGTTTTTGTAGAGACGATATCAATTACCAGAGAGCCATCTACATAATCGTAAGTATTAAATGTTGTGGTACCGCCGCCCATCATGGCTCCGCCGCCCCAGTATCCGTATGGACGGTACATTCCGCCATAGCCATAAAAATCAGAGTTTGCCGTAACAGATTGTTTGTTTTTTAAAATAGAAACTGCATTTACTTTTAAGTCAGGAGTACTGCTTTCTGTAAAGCCTTTGGCGATCATTTCAGAACGAATGGCTTTTGTAACACGGTCTACGTTTAATTGGTTAACCTGTCCTTCCTGTGCTTTTAAATCATAAACTGCAAAGGTTTTATATTCGCTAAAATTGGCAGCGTGGTCATAATCTGATGTAACATTTACGGTTGGTGAGCAACTGTAAATTAGGCCCAAAAAGAATATTGGGATTATTCTTATAGATGTGATTTTCTTTTTCATCTTATAGTATTTAAATTAATGATTAATTGAGTTTAACTTCTAATTATTTTAAAAAAAATGCTTCAAAACTGTGAAAGAATGAGGAAAGGGCGTTTATACGGTGTGAGTGTGGCGTAAATAGCTAGAAAACAAATAATTGCAGAACGTCAAAGATAAATCTTTTTTTTTAAATTCGTTGGGCAACAAATAAGCGATTACTTTTTCTAAGTATAAACTTAAACAAATTAATTCAATATGTAATAAAAATACTTCTTTTTTTGTTGCCGAATGTTTTCTTGTTGTTAATAATTTCTGTTGTTTATAAAATTATATTGCTGTCGAAATTGGTAATCTTCCCTCTTTTATTGCTTCCAGCATCTTGGTATAATCGGCATCATTTTGATCTGCATACGAAATAGAAAATTTTGCTATTGCACTGGCAAATTCATTGCTGTTTCCTATATAACCGGACAATACAGAAGGATCACCTGTTCGTGCATGCGCTCTTGCTAATGCCCAGCCACATGCTTTTGCATAATCTGCCATATTTCTTGCTTTCATAATTTCGAGAACCGGTTTTACCTTTGCGTCCCGAAGCTGGCGGATATAAAAAAACTTGTTCTGATCATCCTGCGTCCATCCTAAAAGCATATCCGATGCAGATTGCATTAGTTTTTGCCCCATAACAATTCGTTCGCCCTGATGCTTATACTTATTTTCGATTTTAAGATTTGGCTCTAATACGCTTTGTCTGGCTTCTTTAAACTGCAAAAAAATGGGTTCGCCCGTTGCCGACATTAATAAACTTATGCCGCAAACTGTTCCTACACTTCCTACACCTACCACCTTCATTGCAACGTCATGCAGTGTATATCTGCTTAATAAAACCTGTTTATCATCTGGTAATGACTCCATATATTTTTTGTGCGCGGTTTCTACTTCACGGATAATTCTTTTTCCTTCTTCTCCTGTTGGATGAAAAATCAAAGGCGGATCATCTTTTATTCTGGCACGATATCCATCCTGATAAGTCATTTTTGCAAATTCTTTTTCATGAGCTGTATACTCCGACGCTTTTTTTATTCGCTTATGCTGAAATTCTTTTATTTCTTCATCTTCGCCTCTTTCAATAAGTTCTGCCAGATCAATATCGGCATACCAAATTTGAAGTGCCGATAATTTACTGTATTCGAGCATATGTCTTTTGTAACTATCGGCCACATGCCAGGCAAATTCTTTGCAGTTTTTATTCGAGAATTTTCTCCATCTTCCTGCAATTGCAAAACTGGTGGCGAGTCTTTTTATATCCCATTCCCACGGTCCGGGAAATGTTTCATCAAAATCATTTATATCAAAGACCAATTTTCGTTCAGGAGTTGCAAATCCTCCAAAATTCATTAAATGACAATCTCCACACAGCTGTAAATGAATTCCTGTGGTGGGAGTTTGCGCTAAATCTGACGCCATAATTGCTGCTGCTCCCCGAAAAAATGAAAATGGCGATTCCATCATTCGGCTATATCGTATCGGTAGCAAACTTTCGACTCTTCCTATATTTGTTTCAATAAGAATGTCAACCGGATTTTTTCTGTTTTCAGATACTTTCCATTCCTGATGTGCGTTTCGGGCTATAACTTTTCTAATTGCTGTGCCTTTTGCGTACCGTTCTGTTTTTGAAGCAACGGGATCAAATAAATTCTCGATTTTATTTTCGAATTTTTCAGGCATAAAAGGTGTTTTTATTATTTTACTTCCTTAATATCATCCATTTTCCAGCTTTTATCAAAATAAGCTGCAGTTGGTCCATAAAAACGCATATAAGTAAACCAATGTTTTCCTGGTAAAGTCTGTACCCAGTTTTTATCTTTTCCGGTTGGCGCTTTTGGTCCGAAATACAAATCGACAGAACCATCAGCATTTTTTATTAAATCCTTACGGGAAGATAAATCGGCATTTTTTTGAGGATTATCAATCAGACAGCGTGTCGCTACATCATAAATCGTAATCGACCAGAAATTTACAGCCGGAGGATTTGCCGGCACATTCAACGTATAATTTTTTCCACCATCAAGCCAGTTTCCTGTATTATCAAAATAAGAGCCTAAATAGGCCTGACCCACATTTGGAATTTTGGTAATCATAGCTTTTGAATACGTAACTGCTTCGTAGAAATAGGAGGTTCTTTCGAAAAATTCATCATAATTATCCGCATGTTGTGATGGATCTTTTATAATCATCACGTAATCCCATTTTTTGTCTGGCCAGTGTTTCACGTCTTTAAAACGTTTTTCGAATGAATTTGCCATTGCCATTTGCTGTCCTTTTTCAGCAGCAGCAATTAAAATTTTCTTTTGACGCTCATCTGGATTAAAAGGTTTTCCTTTTTCAATACCCAGATTTCTAAGCCAGGCTATAAAAAAACGGTCGCGATCTTCTACGGGTTCATTTTGTAAAATGGCATGAAGACGTTGCCAATAAGCAATTCCGGTTGGTTGAATTCCGTACCATTTTTTACCTGCTGGCGGACTAACTACTTTAGTTGGCAAAGGATTGGCGCGTTTATCATAAGGATAAATTTTTACCTGCTTAACCAAAGTTTCAGTTGCTTTTGGATCAGGATCTAAAGCTCTAAAACCAAAAAACATATTTACCGTCGTACAAGGAACTACAAAATATCCTGCTGGTTTAAAGTCTTTCATAGTCGGCGGTACCAAAATATATTTCCCTCCCTTTCCTTTATCTGGTCCCATCTCACCAATAACTGCCTGCTCACGCTGCCAAAAATCTCCCAATCCTCCAGCGGTATGTCCCGCAGGCATTTCGATAACAGTTGGACCATTGGCAGCAAGATCTATAAATGAAATGATATAAGGAGTCGTGGCATTTCCTGTCAAAATCCCCAGACGGTCATTATAGGTGTTGTAAAAAATAAGATCATTGCTTGTTGCATTGAAGGTTTTGTATTGAATATGCTGCCATTCGGCGAAAGCCACAATTGGTAATCCCCACAAATAACATTGAGTTGCCTGCTGAAAATCCATTTCGTCAAATAATTTCGGAATAGATTCTTTTGAAGGTAATTCTCCATCCATTTTTATTTCAGTTCCAGAAGTTGAAACCTGTGTTGAAGCAACATTTTCTGTTTCTGCTTTTTTACATCCAAAATTTAAAATAAGAGATGAAAAGACGATAATTAAGAGATGTTTGTTTTTCATAATGCTAGATAATTAAATGCGGAGATTTTAAATTTATTTCACTTCTTCAACATCATCCATTTTCCATGTTTTATCAAAAAATCCTTTTTCAGGCCCATAGAAGCGGGCTAATAATTCAAATTTTCTTTTAGGATCTGTAGGAACCCAATTGGATTCTTTTCCTTCAGGCACTTTGGCTCCAAAATAAATATCAACAGAACCGTCAGGATTTTTCTTTAATCCCGGGGTGGTAGATGCCCGGCTTGAATATTTCATATCTAAAATAAGGGCATGTGTTTCACGATCATAAGCCGTTATGGACCAATATAATTTTACAGGAACTTTAGCAGGTAAATGCACTTTGTATAATTTTGAACCATCAAATGACTGATCGTTTTTATCTTTTACAGTCATTAAATAAAACTGACCTGTACCTAGCTTTTTTGCACTAAAATATGCCATAGAATAACTTATTGCTCTTTCATCAACAGGGTAAATATTAGGAGCAAGATAATTTGACATAATAGCTTTGACCACATCTTGCGACGCTGGAAGTGCCCAATTTGTACCTTCATAAAAAGGAGGTGTAAAGATTTTTTCATACCTCTTGTCAATCCAGCTATGAGCGTCTTTTATTGCTGCATTCAGAATTTCCTGTCTTCTTGCATCAGCCTGAAAAGTCTTTCCTTTTTCTATACCAATTGTCTTTAACTGATCGATCATTACTAAATCTCTTTGTAACCAAGGCTCTCGTTGAATAAACTGATTTAATACTTCAAAAAAATGCAAATTATACGGAATAGTATTTCCAAATGAAGCATCAATCAAATCTACAAATGTGGTTTGTGGAGGATTATTGGCTTGGGAAAGAGGATATATTTTTACTTTTTTTCCATACTCAATTGCTCTCTTAATATCATTTGAACTACCATCTGTAAGATTGGATCTAAGTATTGCAAAACCTGTATAAGTTGAAGATGGCATTGGGATATATCCAAAAGGCACTGCATCTTTATAATTAGGAGGAAGAATGAGGTATTTACCACCTTTGCCTTTGTCTACACCAGCGGGACCAATATCTTCTATAGCGGTTTGCCAGCCATCATCTAAGCTGCCTGTTAAAGACGAAACACCATCTACAGCGGGAATTTCCAGAACTACTGGACCTTCTCTTGTATCATATAACGGATTTATATAAATGACATCGGGATTTGGTGTTAGTGTCTGATTTTTAGAATTAATTAATCCTGACCAGTAAATAATCTGATTATAGTCTCCTTTTACTTTTAAAAGACTTTCGTGCATCAATTCAGAATTAACCGCAGGCATTCCCCATATAACAGCTTCAACGGCACGATTATAAATTAATTGTTCCTCAAAATCTACAGGCTTAAATGTTGTTGTCTGACTAGTATCAGCAACAATAGCAGTTTCGTTTTTTTTGGTAGATTGAGTGCATGCAGCTAAACAGCTTACCAATACAAGTGATAAAATTTGTTTTTTCATTTGTGTTGTTTTTGATGAAAAACTTAAAGTCAATTTTTTACGAACCCGGAAATACAAAAGCCACAACGGCTCTCAATCCCCAATCAGGTCTTATGTTAGAATGGCCTACAATTGGTATTAAGGGCATAACAGCAAATTGCATTGTTTGGCCTCCTAATTTTGTAATGGCTCCAACATTTGGGCTAATCGTTATAAGTGTTGTATTTCCTTCCCAGTTTTGTGTAATCTCTGAGGTAATACCCAAACTTGCACCGCTTTTGTAACTATGAGTTAAGAATATCTGTGTATAAAACTGATTAAAATCGGCTCTGTCTTCACTTCCTGCCACTGACCATATCTGATTTGCAATAAAACCTATCGAAAGTCCTTTTCCCTGATGCATGACCAAAACACTTGGCCCGATTCCAAATTTTTCTGTTCCCAGAAATTTATCTGTAGCCGTTGGTACCAAAAAAGCAGGACCAACTCCCAAAATAATTCCCTTAGTTTTAGGAGCAAAAAACGCTGTAACTGTTGCGTCGCTTAAACCAAACTCATGTGTGTTTTCTCCGGTAACATCCTGCTGATCTACCACCGGAAGAATATATCGTGTAATTAAATTTAAATTATCGCTCAATTTAAAAGGAATTACAGGCTGTATATTTATTTGGTATTTTGATCCATTGTAAGCACCGATTCCATAAGTTAAATTATTCTGCAAAGGAACACTTATCAAACTCGCCACCGGATTGGCCAATTTATCTGCCAGTTCCTGAGCACTGGCTCCTGCTTTCTCTTCTTGCGCAAAAACACTACAACTTAAAAGAAAACAAAATGTAGTGTACAGGTATTTGTTTGAAATATTAGACAATGGGCTTTTCATGATTTTCTTTCTTTAGAAGATTCTTATCAATATTAAAATCAGTTTATTTATCCGGAAATACTTTTTTCCAATCGTCTTTCATACTGATGACATGATATTTATATTTAGCAGCAGTATTTAAGGAAAGGTTATCTTTTTCCTGATAACTATATTCTCTAATCGAATCGTTATGATTTACCAGCATTTGAAAGGAAGGATATTTGCTTCCCTGAGAATATCTTAACATGGCAAGATCACCGGCACCACCTTCATTACCGCAAGCAAAAACAGGTCTTTGACCAATATGAAGCTGTATTCCAACCGGTTTGCCAACCTTATCATCAAAAAGATCAAGAGCAGGTTCTCTGACAATGTTGTTTGTGGCATCATCAAATTTGTATTTGAAAGAAGTACCCACAACTTGTTCTTTGGGGATTCCGTAAAAATCAGCAGAAATCGCTCTTACTAATTCGATCGTTCCACCTGTTACAATAAAAGTCTTGAAGCCATTTGCACGCAAATAATTCAAAAGCTCCAATTGAGGCTGGTATCTGATTTGTTTTAGGGTAACATTTTTACCGGGATATTTGGCACCTGTAAAAAACTCTTTTGTCGCGGCTTCAAACTCGTCTTCGGTCATGCCTGTATGAGTTGCAGCAACTAATTCGATTAGTGCTTTATCGCCTCCTTTTTCAAAGAAAGTTTTGTCTTTTTCAATCACTGCCTTAAAAGGTTGTTTTTGAGCCAATGCCGGATTGGCTTCCACCATTTTTTTTACCCTGTAAAAAGCAAATAATTCCTGAACATAAGGTTTTTCAGCCCAAAGTGTTCCGTCATTGTCAAAAGTCGCGATTCTATTTTCTTTCGGAATAAAATCAGGGCTTCCTTCCTTAGTTACTTTTGTAACATAAGCTATAATTTCCTTTTTTATTGTACCGTCATTCCAGCTTGGTAGCGGATCGCTGCTAGTTGCAACTACTGCTGTACTGTCATTAGAATTAGCACTTGTAACAGTATCAGTTTTTTTACAAGAAACAAGCAATAATAAAAATAGGGGCACGATATATATATTTCTATACATGATGATACTATTTAAGTGAAAAGAAACAGGACTATTTAAAATCCTGTTTCTTTAAAGTTATTATTATTTCTTTTTTGATGCTGCTTCATCCTCTTTTAACTTAGGAAGTACATTTTTCTCAATATATTTCTGTGCTTTAATATCTTTCATAGCCTCTTCCATAATTGTATAAGCTGAGAAGCTTGGCGGAATTGATCTTGGCGGATATTCTTTAAATGTTTCTGCAAATACAACTACATCTTGTATTGCGCCATACATTAGCTGAACGTGATTCAACTGCCACTCCCAAAAACTATTCGAAGTGATATCGGCTCTTTCAAAAGGATCTTGGTACAAATTGAATATTTTTTGTAGGCGCAGTTTAGTAAAAGGTTCTGCCCAAACTCCCATTGTACCTCCCAAACGTTGTTCTGCAAAAACATATTTATAATCACCTTCTCTCAAACCAACCAATAAGCCATCATCATCTGTATAAAAGAATTTATCTCTGGCACTTTTTTGCGTTTTGCCACGTAAAAAATTACTTTGATCAAAGCCATCTAAATGCACTTTGTAATTTTTTCCGTTTGCACTGTAACCCTTTAAAAGTTTATTAGTTAAGTCTGGTTCACCTGCAATTGATGCTAAAGTTGGAATCCAGTCATTGTGAGACATTAATTCAGTTGTAACTTGTCCCGGTTTAATTACTCCCGGCCAACGTACTAAACATGGAACACGGTACGCACCTTCCCAGTTAGTATTTTTTTCTGAGCGAAAAGGCGTCATCGCACCATCAGGCCATGTATTCATATGAGGACCATTATCTGTAGAATAAACTACAATCGTATTATCAGCAATTCCTAAATCATCTAATGCTTTTAAGATATCTCCAATTGTTAAATCGTGCTCGATCATACCATCAATATATTCACTGTCTCCATGAGTATATTTTCCTCTATGTTCTGCTCTAACGTGTGTACGAAGGTGCATACGTGTAGCATTGAACCAACAGAAAAATGGTTTCCCGGCAGCGGTTTGTCTTTTAATAAAATCGATTGCTGCTGCAGATGTTTCATCATCTACAGTTTCCATTCTTTTTTTAGTAAGAGGGCCCGTATCTTCTATTCTTTGTTTTCCAACTCTTCCAAATCGAGGATCTGTGGTTGCATCATCAACATTTGTTGCAGTACATTTTAATACTCCTCTAGGTCCAAATCTTTTCAAATATTCAGCATCTTTAGGGTAATCCGGCAATTCCGGTTCTTCTTCGGCATTTAAGTGATACAGATTTCCGAAAAATTCGTCAAAACCATTTACAGTCGGTAAGCTTTCGTTACGATCTCCTACGTGATTTTTACCAAATTGTCCTGTAACATACCCTAAGTTTTTCATAATTCCGCCAATAGATGGATCTAATTGGCTCATTCCCATAGGTGCTCCCGGAAAACCTACCTTTGTAAGTCCGGTACGAAGACCATGCTGTCCTGTTAATAAAGCAGCACGTCCGGCAGTACAGCTTTGTTCTCCATAATAATGTAAAAAACGTAATCCTTCGTTTGCCAGACGATCAATATTAGGTGTAGTATATCCCATTATACCATCACTGTAAGCACTTATATTAGTGGTTCCAATGTCATCTCCCCAAAGTATTAGGATATTGGGCTTTTTTGAATTCTGCGCCTGAATTTCAACTACTGAAAAACATATTAATGCAAATAACATTGCATTCTTAAATCTCCATTTAAAATTTATTTGTTTCATGGTAATAAAAATTTATTAATAATCTTTTTGTATATATGGTAATGTGTAAATCAGAGAATAATTTCTTAAGTAATGCTAAAAAAAATGTGTTCTTGTTTAGTGAAATACAGATTGATTATTTACATATTATTTCGAAAAATTGAACAAGAAATTTCTTAACTTTTTTTTAAGTATCTCAAAATTAATTAATAAAAAACCGAAAAATTGTATCGAAAGAGGTTCAGGTTGTTTCATTTTATAAAATGAAACGACATAAATGCTTTATTTAGTTGCATTTTCACATTCTGTAAAAATAAAAAGGGGACAAAGCAAAAAAGAGTAGAAAAAACACTTTATTAATCGGAAGACTATATCTATAAATTCAGATTGTGATATAGTGTTTTGATTTTAAAAAATAAAAAAGTATTTAACGCAAAAAAGCCATCAAAATTGATGGCTTTTATTTTATTTTCAAAACGAAAATTATTCTATTTCAGAAACTCTCATGGTGTTAACCATTCCTTTATCTTTAATTGGCATTGCTGCAAGGTTAATTAAATAATCCCCTTTTGAAGCGTATCCTTTTTGAACTGCAATTTCGTTAACATCAGTTACAGTATCATCTGTACTTTCGTCTTTATCGTAGAAGTATGATTTTACTCCCCATAATAAATTCAATTGTGTTAAGATTCTTTTGTTTGAAGTAAATACTAAAATATGTGCTGATGGTCTCCACGCTGAAATCTGGAAAGCTGTATAACCACTATTTGTTAAAGTACAAATTGCTTTTGCTTTGATTTCATTTGCCAATAAAGCTGCCTGATGACAAACTGTTTTAGTAACAAAACGTTTTGTTTTAATTTGCGGTGTGTTTTGCGGAACCTGAATAAGTGGAGAATCTTCAACTGCCTCACAAATTTGAGTCATTTTTTGAATTACTTGTACAGGATAATTTCCTGTAGCAGTTTCTCCAGACAACATTACAGCATCTGCTCCATCCATTACTGAGTTAGCAACGTCATTTACTTCTGCTCTTGTTGGCGTTAAACTTGTAATCATTGTCTCCATCATTTGAGTAGCAACGATAACAGGAATTCTAGCCGTTTTTGCTCTGCGAATCAAATCTTTTTGTACCAATGGAACTTCGTGTGCAGGAAGTTCAACTCCTAAATCTCCACGGGCAACCATAAGGCCATCACAATAAGCAATAATTTTATCTATATTTTCAAGTGCTTCCGGCATTTCAATTTTTGCAACAATTGGAATTTTGTACTCAGAATGCTTAGCAATTAATTCTTGTAAATCTTGTAAATCACGAGGTGTTTTTACAAACGAAAGTGCGATCCAGTCTACTTTTTGTTCAATAGCAAAAATAGCATCTGCAATATCTTTTTCAGTTAAAGCCGGTAAAGAGATTTTAGTGTTTGGTAAATTAACTCCTTTTTTAGATTTTAATTCTCCACCCTGAATTACTTTAGCAACAACTTCAGTTTTTTTATCCGTAGAAATAATTTCAAAAATAAGTTTTCCGTCATCAAGCAAAATACGCTCTCCAGGATTCACATCATTTGGAAAGTTTTGGTATTTCATGAACACTTTTTGTGCTGTTCCTAAAATATCTTCTGCAGTTGTAAAAGTAATTAAATCACCATCGTGTACAACAGTTCCTTCTTCCATTACACCAACTCTAAGTTTTGGTCCCTGCAAATCTCCAAGGATTGCAGTTGTATAACCAAACTCGTCGTTTAAGCCTCTAATGATATTAATTTTGTCTTTTACTCCTTCGTAATCTGCATGCGAAAAATTGATTCTAAACACATTAACCCCTGCTTCGATCATATCCTTGATAATCTCTCTCGTACTACATGCAGGCCCAAGTGTAGCTACAATTTTAGTTTTTTTGTTTGTTAGCATTTTTTTTAAAAAATTAAATTGTTCTTTGATTTTATTTTATTGGTATCAACAACATAAATAGCTGCGATGCTCTCGATGGTATTTAATTGTTGTTGAATTTCTGAAAAATCAATAGCCTCTTCACTATTCTCTATTTTCAGGAAAAAATCCACCTTTTTAAATTCAGGAAGTAAATGAATTGTTGTTGAAACCTCACTTGTTTCATTGGAAAACAAATTCTGGAAATCATTTGTACTCACTGAAATGATTTCATTTTTATTCTGAATCAGATTCCATGTAACGGCTTTCTCAGAATCATAATAATAAAACCTAGAAAAATTTGCCTCACCTTCCTTAGTTTGAGCATGGATCTCGTTTTTGCTCTTACTTAAGTTGATCGGAAGTTTTTTATTGATAAAATAGGCTAATCTATAATCTTCTATCGAAGTATGAATTGCCATTAAATAATAATCAATTTCGTCAAATTCGTCTAAATCCAATCTATGAATTGCCATATCATGAAAAATCTAGGTGTAAATATACTATTTCTATTGGAGCATCAATAGTTAAGACGCGGTTGTTTTTGTTAATTTATAAACGAAAACGTTATAGCTTTAAGAAAGTTAAAGCATTTTTGTGGTTATTTCTTATCTATTTTTTCCTGAAAAGCAAAATAAGCTCTTTGCGATGCCTTTTCTTCAGCCTTCTTTTTTGAAGTAGCTCTTGCTCTAGCAATTACTTTATCGTCTATACTTAATTTTACACCAAATAAGCGTTGTCCGTCTATACCATTATCTTCAAAAATGTCATAATGAAAGATTCTCTTTTCTTTCTGACACCATTCGATAACCAAACTTTTATAACTAATTACTTTTCCTTCAAGTCTTGCGATGTCAACATAAGGTGTAATGACTCTTTTTTGGATAAACTTTTCGCAAAACGCATAACCGCGGTCTAAGTAGATAGCACCAACAAGTGATTCAAAAATATTACCATGAATATTTTCTCCAAAATGCTGTACTGGTACTTTGCTCTCTACAAACCGAACCAGATTTAAGTCTTTACCTAATTCATTCAAATGCTCACGACTTACAATTTTAGAACGCATTTTGGTTAAATAGCCTTCATCTCCATTTGGTGCTTTGTTAAACAAATGTGCAGCAATCACGGCACTTAACATGGCATCACCTAAAAATTCTAGTCTTTCATAATTTATCGCATTTCCTTGCTCATCCAATTTGTTTGAAGAGCGATGCGTAAACGCTTTCTTATAAAAATCAATGGAAACAGGCTGAAAACCAAGTATTTTCTGAATAGTGTCAAAAAAAATCCCGTCTTCTTGAGAACGGGATTTTGAAAATATTTTTTTGATAATATTCATAGACAAAACTAGTCAACTAATTTTTTAAACAATACACAAGCATTGTGTCCACCAAAACCAAACGTATTACTCATGGCAACATTTACCTCTCTTTTTTGAGGTTTGTTAAGAGTAAGGTTTAAGGCAGGATCAATGTTTTCGTCAACAACCGTATGGTTAATCGTTGGAGGAACTAGGCTGTGTTGCATTGCTAAAATAGAAGCAATAGCTTCAATAGCTCCGGCAGCACCAAGTAAGTGTCCTGTCATCGATTTTGTTGAGTTGATATTGATATTTTTTGCATGATCACCAAAAACAGCGCTGATTGCTTTTAATTCGGCAACATCTCCTAATGGAGTAGAAGTTCCATGAGTATTGATGTGATCAACATCTTCAGGATTCATTCCAGCATCTCTTAATGTATTTTTCATTACTGCAATAACTCCAATTCCTTCCGGATGTGGAGCTGTTAAATGGTAAGCATCAGATGACATTCCGCCTCCGCCAACTTCGCAATAAATTTTTGCGCCTCTGGCTTTAGCATGTTCATATTCTTCAAGAACCAAAGCTCCTGCTCCTTCTCCTAACACAAAACCATCTCTGGTTGCATCAAAAGGTCTCGAAGCTGTTTCCGGACTTTCGTTTCTTGTTGATAAAGCATGCATAGAGTTAAAACCTCCCATGCCTGCAATAGTAATAGCAGCTTCTGAACCACCAGATACAATTACATCACACATTCCTAAACGAATGTAGTTGAAAGCATCAATTAAAGCATTTGCAGAAGATGCACATGCAGAAACAGTAGTATAATTTGGACCCATATAACCATTACGCATCGAAATGTGTGCTGGTGCAATATCGGCAATCATTTTAGGGATAAAAAACGGATTGAATTTTGGTGTTCCGTCTCCTTTAGCATAATAAATAACTTCTTCCTGAAAAGTTTCTAAACCTCCAATTCCTGCTCCCCAGATAACACCAACTCTTGTTTTGTCGACATTATCATTAGTAAGTCCGGCATCTTTAATAGCTTCATCACTTGCAGCAACTGCATATTGAGCGAATTTATCTAATCTACGAGATTCCTTGCGATCCATGTAATCTTCAATGTTGAAGTTTTTTACTTCGCAGGCAAATTTCGTTTTATGCTTCTCTGTATCATAATACGTGATAGGAGCGGCTCCGCTAACTCCATTCACAAGTGCCTCCCAGTAATCCTGGATATTATTCCCGATCGGAGTAAGAGCACCTAATCCTGTTACAACAACTCGCTTTAACGTCATAAATATGTATTTTGTACTTTAAACAAATAAAACCCACGCTTTCTTAATTGTATTGTTACTTAAGAGCCATGGGAATTACAATATAAATATATCTTTTTGATTGAAAATCAATCGAAATTTAAATTTTAAAAAAAATAATAACACCCGATCCTTAGAAATTTCAAAAATCAAAAGTCAAATTCCAATTGGAATTTGGAATTTCAAAAATTGGTATTTTTAGAAACCGGGTGCAGTATTATTATTTTTTAGCTTCCTCGATATAAGAAATAGCTTGACCAACAGTAGCAATGTTTTCTGCTTGATCGTCTGGAATTTGAATATCAAATTCTTTTTCGAATTCCATAATAAGCTCAACAGTGTCTAATGAGTCAGCTCCTAAATCATTAGTGAAGCTTGCTTCTGTTACAACTTCGTTTTCGTCAACACCTAATTTGTCTACGATAATCGCTTTTACTCTTGATGCAATGTCTGACATAATCTTTAATTTTAGAATTTAATTTGTTGGCAAAAATAAAAAACTTTATTTTAAAACAACTATTTAGTTTATAAATGTGATACTAATTTATAAAATTAATTTCAAGAAAGCCCTTTTAATACTATTTATTTTCGATTTTTATTCCGTTTTTTGCATTCTCAAAATAAATCATATTATGAAAAAAATTGTTGTTTTTGCCTCAGGATCAGGAACTAATGCAGAAAATATTATAAAGTATTTTTCAAAAACTAAAATTGCAAAAGTTGTTTCTGTATTTACCAATAATGCTGCGGCAAAAGTCATCGAAAGAGCAAAAAATCATCAAATTCCTGTCGAAATCTTCTCAAAAAACGAACTTTTGGAACGAAACGTACTACAAAAAATACAAAAAATCGATCCGGATCTGATAGTTTTGGCTGGCTTTTTACTCAAGTTCCCCGAAAACATAATTGAACAATATCCAAACAAAATTATAAACATACATCCCGCGCTTTTACCTAATTATGGAGGTAAGGGAATGTATGGAATGCACATACACAGAGCTATAATTAATAATAAAGAAAAAGAAACCGGAATCTCTATTCATTATGTAAATGAAAATTATGATGAAGGCGGTATTATTTTTCAGAAAAATGTAGTTCTAACAGAAGATGACACCCCAGAAACGGTGGCTGAAAAGATTCACGAATTGGAACAAAAGTATTTTCCAGAGATTATTCAGACTATATTGGAAAAATAAATTTCAATTTTGGATAAGTTGAAAAATCTAAAATCTGAATTCAAAAATCTACAATCTAAATAAATGGATCACGAAGTACATATATATACTGATGGCGCCGCAAAAGGAAATCCCGGAAACGGTGGTTACGGCGTTGTGATGGAATTGGTTGGAACACCACATAAAAAAGAATTTTACGAAGGTTTTCGTTTGACAACTAATAACAGAATGGAGCTTTTGGCCGTAATTGTTGGTCTGGAAAAATTGAAAAACCCAAATATGAAGGTTTTGGTTATTTCAGATTCTAAATACGTAGTTGATTCTGTTTTGAAAAACTGGGTATTAGGCTGGGAGAAAAAGAAATTTGCCGGCAGAAAAAACCCCGATTTATGGAAACGTTTTTTAATTGTGTACCGAAAACACCAAGTCGATTTTAAATGGATTAAAGGCCACAACAATCACCCTCAAAACGAACGTTGCGATCAATTGGCTGTTATGGCATCAATGCAGCCCAAACTTTCTATTGATGAATATTACGAAAACATAGGTTCAAAAATGGAATAAAAATAACGTATCGGGAAAATCATTTCCTGATACGTTATTCAAACTACTAACTTAAAAAATATCTTTATTCTTTATCTAAATCTTTGGCGGTTTTAAATCCTGACAATAAGCCAACTCCGGCCATGATAAAAATGATTGAAGGATAAACAGCGTCGTCATCTAATGAAGTGTAAGTTGTAATTAATAAGGCAAGGAAAATTCCAACGCCGCTTCCTATTAATAAAAAAGCTAAATTCACAACAAAAACTTTCCACGCAGAACCTCCTTTTCCAGCCCCCTTCAAAAAGATACTGGCATCGACCCCTTTTTCTATAAGCGCCATACGCTCTCTGTTTCTGGTTGAGAAAAAAAGATAGACAATCCCAAAGATCATCGCAAAAAGACTAACTGGTATTAATACTTGTGGTCCCATAATTTTTATGTTTTTATAATTGATTGATACCCATATGACGACAGGTTTTAAATTAAGGTTACAACGATTTCAAAATAAATTCAAATTTTTAAATTCCATCTGCTAAACCTCGGGGTAAAAGTCACTGGTAATGAGTAATTCAAAGTTTTTGTTTTATCTTAAAAAAAACTTGCTACTCTACTAATTTTCGAGAAGTAGTTTACTTGTTTAAAAATAATTAACAAGAAATAACTTATTTATTGTTTTTTGTTTTACATTTGAATTTTCAGACTCTATCCCAAAAATCAATTTTATTCTTTGAATGAGGAATTGAAATGAATTTTCACCAAATTCATTTTCGTTCAAAAAATATTTATTCAAATAAATTGGTTTTTCATGAGGAAAAAGTACTTAATCTTTTTTATTTTATTGCCTTTCAGTCTGGTTTTTGCACAACAGGAAACAGTTATTTCCGGATTAGTACTTGATGCTAAAACGCAAGATCCACTTTCAAATGTTATTGTAAGCATTCAAAATTCTTCTATTACAGAACTTACAAAACCAAACGGAAAATTCGAATTACATGTGGCACTGCAAGGGCAGCAATTGCTTTTATTACGTAGTCAGGGTTATAAAGATTTGCTTCTAAAAGTTAGCTCAAATCTGGGAATAGTTAATCTGGGAACATTGCAGATGGAAGAAAGTTTTTCTGATGAAATTCCGGGAACATTAATCACCTTATTAGAAAGTGATTTGTCTGATGACAATAGTTCTTCTGAAATGACTTCGGGCCTTTTACAATCTTCGAAAGATGCTTTTATGCAGGCTTCTGCTTTCAGTTGGGGTCAGGCCCGATTCAGGATTCGTGGTCTCGATAGCGAAAACGGAACCATGATGCTTAACGGAATGACCATGAATAAATTATATGATGGCAGGCCACAATGGAGCAATTGGGGAGGCTTGAACGACGTACTTCGAAATCAGGAATTTTCAATAGGAGCTGCTTCATCAGATTATACTTTTGGCGGAATATTAGGAACTCAACAAATTTCGACAAGAGCTTCATTATACAGAAAAGGGGGCCGACTTTCGTTTTCAGGAAGCAATACAAGTTATAATTGGCGGGCCATTGGTACTTATGCATCGGGAATGAATTCTCACGGTTGGGCTTTTGCTATTTCTGCAGGAAAACGTATTGGAAATGAAGGCTATTTTGACGGAACTAATTTTGATGCAGAATCTTTTTTTATAAGTGTCGAAAAGAAGTTAAACAATAAACACTCTCTAAACTTCACCGGATTTTATACGCCGGGTTCGCGCGGAAAAAACTCAGCCAATACTAATGAAGTTACACAATTGACAAACGAAAAATATAATTCGTATTGGGGTTTTCAGAATGGAGAGAAACGCAATGCAAGAATTAAGAAGATCGAAGAACCATTGTTGATGCTTAATCATTATTATAAAATAAATGAAAAAACAAATTTGAACTCAGCTGTGATGTATCAGTTTGGAAAAGTAGGGAACAGTACAATTGATTATCAAAATACAAATAGTCCCGATCCTGTTTATTATCGAAAATTACCTAGTTATTATACTTCACTTTACGCAAAAGATAATGGCGAGTTTTCGGGAGAATTTACTCCGGATTATGAAAATGCCGAAAAAAGCAGAACTATATTTTTACAGAATTCTCAAATCAATTGGGACGAACTGTATCGTGCCAATCAGAAATCAATAAAAAACTCAGAAGGAATAATTACAGGTTATGAATCCGGACAAAGTCATTACGTTTTATATGAAGACCGAACGGATGATAAAACATTTGCAGCCAATACAAACCTGAATATTCAACTTACAGAAAACAGTGCTTTTGATGGTGGAATCACATTTAGGAATTTAAAATCACATCAATTTCAATATCTTTTAGATTTACTCGGAGGGCAATATTTTGAAGATATTGATGCTTTTTATACTGGAAATGAAGCACAATCAGATTTACAGAATCCAAATCGTCGGGTAAAAGAAGGTGATACATATGGCTATAACTATAATTTTCTGGCAACAACAATTGAAGCTTTTACACAGTTTAAATTCAACTACAAAAAAATTGATTTCTATTTGGCACAATCTTATTCTGTTTCAGATTATCAAAGAGAAGGATTGTACCAAAACGGAATTTATCCAACTACTTCTCTTGGAAAAAGTGAAAAAGTGAATTTTGAGAATTTTGGTTTCAAAGGCGGATTAACGTATAAAATTTCGGGAAAACAATGGTTGTTTTTTAACGGAATGCATCTTACAAGAGCTCCTTCAATTCGAAATACATTCTCAAATTCTCGTTTAAATAATTCAATTGTTGCAGGTATTGAAAATGAAAACATAAGTAGTGTTGAAGGGAATTATGTTTTTCGCTCACCTAAACTTAAAACAAGAATTACAGCGTATTACACTTTAATAGAAAACACAGCGAAAACTTCCTTTTTTTATGCCGAAGGGATTTTTGACAGAGGTGCAAGCTATAATAATACAGATGCTTTTGTGAGTCAGACATTGACGGGGCTTGATAAGAAGAACATTGGATTGGAACTGAGTTTTGAATATCAAATTTCATCAACATTAAAAACAACTTTATCAGCAGGTTACGGCAATTACACTTACGTAAGTAACCCGAATGTTTCGATAACAAATGATGCAAATGCAGCGAAAGGAGATTTGCAAGCTTTTGATTTTGGAGAATCATATCTTAAAAATTATAAACAATCCGGAATGCCTCAACAAGCTTATTCATTAGGATTAGAATATCGTGATCCTAAATTTTGGTGGCTTGCAGCGAATATTAACTATTTAACAGAAAGCTATATTGATGTTTCGCCAATTGCCAGAACAGCCAGGTTTTATAAAAACTCAATAAGCGGACTTGTTTTTCCTGAAGCAACAGAAGAGCGGGCATCACAATTATTGAAACAAGAAAAATTTGACCCCATTTCATTACTCAATATATCAGGAGGTAAATCCTGGCGTATTTATGGGAAAAATATCGGACTTTTTATTAGCGTGAATAATGTTCTTGATTGCACTTATAAAACAGGAGGTTTTGAGCAAGCCCGAAATGCCAATTTCAGAGCCCTTAATCAGGATATTTCAAGCGGAACACCATCGTTTGGACCTAAATATTATTATGGATATGGAAGAACATATTTTGTCAATCTTGCCATCAATTTATAAAACTTAAAAAACAGATTCTTTATGAAAAACAGATTTTTAAATTCATTTTTCGCATCATTTTTCCTCATTTTTTGTTCTTGTAGCAGTGAGGTAGAAATCCCTAAATTAGGTTGCACACAGCCGGATATAACAATAAATCAAACAGTTGAAAAGGTTAAAAACATTTCTGGTTCAACTCCTAAAGTATATAGTTATGATGATGTGATTGAGGCTTACGTTGTATCAAGTGATGAAGGTGGGAATTTTTTTAAAACAATTTCCTTTCAAACATTAGCTACTGACAAAATACCGGCAATAGGATTTAGTACGCCCGTTGATGTAACAAACACTTACATAGATTTTCGCATCGGAAATAAAGTTTACATAAAGCTTAAAGATCAATTTACAGATTCGTATTATGGTGCGTTGCGTATTGGAAGTTTATACGTAAGTAACGCAGGCGACCCAACGATTGGAAGAATTTCGCAAAATGATTATAAAAATGTTCTGAATGCTTCCTGTAACGTTATTGAAGAAGATCAGTTAGTACAGCAAATTTCGATAGAAGAAGCAATAAATGAGAGCAGATTAAATACATTAATAGAGTTAAAAGATGTTCAGTTTGCAGAAGCCGCAATTGGCAGACATTATTTTGAGGAATCGAATAATGTAGGCGGTGCTACTAACTGGAATTTAAGTGATAAAACAGGAAATCAGCTTATCTTTAGAACTAGCAGTTATGCCAATTTCGCCAGTAATATTGTGCCCGATGGAAGTGGAAAAGTTCGTGGTATATTGACAAAATTTGGTTCAGATTATCAGTTAATGCCCAGATTCGCAACTGATGTTGTAATGACAGGAAAGAGAAGCGTTCCGTTCTTTTCAGAAGATTTCCAATCTGTAAAAAACAATGTCAATTTTGCTCTTGCAGGTTGGAGCAATATTGTAGAAAAAGCATCAAAGTTGTGGAAAAGTATGCTGTATGCCGGTAATGGATATGCCGAGTTTAATACCACAAGTACAACTGCTGCAGAAAATATTGCATGGCTTGTTTCTCCTAAAATTAATATGAAAGGTTATAAAAATGCAGTCTTATCTTTTAGAAGTGCTCAACATGATTTAAAAGTAGATTCACCTTTGAACTCTTTAGAAGTTTATGTGTCAACCAATTTTGACGGATCAAGTATTAGCAAAGCAAAATGGACAAAATTAGAAGCCAGATTTCCTTCGTTGTCATCGCCGGCTCGTGAATTTATGAGTTCAGGAGGAATTGATTTATCTGCTTATTCGGGAAATATTCATATTGCTTTTAAATACATTGGTTCTGGTAAAGACAAAACGCTTAATGGTGCTTTTATGGTGGATGATGTTAAGATTTTTGGAGAAAAGGAAGAATAAGTTTTTTAATAGTGAAATTAATTGACTGATTTCTAGTTGATTTGGTAAAAAAGTATAGTTTTTAAACTACAAACTGTTAAAATTTGATAGAATTTTGTATTTTGGTCATCCCAAATTGATACAAATACTATGAAAACCTATTTTATTGCCATCATAATGATGGTTTTTCCATGCTTAGTGCAAAGTCAGGATCAGGACAAACCTGTTCAATTAAAACAGATTAACATTGTAAAAACAAATTACCAAAACTTTAAAGACGGTGAAATTGTAAACAAAACAGTCGTTTTTAAAGATGGTAAAATTCAAACAATTACTACTTCAGATGTTGTGCAGCATTTCTTTTATAACCCAAAAGGATTGTTGGATATGACAGTAAAAGACAAAGTAGGAAGCGATTGGAAAGAAGTTGTAAATTATACCTATAATGCTGATAACAACATTACAAAATTTGTAAAAAAATATCAGGAAGGCAGTGATTATATTACAAAGACTGTAACTTTTACTTATGAAGGAGCAAGAATAAAAGTAATTACTAAAAAAAGCACAAATCACCAGAATATTCTTGAAGACATTGAATATATTGTTGAAAACGGAATTATAGTAAGACGTACTTCTCGTGATAGAAATAAGGCGATTATTGGTAAAATCGAATATGCTTACACCAATGATAATGTTGTAAGACACAGAGGTTTGGTTGGAGATAAAATATCTAAAACATTTACTTTTGATGACAAAAAATCTGTAGATGCCTTAATCGTTCAGAATTTATTTGGCGATAATTACAAAGTAATTGTTCCAATGATTTCTTATCACGAAGAAGAATTTGCTTTTGAATCAATTTCATACAATAACGAGACAAATTTTAGTCCTTCATCGACAGTTTTGGTTGGTGTAAGCAAAAAATACAAATACAATAAATTAAATTTTCCAATCTCTTGTTCTCAACTTGAAGAGAACGGAATTGTAAAGACAGAAAAGACTTTTATTTACGAATAAACAGACTTTTAAAATAGACTTTTAACCATTTAAAAGTTAAGTTTCATTTAGAATAAACTCTTTATGAATCTTAATTTCTAAATGGTTTTATTTTTTATAAAAAGTCAAATTCTTAAATAGAACTTAAAAACAGAATTCTATAAGCGTTAGTAGCTTACAAATCATTAAATTTGCACCTTATTCAAAGCTATGTTAGAAAAAGAAGTTATAAATTTTGAAAGAACAGCCATTGTAGGTATTGTTACTCAAAATCAAAGTGAAGAAAAACTAAACGAATATCTTGACGAATTAGAGTTTTTGACATTTACCGCTGGTGGTGAAGTTATAAAACGTTTTTCGCAAAAAATGGAACGCCCGAATCCTAAGACTTTTATGGGTACGGGTAAAATTGAAGAAATCAATCTTTTCATAAAAGAAAACGACATATCGACTCTAATTTTTGATGATGAATTATCGCCATCTCAACAAAAGAATATTTCCAAAATTATTGATTGTAAAATCTTAGACAGAACCAATTTGATTCTGGATATTTTTGCGCAAAGAGCCGAAAGCTCTTACGCAAGAACACAGGTAGAATTGGCACAATGTATTTATTTATTACCAAGACTTTCCGGTTTATGGACACACCTTGAGCGTCAAAAAGGAGGTATTGGTATGCGTGGTCCCGGTGAAACGGAGATTGAAACGGATAGACGTATTGTACGTGACAGGATTTCGTTGTTGAAGGAAAAAATCAAAACAATCGATAAACAAATGGGGGTTCAGCGTAGTAATCGCGGTGCGATGGTGCGTGTGGCTCTGGTTGGTTATACCAATGTTGGAAAATCGACTTTGATGAATGCGATTGGTAAAAGCGATGTTTTTGTTGAGAATAAATTATTTGCAACTCTTGATACAACAGTTCGAAAAGTGGTGATTAAAAACTTACCATTCTTATTGTCAGATACGGTTGGATTTATTAGAAAATTACCAACACAATTGGTTGATTCTTTTAAAAGTACACTTGATGAGGTTCGCGAAGCCGATTTGTTGTTGCACATTGTAGATATTTCACATCCCGATTTTGAGGATCATATCGAATCTGTAAACCAGACTTTGCAGGATATTAAAGCTCATGAAAAACCTGTTATTATGGTTTTTAATAAAATTGATGCTTATAAACATTTGACGATTGATGAGGATGATTTAATGACGGAGAAAACTCCAAGACATTACACGCTCGACGAATGGAAAGCAACATGGATGCATCGTTTAGGTGAAGATAATGCCTTGTTTATTTCGGCTACTAATAAAGAGAATTTTGAGGAATTTAGAGAACGCGTTTACGAAGCTGTTCGCCAGATTCATATTACGAGATTCCCTTATAATAAGTTCTTGTATCCGGATTATAAAGATGCAATCGAAAAAGAAGAACAAGAACAAGATGAAGAATAAATAAATTTTTTTACCGCAAAGAGCGCAAAGATTTTATATTATAGATATCATAAAACATAAAGTTCGCAAAGCTAAATCAATATATAGCTTTGCGAACTTTTTTAGTATATAAACTGAACTTTTAAAAAAAACTTTGCGCTCTTTGCGGTAAAGTTGGTTTTATATATTAAAATCCAAAATTAATTCCTAAACCAAATACTTCTCTCGTTTGGAAACCCTGAAAGGCATTATCATCATAAATAGCCTGAAATGATAAATTAGCCGATAAATATTTATTGACTTTCATGACAATATTTAATGAGTAATCAATATCTACATTTTGTGGATCTTCAAGATAATTTGAATATAAGTTTAAAGTGTTTTCGGCAGTTACATTCGTCATGATTGCCAATTTATAATAAAGGGAAGAATAGAAACCTAATTCGTAACGCATAGTTTTATTGGCATCAACTCCAAAATAATCTCCGTCAACATATGGCAAACCAGTTTTCTGATCAATTCCGGATGTGTAAGCACCGTCTACAAAGGTGAATTTTGATGTTAACGGGGCAAAATTTATTTTTAAGTTAGCATCTTTTGTCCAGTAAATACCGGGACCTGTTGTAAGATAACCAGGAGACATAAATTTGGTGCTTTCGGTTCTTATTTCTTTACCGTTTTCATCCTGACCATAAATATATCCTGTGGTAAATTGCGTTCTAAAATTCAGAAAATAAGAATAATACCATTGACCAAGGGCTTTTTTACCAACAATTGAATTTATTTCTAAGCGGTCATCTGTTTTTTTTTCGAAATCAGCATTTCTGGTTTGCAGAAGTCCGTATGAAGCTAATATTTTGTTGTCCCAGGTTAAATCATCTTTTTTGTAGTTGAAATCGTAGTTGATTCCAAGAGTTCCTGAGAAACTGTCTTCGCCTCCGGCTATCCAGTTATTAAAACTTGATTGATTTAATAAAAGCGATACAGTTCCTTTGGTTTTCCAACCTTCACCTTCAATTGTATCATTTATTTTTTTTACTGCTTTTTCGGTATTTTGAATTAATTCCTTTTCAGTATTTTGGGCCTGAGCAAAAGTAAAGTTTAATAAAATGAAGGCTAATAACGTTATCTTTCTCATCGTATCTAGTTTAAGTGTATATTAACAAATATACTAAAAACCGTAGAAAAGTTAAGGATATATTAAGTAGAAAAGAAAGTTATTTCTTAGATTCTTTGTACAAAGGTACCGCAGAACATGCTTCTCCGTACATAATACTTCTGGCAAATGGCTGCAAATATGTAGTTGCCAAAATATAAGCACGCATAGGAACAGGTTTTCTGGAACAGCCTTTTACGATTACAGGCTTGTTTTTGTATGCCGAATAATCTATTGTAGGTAAAATTTCTTCGTATAAACTTCCGTCAAGATCTTCGATAGTTCCGTTAACTACTTTTTTGGCATAAGGAGCCAATTGTACCGCCACTAAAATTAAAGCCCAAGCTGGAATAATAGCATCTGTACTGCAATGAACAGCAACGTATTGATCCTGATATTGCGACCAATCATGATTTTTTAAATGCTCTCTAAAGTCTTTTTCTTTCAATAAAAAACCTTCTAAAAGCCATTGTGAAATATCGATTTGCACACGATGTCCTTTTGGATAATAATCCTCAAGATCAAAAACTTCCAAAGCGCTATTAGCGACTTTATTGATAATTTCTTCCATATGAAAAGTTAGTTTCAGGTTTCAAATTTCAGGTTGCGTGAACTTGAAATTTGAAACCTGAAACAAATTTTTATTAAAGCATTCCTAATTCTAATTTTGCTTCTTCGCTCATTAAATCTTTGCTCCAAGGCGGATCAAAAGTAATTTCAACATCAACATCTTTAATGTTTTCGATCGTTTTTACTTTTTCTTCGACTTCTCTCGGTAAACTTTCGGCAACCGGGCAGTTTGGAGATGTTAACGTCATCAAGATTTTTACTTCGTAATCTGTATTCACCATTACATCGTAAATTAATCCTAATTCGTAAATATCAACAGGAATCTCAGGATCATAAATGCCTTTTAAAACTTTTACAATTGATTCTCCTAATTCGTTTGTGTCTATTTCTTGTTCCATTTTTTTGTTTTTTGTTTTTCTCACCATATAAGTTATATAAGTTCATTTAAAACTAGACGCTTATATTAAAATATAGATGTTTTTATTTTCTTTTTTTAATCTTCCAGCCAGCGATATAATTCGTTGACATATGTTTTTTGACCTTCGTGATAAATATTTGTTACATTGAAGTTTATCATTAATCCAATTGGGGATTTCAAAAGTTTCATATAAGACATTAGTTTTGCAACATGAATTGGTATGATTTTATCAACTGATTTGAGTTCTAAAACCAAGCAATCGTCAATGAATAAATCACATCTTAAATCTGATTCTAATTCTAATCCTTTGTATTCAATTGGTATTATTAATTCTGATCGAAAATCAATACCTCTCAAAGACAATTCTTTAATCATACATTTATGATAGATACTTTCTAAAAGTCCTGGCCCAATATTTTTATGAACTTCAATCGCTGCTCCATTAACTTGGTATATTAAATCAGTTAAATATTTCTTTGTTATCATTTATTTTTTTGAGCAATAATAACAATTAAAATAAGATAAAACTTACTTTTTTACAGAATAAATTATAAGATTCTTTTATATGAACTTATATAACTAATATGGTTTAAAAAAGAAATTTAGTTATTTTTTGCATTAAACGCCAGAGCGTACATTTTGATGTTTTTAATCATAGATACCAAACCATTTGCACGAGTTGCCGATAGATGTTCTTTTAAACCAATTTCATCAATAAAATCAGTATCGGCATTTATAATATCTGCTGCTTTTTGATTGGAGAAGGCACGAATCAAAATTGCGATAATTCCCTTCGTTAAAATAGCATCACTATCAGCAGTAAAAATAATTTTATCACTGTTTTCTTCGCCGTGTAACCAAACTTTTGACTGACAGCCTTTGATTAAATTCTCGTCGGTTTTATATTTTTCTTCGATTAATGGAAGGCTTTTTCCTAATTCGATGATGTACTCATAACGCTGTACCCAATCATCAAACATCGAAAATTCATCTATTATTTCGTTTTGTATTTCTTTTATTGTCATAACTATTCTTTCGTAAAATCAGTCAGCAAATTAACCAGTTTCTCAATTTCCTTTGGAGGAAAACCATTGTCAAAACCTTTAGTTTCGTATGTTTTCTGATTCTGGGTTATTTTTAAATTTCCAATTGCAGCACCGTCGTAAAAACGTTTTTCAGTTGGTGCTTTTAAATTTGGAATGCTATCTAAATTTATTTTTTCAAATTCGGAAACAATTTTGTTCCACTTTGCAGTATCTATTTTGCTTTCTACAGCTTCTCCACCTCTGGTGTTTGTGATTGAAACAGTTTGATTTTTAACTACTACTGTTTTGTATAACCCTCGAGAAACAGCTGAATATTCTATTTCGGTTGATGTCATATCTGCTTTTTTTTGGCTTGAACAACCAGTTCCAATACAAATAACTAAGAGCAATAAAGATATTATTTTCATAAAAATGTTTTTTTTAGCTTAACATGGTTTGTGCTTTTTTAACGGCTTCTACCATTTGGTCAATTTCTTCCTTTGTGTTGTAAAATGAAAACGAAGCACGAATGGTTCCCGGAATACAGAAGAAGTTCATAATAGGCTGTGCACAATGATGACCGGTTCTAACGGCAATTCCTAATTTATCGATAATCGAACCAATATCGTATGGATGAATTCCATCAATATTAAACGAAACGACCGAAGCTTTATTTTTTCCGGTTCCGTAGATTTTCAAACCTTCTATTTCAAGTAAACGTTTTGTAGCGTACTCTAAAAGTTCGTTTTCGTATTGTTGAATATTTTCAAAACCAATATTATTTAAATAATCTACAGCAGTTCCTAAAACAATTCCTCCGGCAATATTTGGAGTTCCGGCTTCAAATTTATGAGGAAGATCGGCGTAAGTTGTTTTCTCGAAAGTCACTTCTTTGATCATTTCACCGCCACCCTGATAAGGAGGCAATTTATTTAACCATTCTTCTTTTCCGTATAAAATTCCGGTTCCGGTTGGACCACACATTTTATGTCCGGAAAAAGCATAAAAATCACAATCTAATTCCTGAACATCAGGTTTTAAATGCGGAACAGCCTGTGCGCCATCAATTAAAACTGCAGCGCCAACTGCATGTGCTTTATCAATAATATATTTGATAGGATTGATGATTCCTAATGCGTTCGAAATATGATTTACCGTAACAATTTTTGTTTTTTCTGAAAGTAAAGCATCAAAAGCTTCGATGATTAATTCTCCGTTTTCATTAATCGGAATCACTTTTAAAATGGCGCCTGTTTTTTCGCATAACATTTGCCATGGTACAATATTACTATGATGCTCTAAAGACGAAACAATAACTTCGTCACCCGGTTTTAAAATCGAGGCAAAACCGTTGGCTACTAAATTGATTCCGAATGTTGTTCCCGAAGTAAAAAGTACTTCGTGAGCAAATTTTGCATTTATATGGTCTTTCACTTTGCCACGAGAAACCTCGTAAGCATCAGTAGCTAATTGACTTAAAGTATGAACACCACGATGAATGTTGGCGTTTATTTCCTGATAATATTTGACTTCGGCATCAATCACAATTTGTGGTTTTTGCGAAGTTGCTCCGTTGTCGAAATATACTAATGGTTTTCCGTTTACTTTTTGTGTAAGAATTGGAAAATCAGCTCTTATTTTTTGAATATCTAGCATGTCTTATTTAGAAAAAATCTATTTACAAAAGTACTAAAACTAAATTGGTTTCTCAATTAAAACTATAATTTCCTTTTATGGTACGATCGATTGGAGGAGTAAATATCAATTATGTAATTTTAATTCTATTTTTTCAATTATATGAAATGTAATTCAAAATTGACTCCTAAAATCGTGACCATAAATTAATTATATTGCATTAAAAATAGTTGCATCATTTATGAAAAAATTTCTAAAATTACTCGTTCTCGTTTTAGTTCTCGCATTTCTGTATTTCGGATTTACAACTTATCTAAAACTGGATTTAATTTCCGGCTTTTCAGCCAAAAGTATTGCTTCGGGACATTTTATTGATAATCGTTCGAAAGAATTAATCGAAAAAACAGACAATGATATTGACATGATTGATTTGGCGACAAATTCAATTAATGATGCCGGAAAGTTTGCGACTTCTAATGTTTATGGTCTAAAAGAAAGAAAGGCAATTTACAGAGAAGGTCTGGGAGCAACTTTGATTAATGATGATTACGATATTTCGAAACCTTATTTATTACCAAAACGAACAAAATTAGTTAATAATCTTCCTTTTCCTTACGGGAATAATGAGCCAAAAGACACTACGTTTTCAAATGTAGATTATTCGAAATTAAAGAGCGCTGTAGAAAATGCATTCGACAAAACAGGAGGGAAATCAAAACGTACACGAGCGGTTGTAGTTTTATATAAAGATAAATTGATTGCCGAAAAATACGATACCGGTTTTAATAAAGACAGTAAAATTTTAGGCTGGTCGATGACAAAAAGTATTACTAGTTCGGCTTTTGGAGTGCTTCAAAAACGAGGGAAAATAGACATTTATAAACCGGCACCAATTACAGAATGGCAAAATGACGATCGCAAAATTATCACAATAAACGATTTACTTCACATGAATTCCGGCTTAGAATGGGAAGAAAATTATAGTACGATTTGCGACGCGACAAAAATGCTTTTTCAGGCTGAAGATATGGGAAAAGTGCAATTGGATAAACCAGCGCAGTTTAAACCAAACACACATTGGAATTACTCATCTGGAACAACTAATTTATTATCCAGAATTTTAAGAAATCAGTTTAAAACACAACAAGAATATCTTGATTTTTGGTATAGTGCCGTAATCGACAAAATCGGAATGAATTCGATGATAGTTGAACAAGATATGAGCGGAACTTTTGTTGGTTCGTCTTACGGATGGGCAACGCCAAGGGACTGGTCAAAATTTGGATTATTATATTTAAGAAAAGGAAACTGGAACGGCGAACAAATCTTAGACGAAAGCTGGGTAAAATACACAGCAAGACCAACAAATACTTCTGAAGGGAAATATGGCGCGCAGTTCTGGCTAAACGCTGGAGGTAAATTTCCGGATGTTCCGCGTGATATGTTTTATTGCAGTGGTTACCAAGGACAAATGGTGGCGATTATTCCGTCTTTAGATATGGTAATTGTGAGAATGGGAGTTAGAGAAGGTGACAAAAGCTTTGACTTTAATGGGTTTTTGAAAGAGGTTATTGAAAGTGTGAAGAAATAAACAATAGTTATGATAAAGAACAAAGTTTTACAGTCGGTTTTAATGATAATTGGAGGTTGGTTTTCAATCGGCTTAGGTTATTCTACTAATCTAGGTTATTCGATAATAAATACATTTTGTTTTTTAGGAGGTATTGTATTGTTTTTTATTGGAATTATAATGTTTATTATTGCAGTAAGAGATTAAAAATTTAACATCTAAAGAGCCAGGTAAAAAGCGCAAAGTTCGCAAAGTTTTGTATAAACCTTTGCGAACTTTGTATAACCTTTGTGACTTTGTGGTAAAACTAAACTACAAATCAAATCCTAAATTCACGCCCAGTTTCATGGCAATAATTTTAGTAATTCTTTGTTTTAATTCCGGTATTTTAATGCTTTCGATTACTGCATTTGAGAATGCGTACATCAATAAAGCTTTAGCTTCTTTTTTTGGAATACCACGAGATTGCATGTAGAACATTGCAGTTTCGTCAAGTTGTCCAACGGTACAACCGTGAGAACATTTTACGTCATCAGCAAAAATTTCCAATTGTGGTTTTGCATTGATAGTTGCTTTGTCACTCAATAAAATGTTGTTGCTTTTTTGGAAAGCATTTGTTTTCTGAGCCTCTTTTTCTACCAAAACTTTTCCGTTGAAAACTCCTGTAGAACGATCAGAAAATATTCCTTTATAATCCTGGAAACTTTCGCAATTTGGCGTTGCGTGGTTTACCAAAGTATAATGATCAACGTGCTGTTTGTCGTTTAAGATAGAAATTCCGTTAAGAGTACTTGTCAATCTTTCACCAAAATGATAAAAATTTAAGTTGTTACGCGTAAGATTTCCTCCAAATGAAAAAGTATGTACATAAGCATGACTTTCTTGTTGTTGAGAAACATAAGTGTTGTCAACTAAATTAGCTTCGCTATTATCGTTTTGAATTTTGTAATAGTCAACAATCGCGCGTTTTTGAGCAAAAATCTCTGTAACCGAATTGGTTAAAACTGGATTTTCGTTTAAGCTCTGATGACGCTCGATAATTTGAACATGTGAATTTTCACCCACAATAACCAAATTTCTTGGCTGAACCATTAACGCAGCTTCATTTCCTGTTGAGAAATACATAATCTCAATTGGTTTATCAGCTACTTTCTTTTGCGGAATATTGATAAAAGCTCCTTCAGATGCAAAAGCAGTATTTAACGAAGTCAAGCTGTCATCTTTGCTTGCAATTTGGTTGAAGTAAGTATCAATTACCATTTTATATTTTGGTTTGGTCAATGCCGATGACATCAAACAAACATCGATTCCGTCATGTGTTGTAGAAGACAAATGCGAACTGAAAACACCATCGATAAACACTAATTTATATGTGTCGATTTCGTGTAAAAAGTATTTTTTTACCTGATTAAATTCAATTGCATTTTCCTGCTTAGGAAAAACCGTAAAGTCATTTTTTAAAATGGCGTTTAGCGATGTATATTTCCAAGCTTCTTCTTTTTTGGTTGGGAAACCTTTATTTTCGAAGTTTTTTAAGGCATTTGTGCGAATGTCATGCAAATCTGAATGTACATCGACACGCTCTTCAAAAGCCATAAAAGACGATACTAATTTTTCTTTTAAATCCATTTTCTTAGTTGTTTCCTTCGGAGTTTCAGGTTTCAAGTTTCAGGTTGATATACTGGAACTTATTTCCTTTGAACTCTTTTTTATTGAGATAAGTGATAAAGTTTTTTATTTTGCCACTTAAGTTTTCATAATCTGTTTTTAAAACTTCAAATTTTTGTTCTGAAATATATTCAAAATCAAAAACTCTATAAAGTTGAGATCTTGTTTCTCCGGCCGAGCCTTTTGCGATTGATAAAAATTGTCGAAATTCTAAATTTCCATCTCTTTCAAAACCTTCAGCGATATTATCCATTACTGAACCTGAAGAAGCTTTTATTTGATTTTTAAATCTAAAATCTGATTTTAACTCTGTTTCAACTGCAATGAGGTGAATTTCTTTTGATAACCTTCGAGCTTCTTTCCAAATTTGTAAATCTTCAAATCTATTAATTGTTGCCATAATTCCTGTTTTTTTATCTAAGTTTAAACCTACAAAAATAGTTTAAACTTGAAACTAAAAAAACCTGAAACCTGAAACAAAAAATTTAGTTTTCTGCTTTAATCCAGTCGTATCCTTTTTCTTCCAGTTCGTAAGCCAATTCTTTTCCTCCTGATTTTACGATTCTTCCGTTGTAAAGAACGTGAACGAAATCTGGAACGATATAATCTAACAAACGTTGGTAGTGCGTGATTACGATAATTGCGTTTTTCTCGCTTTTCAATTTGTTAACTCCGTTAGCCACAATTCTTAAAGCGTCGATATCAAGACCAGAGTCGGTTTCGTCTAGGATGGCTAATTTTGGTTCTAACATTGCCATTTGAAAAATTTCGTTTCTTTTTTTCTCTCCTCCCGAAAAACCTTCGTTTAATGAACGAGACAAAAATTTACGGTCAATTTCTAACAATTCAGATTTTTCACGAATAACTTTTAGCATTTCGTTAGCCGGCATTTCTTCCTGACCGTTGGCTTTACGAGTTTCGTTGATTGCTGTTTTCATGAAGTTAGTTACACTTACTCCAGGAATTTCTACAGGATATTGAAACGAAAGGAAAACCCCTTTGTGTGCTCTTTCTTCTGGAGCAAGATCAGCAAGATCTTCTCCGTCAAGGAAAACTTGTCCGTCTGTAACTTCGTAGTTTTCGTTTCCGGCAATAACAGCCGAAAGTGTACTTTTTCCAGAACCGTTTGGTCCCATGATGGCGTGTACCTCGCCAGCTTTAACTTCTATATTAATTCCTTTTAGGATTTCTTTATCACCAATTGAGGCGTGAAGGTTTTGTATTGATAACATTGTTTTTTTATTTTATATAAATGTCAATTCTATTTTTGTTGTTTGGTTTAAGATGTTGGCATTAAAATGCGCGTGTCCTAAATATTCCATGCCTAAATAATCGGCTGATTTTTTGAACGGAATGTAAAAACTTTCCTCAATTTCATCGTCGTGAGAATTTGAGATCACGCCAATTTTCTTTCCTCTAAGCTTTCTTCCGGTTTCTTTTTCAATTCGAATTAAATCCGAAAAACGATCAAAGAAAACCTTCATAATTCCACTCATATTATACCAATATATTGGCGTTGCAAAAATTAAAGTGTCATAATTTTCGATGATGCCTTTTATTAAAGGAAAAAAATCATCTTCTCTGTTTTTGCTTTCGTAATCGTAATAGGAAATATTAAAATCACTCAAATTAATTACTTCTATTCCGTGTTCTTTAGAAATTTCGTCTACAATTTTTGTTGTATTTCCGTTTTTTCTTGATGAACCTAAAATGATGACTGTTTTATTTCCCATCTTGCAATTATCCAACAGATCCTTCTAAAGAAATCTCTAATAATTTTTGAGCTTCAACAGCAAATTCCATTGGTAATTTGTTCAATACATCTTTACTGAAACCGTTTACAATTAAGGCAATCGCTTTTTCAGTCGGGATACCTCTTTGGTTGCAATAAAAAACCTGATCTTCTCCAATTTTACTTGTAGTTGCTTCGTGCTCGATTTTTGCCGATGGATTTTTACTTTCGATGTAAGGGAAAGTATGCGCTCCACAATTATTCCCCATTAAAAGAGAATCACATTGCGAAAAGTTTCTTGCATTCTCAGCTCTTGGGCTAATCTGCACTAATCCACGGTAACTGTTTTGTGATTTACCAGCCGAAATACCTTTAGAAATAATAGTCGATTTAGTATTTTTTCCTAAATGGATCATTTTAGTTCCTGTATCGGCTTGTTGGTAATTATTGGTAACGGCAATTGAATAAAATTCTCCTACCGAATTGTCTCCTTTTAATACACAAGAAGGATATTTCCAGGTTACAGCAGAACCTGTTTCTACTTGTGTCCATGAAATTTTAGCGTTTGTTTCGCATAAACCTCTTTTGGTTACGAAATTGTAAACCCCACCTTTTCCTTCTTTGTTTCCTGGGAACCAGTTTTGAACGGTAGAATATTTAATTTCTGCATCATCCAAAGCGATTAATTCAACTACAGCGGCGTGCAATTGGTTTTCGTCACGACTTGGAGCAGTACAACCTTCAAGATAAGAAACGTAACTTCCTGCATCTGCAATAACAAGCGTTCTTTCGAATTGTCCTGTTCCTGCCTGATTGATTCTGAAATAAGTTGAAAGTTCCATTGGGCAACGAACGCCTTTTGGAATATAACAAAAACTTCCGTCAGAGAAAACCGCTGAGTTTAATGCTGCGTAGAAGTTGTCTTTTTGAGGTACAACAGTTCCTAAATATTTACGAACCAATTCCGGATGTTCTTTTATTGCTTCAGAAATTGGACAGAAAATAATTCCTTTTTCTCCCAAAGTTTTCTTGAAAGTGGTTGCCACAGAAACAGAATCGACAACAATATCCATAGCGACATTGTTCATCATTTTTTGTTCATCGACAGAGATACCTAACTTTTTGTACATTTCTAAAAGCTCAGGATCTACATCATCTAATGTTTTTGAAGGATCTACTTGTTTTGGTGCAGAATAATATGAAATTGCCTGAAAGTCAGGTTTTTCATAATGAACATTTGCCCATTCCGGTTCGATCATTTCTTTCCAGGCACGAAAAGCCTCGATGCGCCAGTCGGTCATCCATTGTGGCTCTTCTTTTTTAAGAGAAATTGCTCTTACGATATCTTCGTTTAAACCAATAGGAAAAGTCTCAGACTCAATATTGGTATAAAATCCGTATTCGTATTCTTTGGTTTCGAGTTCGATTTTTAAATCGTCTTCAGTATATTTTGACATTTTTTAGTTTTTTAAAACGCTTTAAAAAGAAATTCAAATCGTTTAAATTTGTGCTTAGATTCTTTTAATTTATAGTGAAAAAGATTCACCGCAACCACAAGTTCTGCTTGCATTTGGGTTATTAAATACAAATCCTTTTCCGTTTAACCCTCCTGAAAACTCCAGAATTGTTCCGGCTAAATATAGAAATGATTTTTTTTCAACTGCAATTGTTATGTCGTTGTCTACAAATATTTTATCGTCGTCGCCTTTGGTTTTATCAAATTTTAAATCATATGACAAACCAGAGCATCCACCGCTTTTCACACCTACGCGTACGTAATCGTGAGCGGCATCAAAACCATCATCACTCATCAAGTCGATGATTTTCTTTTTGGCTGTATCAGAAACTTTTATCATTGTTTATGGTATTTGTTTTTCCTTCATTTTAATTTGCATTTAAAAATGGTAATGAATTTATTACATTTTAAAGTGCTGTATTTCAATGTTGAAATTAAATTATCTGCAAAGATACGACTTAAAAACCTTTTTCCATAACGCTTCACATTATTATAACAAATGTTAAAATAGATAATAGTTATTTTGTGAAATCAATCTGTTCTCAAGGCATTATTTTCATTTGTTTTTTAAAAATTGTAAAAAAAAGAAAAAAATGATGTTTTTGTAAGATTTACTTATCAATTATTCTGGTTAAATGTTAAAAATGGGTATTTATACGCATTGCAGGTTGTTAATTATAGGATATTTTTGCAGAAAATTGTGAGTAATTATGAAAAAACAGAATAAAAACAATTGGTTTAAAGTTCTTTTGGCAATCTTCTTAGTTTTTGGGCTAGGGTCTACGCTTTTTATTTTAAGTAAAGAATCATATGAAATTGTAGAGAAACCTATAAAAAGAAGAAGTGATGAAGCCCTAAGATTGAGCCTTGAAGCGCTTGCGCAAAAGAATATTTTAGATTCTTTAAATACTTTAAAATTAGCTTACGATGTAGCGATTCTCGAAAAAACAGCTTTATCTCAGGAATTGGAGCTGGAAAAAATAAAGGTAGAAAACTTAATCGAAATTCTAAAAATTTCCAGGAATCCATCTACTTTACAAATAGAGGTTTATCGTAAGCAATTGTCAGATTTAAAAACTTCATTAGAATCTAAGATTGTAGAAATTTCAAATCTAAAATCTCAAAATAAAAATTTATTAACCGAAATCGAGAGTCAGAATGTTGTAATGTACAAGCAAAAAGCTGAAAATGATACTTTAATTTCTAAACAAAGAAAGTTAGAATCAATTTTAAAAGATGCTTCAAAGTTATCTCTAAATGGATTTAAGGTGGTAGCGCTTCGTGAAAAAAAATCTGGAAAAGAGCTTGAAACAGACAAAGCTAAAAATACTGATAAACTTAAAGTAAGTTTTTCTGTTAACGGAAATTCTGCTGCCAAAACAGGAAAAAGGGTTTTTTATGTTCAGGTTTTAGATCAGAAAAACAAAGTTCTGGGCGAAAATAAATTGGTTGAATTTGACAATGATAAAGCACTTGTTTACAGTTTTATTGTAGCGCTAGATTTTCAGGGAAAACCTGCAAATGTTTATGGAGTTTTAAATTCTTATGATTATGAATTTCAAAAAGGAACTTATTTTGTCAACTTCTTCGATAAACAGGAAATTATGGGAAGTTCTTCGATTACGCTTGAATAGTGATTTTGGGCCACAGATTAAACAGATTTTACTGATTTACACAGATTCTTTTCAATCAACCAAGCTTTATAAGCCTTTCTGAGAATAAAAAAACACAGTGAAAATCAGCAGAACCCGTAAAAATCTGTGGGTAATTTTATATATGCCTGAGAATATTATGATTGAATGCTTAGCATAAGGAGATTGGATTTCCTAGTTTTGTTTTTCAATTAGAAATATACTCTTATGAAACTTTACCCGATAGAATCCGGAAATTTTAAATTAGATGGTGGTGCTATGTTTGGTGTTGTACCAAAAACAATTTGGAACAAAACGAATCCTGCCGATGCCAATAACTTAATTGATATTGCAGCGAGATGCTTGCTTATTGAAGACGAAAATCGCCTGATTTTGATTGATACCGGAATGGGAGACAAACAATCTGAAAAGTTTTTTGGATATTACTCGCTTTGGGGTTCACATTCTATAGATAAATCGTTGGCAAAATATGGTTTTCACCGAGATGATATTACGGATGTTTTTATGACACATTTGCATTTTGACCACTGTGGAGGAAGTGTTCAGTGGAATTCGGACAAAACGGGATATGAGCCAGCGTTTAAAAATGCCAAATACTGGAGCAACGAAAATCATTGGGAATGGGCAACAAAACCAAATGCTCGTGAAAAAGCTTCTTTTTTATCAGAGAATATTTTGCCAATGCAGGAAAGTGGACAATTGAATTTTATTGAAAGACCAAATGCTGATTTTGGGTATTCAAAAGAATTAGGATTTGACATTTTTTATGTTGACGGTCATACTGAAAAACAAATGATTCCACATATAAAATACAAAGACACAACAATAGTTTTTTGTGCCGATTTATTGGCAACAGCCGGCCATATTCCGTTACCGTATGTAATGGGTTATGACACAAGGCCTTTATTGACAATGCCTGAGAAATCAAAATTCTTAAATGCTGCTGCAGATCATAATTACTATTTATTTCTGGAACACGATGCACACAATCAGATCATAACGGTCGAACATACCGAAAAAGGTGTTCGTTTAAAAGATGTTTTTACTTGCGAGGATATTTTGTAAAGAAATTTAAAACATAAAAAAAATCCCATTTTCATGAATTTGAAAATGGGATTTTTTAGTTTGTAATTGTAATGGTTAGTTGGTTTTAAACTTCCAAACCTGACCAATAGTTTCTCCTCCTTTATTGTCTTTTACGACAACTTTCCAGAAGTATTCTTTTGTGGCTTCAAGTGTAACTGCATATGAGGTTGAACTTGCATTCTCGCTTACTTTTGCTGTAGGAGGATTTGTTGTTCCAAAATACACATCATAAGTTAGAACATCTGTAGCGTCAACATCCGTAGCTTTCCACTGTAAAGTGGCAGTTGCTGTAGTTAATGCAATATTTATTGATGGTTCAACCAATTCCGGGGCAAAAGGCAAATGATTAACTACAGCTTCACCAGAAGTATAAAGTTTAAAAGTGGATGAAGAAATGCTTGACAAACCTTTGCTGTCAGTTGCTTTTATTCTCCAGTAATAAGCCGTATTTTTCTCTAATGGAATAGATGTATTATTTGTTGCAACATCAACTGTTTTTACAATTTGAGAAAATGAATTATCTTTCGCAACCTCAATGTGATATGTTATAGCGTCGTTATTAGCATCTGTAGAAGCATTCCATTGAAAACTAACAGTATTGTCTACACATAATTTATTATCTGTTGGAGCAACTAAAGTGGGTACAGTTGGAGCTTCATTTTGAGGAGTTTCAGGGTCATCGCTTCCGCCACCACAAGCTGAAACAAGCAAACCAATAATTGATAAGTATATAAAATTCTTCATTTTTATTTTTTTATAATTTTAATGTATTCCGGAGTTTCTAAATAGATTTTGGCGGCATAAATTCCTGAAGGCTGATTTTCAAGATTTAATTGTGCTTTTCCGTTTTCGACGTTATAGGCTTTAGTCGAAACTAATTGACCTCCAAAATTGTATAACTCTATTTTAACTTCATTTTTGCTCGTTGGAATTTCAATTTCAAACTTTCCAGAAGTTGGGTTTGGATATGCTGATAAAACACCTCCAACTTCCAAAACACTTACTTTTTTAGAAAAAGTACCTTCGCAGGCTTTTGCTGTTGCAACCTCTATTAATCCGCCTTTTTCTAAGTTTACATTAAAGTTTGTATCAGTTGTCTGAAACTGTTCTGAACCATCAACATATACTGTAAAAGGAGCAGTTCCTTCAATAATTTCTACTTGTACATTTTTAGAAGTTACGGTTGATTTCCCTGCAGCAGAAGCAGCTTTATTAATTGTTACATTAAAGTTTTGTTCAAAAAATTCGTTAGGAATAGTAATTGCAATAGTGTAGTTTCCTGGAGTTAAATTGGAATAATTCAAAGCGTTATTGGTAAACGCTAATGTTTTTCCGTTAATTTTTGCCTCATAAGCATAAGTTTCTTTGGCAGTGATATTTATTTGGCCATTATTTTCACCAAGACAAGTTTCTGCTTTTGCCTCTACAGTAAAATTATTTGCAGGAAGAGTAAGAGGTCCGGCACAATCTTCAGAAAATCTAACATTAGGATCTGCATAATAAGACCAGTTTGTTTTGGCATATTTAGCGTCAGTAACCTGAATACATTTTAGATCTGGATTGTTTTTGTAATTAGGAACATCAAGATTGATGTAAAGCTCTTTTATGCCATTTTGTAAATTTAAACTGGTAAGCTTGTTATTATTACAATTTACATAATGTACCTTCTTGTTTTTTGAGATATCAAAAGTAGTTAACTGATTATTGTAAAAATCAACATATTCTAACGCTAAATTATTTACAGGGTTTAAAACTGTAAGTTTATTATTTGAAACTAGTAAATAAGATAATAAAGTGTTTTTTGTTATATCTATTTCAGTAAGTTGATTTTTAGATAAATAAACCTCAGTTAATTTTAAATTTTTAGATAAATCAATAGTAGATAAATTATTATCACCAGCAGATAATTTTTTTAATTCAGGTAAAAACGTAACATCCAATTCATTTAATTGAAGCGATGTGCATTCTAATTCCTTAAGTTTTAGATTTTTCGAAATGTCAAATCCAGATATTGTATTTGTACCACAAGAAAGGATTGCCAGATTGATGTTTTTTGTAACATCCAAACTAGTTAATTTATTATTTGAACAATTTAGATCTAATAAGTTTGTTGATGCAGTTATGTTTATGTCAGTTAATAAATTGCCACTGCAGTTAAAGTAAACTAAACTTGGTTTACTAGTTGCGTCTAATTCGGTTAATTTATTATTTTCAACATATAACTGCACTAAGTTGTTTTGATTAGTAAGATTCAGACTTGTTAATTCATTGTTGCTGCAAGCTAATAAAGCTAATTTGTTGTTTGTAACATCCAGATTTTTTAATTTATTACTTTTACAGCTAATTTGATCTAACTTTTTATTGTTAGATATATTCAATTCTGTTAGGGCATTGCGAGAAACATCTATATAATACAAATCTGTATTATTTGAAATGTCTAAAGATGTTAACTTGTTTGAAGAACAGTTCAGGTTATTCAACTTTGTATTTTTGCTAAGATCTAAATTAGTCAGTTGATTACCTTCACAGTATAATTGTGTTAATGCAGTATTTTTAGAAACATCCAGTTTAGTGATTTTTCCACAACCGCCGCCATTGCTTGTAATACAGCCGTTTCTGCATTCTAAAACCTCTAATGCAGTAAAATCTTCTATACCAGTTAAATCAGCAACTAGTGTTGGCTCAACTTTTAATGACTTTACAGTAGCAATTCTTGGAGTTAACACTTTTCCATCAGGTTCACCGGAATCGATACCTAACTCAATCAATCTTTTTTCAAACTCTTTATCAGGAATAAGTGTATATGATGGTGCAGAACACGCTGTTGAGGTATAATTAAAGTATAGATCTTTTTTTGTCCAGTTTTGTGTTGAATAATTTACATCGTCAACTTGTACGCAATACAAATTTGGGTTTCCTATTAAATTTATAGTTGTAATTTTGGTATTGTTACCGTTTTTTAAGTTTATTTCACTTAATGTGGTAGTGTATTGACAAATCACTGTATTTAAATTAGTGTTTTTAGATAAATCCAGTATTTTAATCTGACCCCAGTTGCAATTAAAATAATTTAATTTTAAATTTTTAGAGACATCAATGCTTGTTAGCTTTTTTGTTCCACAAGAAATTGATGTTAAATTGATGTTTTTTGTAACATCTATATTTGCTATTTCTGTATCAGAAAAATCAACACGATCTAATAAAATATTATTAGACAAATCAAGAGTTGTCAATGGATTTATAAAACAGTTAAGCTGAAGTAAATTCAGGTTTTTTGAGACATCAATTGACGTTAATGAATTAGAGTCACAATATAAGGCGTATAGATTTGTATTTTTAGAGACATCTAAAGTAGTTAATTTGTTATTGCTTACGTTTAAAAGACTTAATCCTGTATTTTTACTAACATCAAAAGAAGTTACTTTTGTACCTGAACAAGTGAATGTTGTTAAAGCCTGATGTTTTGAAATATCAATTGTATCGATTAAAGTGTTATCTAATGATAATTTTTGCAGATTAGGGTTGTTAGTTATGTTAATTGCAGCTATTTTATTTTCTCCACAATCTAATGTTGTTAGTTTTTTATTATTAGAAACATCTAAACTGGTCAATTTATTTATGGAACAATTTAAAGATATTAGGTTAGTGTTTTTAGAGACATCTAATGTTTTTAATAAACCATCAGCTTCTGCAGTGGGATAATAATAATTACCTCCAGTTGCAGACAATGTTTCCAGAGCTGTAAAATCCTGAATTCCTGTTAAATCAGAAACTACCCTGGTATCGACTGTTAATGATTTAACGGTTTGAATTTTCGATGTTAATACTTTTCCATCTATTGCACCACTGTCAATACCTAAAGAGATTAATTTTTTTTCGAATTCAATATCTGGAATCAAAGTATATTGCAAAGGAATATCCGCAACATCTACAACAGAAACATTGTCAATTAAAACTTCAGAATTTGCAGAGCCGTTAGCGTAGATATCTACTTCAATGTTTTCTGAAACAGTCGGGGTATAATCAAATTCAATTTTTCTCCATTCTGTAGAAGAAAAAGTAACATCAGATTTTTTAATTATTTCTTCTTTGAAAGTACTTGGTTTATGGTATAAACTCAAATCAACAGAAGATAAAGCTCCTCTTAAAATCTTATGGTATAAAGTTACACGATAGGTTTTATTTGCCGTAACAGGAAAATATTCGCTGTTAATGTAATTGAAAGTTCCGGTAACAATACTTACATTGACACTTGATGAACCATTTTGAGCTGTTGTGCTCTGAGAAACAAATCCACTAAAATAACGATACCAGTTGTCTGGCTGCGAGGATGAAGACCAAATTTCAAAGTTTCCGTTCGGGACTAAATTGGTCTGCGCATAAAAAGAAAAATTTGCTAATAATAGCAACAAGAGTAGTTTTGTTTTCATAGATTACATTTATGGTTTTGGAAATACAAGAATACGAATTACAATTGGGGTTTTATTACGGGATCCCGTATTAAAAAACAAATAATTTTATATCTTTTTGATTGTGCTTAACGTGTTGATTTAAAGATAAATCAACTGTAAAATATAGATGAGAAATGTTAGCTTAGAAGATATTAAAGTAAAAAAAGTCTCATTTTCAAGTAAATGAAAATGAGACTTTTTTAGCTTAAAGAATTCAATTATTCTACTATAATTTTTTTAGCAGATGCTGCGTCACCATTAATCAGGTATATATAATAAACACCTTTTGGCAATCCAGATAAATTGATTGTATTATTTGTGTTATTTGAATTTAGAGTAAATGTTTTTACTAATTGCCCTAATTCATTATAAACATTTGCTTTCTCTAAAATGATATTGCTAATATTTACTTCTCCATTCGTTGGATTTGGATAAATCGTGGCTTTGGTAAAAGCAGGATCATTAACACCTAAATTTTTACAAGTATTAGAATAAGTTGTGGTTGCTTCTTTAATATTTGACCAATTGGCATTCGAATAATCAGCATCATCAACCTGTATACAACTAAGAGTTGTAAGTCCTAAAAAACTTGTATATAAATCAGATGCTGCATTTTTACCGGTTTGTGTTGGCAGGATGAAGTTTCTGTTATTACCATTTCGTAAGTTTAATGATACCAATGGATTATTTGCTACATAAACAATTGTAAGTTTTGTATTTTCAGATAAATCTAAAGTGGTAAGCTGATTTGAAGAAGCATTTAATGTTTCTAAAAGACCATTGTTGCTTATATCTAAAGTTTTAAGTTGATTATTACTCACATCCAGATAAGTCAATGAAGTAAAATATTCAATACCTGATAAATCAGATATATTACTGTTAGAAAGATCTAAAGAAGTAATTGAGTTTAAGTTTGAAGTTGTCTTTCCGTTTAAACCATCTGTATCAATTCCTAAATCAATTAATTTTTGTTCGAAATTTGAATCTGAAATTACAACAAAAGAATCTGAACAATCTGCACTATAGTTTGCTGTGGCGTCTTTTTTAGCACTCCAGTTTGTGTTGGCATACGCTACATCATCAACTTGAATACAAGCTAAATTTGGATTGTTTGTAAGATTTAAATATGCAAATTTAACATTGTTTGCATTCTTCAAATTTAGACTCGTTAATTGATTAGAATTAGAATATAAACCGACTAAAGCAGTATTTACGCTAACATCCAAAGTGGTTAGCTGATTTTTTGAACAATTTAAAAATTCTAAAGCTTTATTTTTACTTATATCTAAATTTGTTAATTGATTAGATTGACAATATAGCTCTGTTAGAGTAGTGATTTTAGAAATATCCAATTGGGTTAATTTATTTTCGCGACAATCCAGCAGTTTTAAAGCTGTATTCTTACTTACATCTAAACTGGTTAATTGACTAGTATTACAGCCCAAAAATGTTAACGCAGTATTTGAGCTTACATCCAAAGCAGTATATTTGTTTGAACCCGAATCTAATTTTGTTAACGCTGTATTTGCTTTTACATCTAAAGCTGTTAATTGATTTGCATAGCAGCTCAAATTAAGTAAGGCAATATTATTACTTACGTCTAAGTAGGTTATTCTATTGTTGTTACAGTCTAGAGTAGTCAGGGCTATATTTTTACTTACATTTATTGTTGTTAATGAATTTTGACCACAATATAAATCAGTTAATGATACAAAGTCTTGTATTCCTGTTAAATCAGAAATATTACTTTTGGTAAGGTCTAAGAACTTTACAGTGCTAATATTAGAAGTAAGGACTTTTCCATCAACAGTACCAGAATCAATACCTAAATCAATTAATTTTTTCTCAAAATTTGGATCAGGAATTAAAGTATAATTCGCAGTATCTCCAGGAACATACAAAGCAGCAATTTCTTCTGGAGTCAATACACGATTCCAAATAGCAATATCATCGATAGTTCCTTTAAAGCCTTCCTTTACAGTATCTCCGAAAATTCTTTGCCCAATTCTAAAGATGTTTCCAATAGTATTTAAACTCACTGCTTTTTGATCAACAAGTTTACCGTTTACAAATATTGAAATTTTAGTTCCATCATAAGTAACCGTAAAAAAATACCAACTATCGTTAGCGTAATCAAAATTGTTGATGTAAAAGTCGTCATTAGAAAAACTCGCTCCGCTTATCATTTGAAGATAACCTTTACTATAAATTGAAAGAGAAAGTCTTTGCAATTTGGCTAAAGTGCCATAATCGAAAATAGATACGTCATATTTATTAGGATCAGAAAAAGTATCGTTTGTTTTAAACCATCCCGAAATTGTTCTTGCAGCATTGTTTTTAGGAATATTTGGTATAACAGCATCAATGTAGGTGTTTACGCCATCAAAACTATAGGCAGTATTGCTATTTCCAAATCTGTCTGATGTTAAAGTAGCTGCTGTAACAGTTCCATTTACTCCGTTTCCGCTTGTATCATTTGCATTTCCATTAAAAGGATAATAAGCAACCAAACCATTTGTTGGTATTTGCTCATTTCCTGAAGTCTTTATAATTGTTACATCGACTAAAGCTCTTATACTTTCACATACGTCAACTGTTTGTGAAACATAATATTTACCAGTTTGCAATACAGTTGATAAGCTTAAAGCAGTTCCTCCTGCAGGAACACTATACCATTTTAGATTACTTCCATTAGCTTTTAAATCTGCAACTGTAGCATTATTATTTAACGTTTGTGCATTAGCAGTTGGAGGAAATGGATTACCTGCAGTTATTGTTATAGTATTCGAGGTTATACATCCATTGGTATTTCTCGTATTTACGATATAATTTCCTGGTGATAAATCAGTAAATAGATTTGAATTTTGATAAATAAAATCCGGTGAAATCGCATATTGATATGCTTGTGTTTCCCCAGTTGTGCTAACAGTTAGAGTTCCACTATTATCGTTACAGACTGCGTTTGAAACTGTTACAGTTGCAACAGGTAGTGTTGGTTGTATAATAGTAAAAGCTTTTGTGATTGATAATGAAGCAGCATCTGTTACTGTACAAGAGTATTCACCAGCGCTCAATCCAGTAATCGAACTGGTTGTTTTTCCATTAGACCAAAGATAAGTATATGGAGCTGTCCCGCCCGAAACATCTGTTACCGAAGCTGAGCCATTATTGAGGCCAAAACAGGTTATATTGGCTTGAGATGTTGTCATTGTATATGAAGATGGGCAATTTACTTTTGCGGGAATAGTAATATTAAGACGTGATCCTGTAGCCAGTTGTCCATCATCATTACTTCCACAAGTCCATACAGTCGAATCTGTTTTCAAGGTAACGGAATAACGATCTGATCCGGAAGCCATTTGCCAATTGTTGTCACTTCCTACTTGTATAGGTATAAGACTATTGGTAGTTGTGCTATTGCCGTATTGACCATACGAATTAGCACCCCAAGCCCACAATGAATTATCAGTTTTTATAGCAAATGCAAAACCCGATCCTGTGTCTATAGTTTTCCAAGTTGTCGATGTTCCTATTTGTCTGGGAACATTTTCTGCGACAATTGTACCAGTTCCTAACTGCCCTGAATTATTATTTCCCCATGCCCATAAAGTACCATTTGTTTTTACAGCAATCATATAGTTACCTCCGGCAGATATTGTTTTCCAATCAGTTGTTGTTGATATCTGTGTGGGAACATTTTTATTATTACTACTGCCATCACCCAGTTGTTTTTGATCATTATTTCCCCAAGCCCATAAAGAGCCATCTGTTTTTATAGCAACAGTAGAGTTACCTCCGGCAGATATTGTTTCCCAAGTAGCTGTTCCTATCTGTGTAGGAACATTTTTGCTTGTATTAGAACCATTACCTAATTGTCCATAATAATTATATCCCCATGCCCATAAAGTACCATTTGTTTTTAGAGCAATTGCGTGGGTGGTTCCCACAGATATTGTTTTCCAATCAGTAGAAGTTCCTATTTGGGTTGGAATGCTTTTATTTACAGCTGTACCATCTCCTAATTGTCCGGAACTATTATTCCCCCAAGCCCATAAAGTGCCATCTGTTTTTACAGCAATTGTATATCCCCATCCTAATGCTACTTCTTTCCAGTCATTATCAGATCCTATTTTAGTAGGGACATAACTACTTGTGCTAGTGCCATTACCAAACTGTCCAAACGAGTTATCTCCCCATGCCCATAAAGTACCATCAGTTTTTAAAGCAAGTACATATGTATTTCCCGCAGCTATAGATTTCCAGCATTGAGCATTTATTTGTAAACAAGAAAATATTAAAATTAAAAGTAAAGTTTTTTTCATAAATTGGATTTTGCGTTTTTGGTAGTACAAGAATACGAATTTGAATTTACATTTTATTACGGAAAGACGCATTAAAGAGATTAATATGAAATCGTTAGCATACTTACCTCAGTGAAAATACATTTGTAAATAAAAGCTTTCTTTTATTGCAAAAAGCGACTTAAATTGCTGCAAATAAATCATAACACAGTGTTAACTGTTAGTTTTTTGTAACAAAAAAGTATAATTTAGACCCATCTTTTAACTTTACATTTATAATATAGATACATGAGTCATATAAAACCTCTCAAATTATCTGCTTTTGCATTACTTGTTTTAGCAGGTTGCAGCGCTACTATGCAAGCGCAAGTTTCAACTTCTAAAGAATTTATTACAGCTCCTTTAGCGGTTGTTAAAAAAGCTCCGGTTACCGAAAATGAATTAAAAAGATGGAGTCATCTTGACCTGATCAAAGATTCGATTCCGGGAATGAGTGTTGATAAGGCTTATGCCGAATTATTACAAGGAAAAACAGGTAAAAAAGTAATTGTAGGTATCGTTGATTCTGGTGTTGATATTGAGCACGAAGATTTGAAAGGAATGATCTGGACAAATCCTAAAGAAATTGCCGGTAACGGAATCGATGACGATAAAAACGGATTTATAGATGATGTTCACGGATGGAATTTCCTTGGAAATGCTGTCGCTGAAAATCTTGAAATGACTCGTATCATCAAAAAGAAAGATGACGGATCTGCTGAATACAAAAATGCATTAGCTCAGTATACTGAAAAATATGAGAAGGCATTAAAAGATAAAGAGCAGGTAGATTTTTTATTAGACGTTCACGCAACGATTAAAAAAGAGTTAAATAAAACGACTTATAAAGTTGAAGATCTAAGCACTATTACTTCTACAGATCCAAAAGTGACAAGAAGTAAAATGATCATGACTCAGGTTTTTACAAATGCAGGACCAACTTTTGATCCTGAAGCTGATTTTGAAGAATACAGAGAACAAGTTTACGATCAGTTAAATTATAACTTAAATAAAGAATTTGACGGAAGAAAAGTCGTAGGAGATAATCCTGAAGACATCAAAGACAGTCATTATGGTAATAATATTGTTTTTGGTCCCGACAAAGAAAAAGCACTTCACGGAACACACGTTGCAGGAATCATTGCACAAATTCGTGGTAATAATTTAGGCGGAGACGGAGTTGCTTCGAATGTTGAAATCTTAACCGTAAGAGCCGTTCCTGATGGTGATGAGTACGATAAAGATATCGCATTGGCAATTCGCTATGCGGTGGATAACGGAGCAAAAGTAATCAACGGAAGTTTCGGAAAAAGTTTTTCTCCGCATAAACAATGGGTTTACGATGCAATTAAATATGCTAAGAAAAAAGATGTTTTAATCGTTCATGCTGCTGGTAATGACGGTTATAATATCGACGAAACAAAAAACATCAACTATCCAAATGATTCTGAAGACAACATCAAAGAATTTTCAGATAACGTAATTACTATTGGTGCAATTAATAAACAGTATGGAGAAAGTGTAGTAGCAGGATTTTCAAACTTCGGGAAAATAAATGTTGACGTTTTTGCTCCGGGTGAAGAAATTTATGCAACAGTGCCAAACAATAAATACAAGTTTTTGCAGGGAACTTCAATGGCATCACCAAATGCGGCTGGAGTAGCGGCATTAATTCGTTCTTATTATCCAAAATTAAAAGCTTCGCAAGTAAAACAAATTTTAATGGATTCAGGAGTTGCGCTTCCGGCAAAAATATTTTTAGGCGAAAGTGAAAATCCAAATCAGGAACCTGTAGCAGTTTCTTCTGCAGAGTCATCAAAAACAGCTAAAATGGTAAATGCTTACAATGCATTATTAATGGCTGAAAAAATGTCTAAAAAATAATACCATAAATATACTAATCCAGTGGAAGAGTGCGAACTCTTCCATTTTTTATTATAAAAATCATGCATAAAATTATTCTACTTTCTTTTTTGAGTTTTGGTTTAAACTCAGCTTTTGCACAAAGCGCTCCGTATTGGCAACAACATGCCGATTATAAAATGGAGGTTTCGATGGATGTAAAAAACTATCAATACAAAGGAAAACAAGAGTTGGTTTATACCAATAATTCTCCTGATACTTTAAGAAAGGTGTTCTATCATTTATTTCCAAATGCATTTCAGCCTGGAAGTGAAATGGATGCCCGCCTTCATTTTATAAAAGATCCGGACGGAAGAATGGTCAATAAAATAAAAGGTGCTGATGGAAAAGATGTAAAACAAAGCAGAATTGAAACTTTAAAACCAAATGAAATCGGTTTTTTAAAAATTAACAATCTTAAACAAGATGGTGTTTCGGCCCAAACAAGAGTTTCCGGAACAATTCTGGAAGTAACTTTGGCAAAACCAATTTTACCAAATTCTAAATCGACTTTTACATTAGATTTTGACGGACAAGTTCCAGTTCAGATTCGTCGTTCCGGAAGAAATAATTCAGAAGGAGTTGAATTGTCAATGTCGCAATGGTATCCAAAATTAGCCGAATTTGACTTCGAAGGCTGGCACGCAGATCCATACATCGCAAGAGAATTTCACGGTGTTTGGGGTAATTTTGATGTAAAAATTACAATTGATAAAGAGTATACAATTGGAGGTTCAGGATATTTGCAGGATAAAAACGAAATCGGTCACGGTTACGAAGATGCCGGTGTAACGGTTACATATCCTAAAAAAGCAAAAACATTAACGTGGCATTTTATAGCGCCAAATGTTCATGATTTTACCTGGGCAGCTGATAAAGAATATACACATGATATTGTAAAAGGACCAAATGATATCGATTTGCATTTCTTCTACAAAAACAATCCAAAAACAACCGCAAACTGGAAACAATTAGAACCTCTAATGGTGAAAGTTATGGAGTATTACAATCACAGAGTTGGACAATATCCATACAAACAATATTCATTTATTCAAGGTGGAGATGGCGGAATGGAATATGCAATGTGTACGCTAATGTTAGGAAACGGAACACTGGAAGGAATTCTTGGAACTGCAACTCATGAATTAGGACACTCTTGGTTTCAACACATTCTGGCTTCAAACGAATCTAAACACCCATGGATGGATGAAGGTTTTACAACCTATATTGAAGACAGCGCTTTGAATGAATTAAAAGGAGATAAAAAAGAAGTAAATCCGTTTAAAGGAAATTATGCTGCTTATTATCAATTGGTTCAATCAGGAAAAGAGCAGCCACAAACAACACACGGTGATCGTTACGATGAAAACAGACCTTATAGTATTTCATCTTATATAAAAGGAAGTATCTTTTTATCGCAATTAGAATATGTAATTGGAAAAGAGAATCTTGACGCTACTTTAAAAAGATATTTTAACGATTTCAAATTCAAACACCCAACTCCAAATGATATCAAAAGATCGGCAGAAAGAGTTTCAGGAGCTGAGTTAGATTGGTATTTAACCGATTGGGCTCAAACAGCCAATACAATTGATTACGGCATTAAAGATGTTGCTGATAATGCAGGAAAAACTACCGTTACTCTGGAAAGAATTGGAAGAATGCCAATGCCAATAGATTTAAAAGTAGAATATACAGACGGAACTTCTGAAAACTTCTACATTCCGTTAAGAATGATGAATTTCATCAAACCGAATCCAAATCCAAACGAAAAAAGAACAGTTTTAGAAGATTGGGCTTGGGCACAGTCAAACTATAGTTTTGCAATCGATAAAAACAAAGCAGCAATCAAAAAAATCACAATTGATCCAAGCGGATTAATGGCTGATATTAAAGCTGCCAATAATGTTTTTGAGGTGAAGTAATTTACTTGATAAAATAACAAAAGCCCTTAAAATTAATTTTTTAAGGGCTTTTCTATTCAGTAATGAATTTATAAAACAGGTTTTATATCAGTTGCAATATCATTTTGTCTATTCTTTTTTAAAGGAAACATTTTTCTGTAACTTAATACTCTCCATAGCCATTCAACCGGGCCATAATTGAATTTTGAAAGCCACCATTTGCTTATGAACAGCTGAATTGTAAAAACAAAAACAGCTAAGAAAAAGTAAAACCAATAAGGCAGTGTATTGTAAATTTTGAAACCAATTCCTGAGAAAAGAAAACACGCAATAATATTTTGCATCAGATAATTGGTCAGCGTCATTTTACCGCTTACTCTAAAATAACTAAAAATTGTTTTGAGTTTTCCGTTGGTATACAACAAACAAATTCCAGACGAAATACAAAGCATCGTATTTATTATGATCCAAAAAACGGGATGAAAAACCGTGAAAATTATTTTCTGCTTAATTGCAATTTCAAAAAGAGCACCTGCAATTATGGCCAGAATTAACGTAATTAAAAAAGTTCTTTTTAATAGTTTTTTAAATTCAGGTAAACGATTAAAAAAGTTAATTTTTTGGGCATAAAAACCTAAAAGCATAAGAGCAAACATCACAACATGAACCGTAACAGCATAACGAAGACTAATCATTTCCTGATAATAAGTTCCCAGTAAGTTAAATTGAAATACATCAAGCCAATTATCAGAATAAAATAGTTTTAAATATTTAGCCGTAGACTGTACATCGGGTAATGTTTGTTTTATCGAATTAATATAAGCGCTAAGAAACGGAACAGATAAAAGAAGTATTCCGCAAGTTATTAAAATTGTTTTTGGAGAACTTCTGTAAAAGAACAAAAGTAACAACCCTAAAAAAGCATAATCTTTTAAGATATCGCCCAGCCAAAAAGCAGAATTTATAAAAGCAAAAAGAAATAAAATAAACATTCTCCAGCAAAAAAAGGAAACAGGATTTTTACCTTTTTCTGCAACATTATTAATAAGAACTGCAAATCCGTATCCAAATAAAATGCTTAACAAAGTCCAGGATTTAGCAGAAAAAAAATAAAGATTGAAATAACTGATAATCTCAGAAAAAATACCTTTTTTCATGATAAACCGTTCTAATCCAATGTAGCGGAAATCAACATAATTTCCTATTGCAACTCCCAATAAAGCCCAGCCTCTTAAAATATCAACAATAGCGGTTCTTTTATCTTCCTGAATGGGCTGAAATGAATTTGTCATAAATTAAAATGGTTTTTTGGTATAAATGTTTTTGGTTTAATTTGTTCAAATGTAAGAAAATAATTATAAAATCAATTTTTATAACATTATGTGAAATCAAAATATGAGATAAAAAAATCTCGAAATAAATTCAGCATTTCTTGTTTTAGACCGTTCTTACTTCCGAAATAATTTCCGACTGTTTTTTCTTCTTAAACGGAAATAATTTTCGATAACTAGCACATCTCCAAAGCCATTCAATTGGTCCGTAATTGTATTTGGACAACCACCATTTACTTATAAATAATTGAAGAATAAAGACAAAAATAGCCAGTGCAAAGAAAAACCAATAGGGCATTGTCGCTTTGATTCCCAAACCAATTCCGGAAAAAATAAGAGCCGCCAGAATATTTTGAGCAATATAATTAGTCAAAGTCATTTTGCCGCCGAAACTAAAATAACTGAAAACCGTTTTGAGTTTTCCATTAACGAATAACAGCGTAATTCCGGTTGCGATAAAAACCATTGTACTTAAAATCAGCCAGAAATACGGGTGGAAAAATTTGAGAAAGCCCGCTTTGTATTCAATAGCGACGAAGAAAACAACACCAATTATAATGGCAATAACTAAGCTGCTTATAAGTACATATTTCAAAAGTTTTTTCATTTCGTTCAGCCTGTCAAAAAAGTTTAATTTTTGAAGCATAACCCCAAAAAGCATACAGCCCAGCATTACAATATGTGCCGTAATAGCATATCCGGGAGCAATGATTTGTTGGTAAAAAGAAGCCAGTAAATTAAATTTAAAAAATTCCAGCCAGTTTCCGGAATAATACAATTTTAAATATTCAGGATTTGAAATAATGTCTATTCTTTCAAAATTAAAGCTTTTGATATAGGCCATTACAAAAGGAATAATAAGAATAAGGACAGCAGAAATAATACCTAATGTTTTTGCCGAACATTTATAAAAAAGCAATAATACAAGTCCTAAAAAAGCATAATCCTTTAATATGTCCCCAAACCAAAAAGCAGAATGAATAAAAGCCAGTATAAAAAGCAAAAACATTCGCCAGCTAAAAAAAGTAACAGGGTTTTTGCCTTTTGCGGCGACATTATTAATTAAAATAGCAAAGCCATAACCAAATAAAATGGTTAATAAAGTCCATGATTTTCCTGCGAAAAAAAACTGATCAAACTTAGATAATATTTCAGATAAAACACTATTGGTTTCGTTTGGTACACTAATATGCGGAAGACCGCAATAATTGCCAATAACTACACCTAATATGGCCCAGCCACGAAGAATATCGACAATAGCAGTTCTTTTGCCTTGTTCGATAGGATGATAAGAATTTGTCATTTGATTAACGTTTTTGTTGTGATTTGATTGATGATTTTAGATAAATTTGAAATTATTCTGATACAGCCAAAAATAAGAAATTATGCAATCGAATAATTATCTTTAAAATATCTTTCATAAAAAAAGCGTGATAATCTAAAGAATTACTTTCAGATTATCACGCCTTAAAGGGTTGATAGATAATGGAGCTTAACTCAAATGTTCAAGCATATCTTTTGTCATCGATTCAAGATCAAAGGTATGTTTCCAGTTCCAGTCTTCTCTTGCAGAACTGTCATCGATACTTGCTGGCCAGCTGTCCGCAATTTTCTGGCGGAAATCAGGTTCGTAAGTAATCTCAAATTCAGGAATATGTTTTTTAATTTCAGCAGCAATTTCAGTTGGAGTAAAACTCATTGCAGCTAAATTGTATGACGAATGTATTTTGATATCTTCCGCAGGAGCTTTCATGATATTGATGGTCGCTTCAATCGCATCATCCATATACATCATTGGCATTTTGGTTTCTGAAGATAAAAAGCATTCGTATTTTTTATCGGCAATAGCCTTATAAAAAATATCAACCGCATAATCTGTAGTTCCACCGCCCGGAGGAGTAGACCAGCTAATTAAACCAGGATAACGAATACTGCGAACATCAACACCATAAATATTATGGTAATATTCACACCATCTTTCACCCGCTTGTTTGCTGATTCCGTAAACCGTTGAAGGTTCCATTATGGTGTATTGAGGTGTATTTTCTTTTGGAGTTGTAGGACCAAAAACGGCAATACTTGATGGCCAGAAAATCTTTTTTATTTTTTTTGCTTTTGCCAGATTCAAAACATGAAAAAGAGAATTCATATTTAAATCCCATGCAAATGCAGGATTTTTTTCAGCCGTCGCTGATAAAAGAGCTGCCATCAAATAGATATCAGTAATTTGATGTATTTCAACAAGATGCTCAATTTGATTAAAATCTAATGCATTGACCACTTCAAAAGGCCCTGAATTTACAACGTCAGTATTTAATTTTCGAATATCAGAAGCAATTACATTTTCTGTTCCGTATAACTTACGCAGTTTTTGAGTCAACTCTGTCCCAATCTGACCGCAAGCGCCAATGATCAATATTTTTGGATTCATTTATGAAGATTTAGTCTTGCAAATATAACGTTTTCGCAAATAATTTTATTTTTTACATCACTAAATTATAAAATTAACAACAATGAAGTTTGTTTTTTAGATTATTCGTTGAACCTGTTAAAGCGCATTTGCTACGAATTCACGAATTTTCTTTTTTTGGTAGATTAATAAATCAATAAAATTCGTGAATTCGTGGCTATTAAATAGTCGTTAAAGTTTACGTTTTGTAATGAAAATCAGAATTCGTAATTGTAAATTTACTTTGTAACTTTGTAGCTTAATGTTTTGCCAAATGAAATATAAAATATCTCTTTTTTTACTTTTAATTTTTGTGTTGAATTCTTGTCAGAATGAAAACGAAAAGCGTCGTGCTGAAAACGAAAAAGAAGCAAAAAAGAAAGAAAAAATCTTCGATAATATTAATAAAGCCTGGGTTTTTATTGATGAACCGATCAATGAAGTCTCGGAAAAAAATGAAAGAGAATGGACTGAATGGCGTGATTTTTTAAAAGAAATTGGAGAGAAACCGAGAAAGACAATTGGTGCGTTTCAAAAAAAATCGGCAGCAATTTCAAAAAAAGCAATGGCTTTAAATACCAATATTCCGCCACAATTTAATCAGCCACAAATAAAAAGCCGAATTTCTATTTTGATTACCAAAGTCAAAATGATGGATTTATTTATTCATTTAAATCAAATTCCGGATGAAAAAGTTACTTTTTTAATTGGAGAAATAAATAAGGAAATGGTTTCTTTAGAAAGACAATTTGACAAAATTGTAGAGAAAAGTAAAATTCCAAAAGAACAAGGAGAAGAGGATTTCCTGAGAATGTTAGATACAACACGTGCCATTCCGAACACAACAGCAGCACCAATAATGCCGCCGCCACGAAATATAGATCAAAATTCACCAAAAGTTGAGTAAAAACGCCTTATATACTACGTATGACAATTTGCCTAAAATACAGCAGATTGCCACACAATTACTGGAACAGAATCAGGTAAAAATGCATCTTAGCGGATTGTTAGGATCGGCTGTTTCATTTATAATTCGCGGAGTTTTCAAAAAAACCGAATTGCCTTTTTTAGTTGTTTTAGACAATAAAGAAGAAGCGGCTTATTATTTAAATGATTTAGAACAAATGATTGGCGAGCAGGATGTATTATTTTATCCCGCTTCATTTCGTCGTCCGTATCAGGTTGACGAAACAGATAATGCCAATGTTTTGCTTCGTGCTGAGGTTTTAAACAGAATAAATTCCAGAAAAAAACCAGCCATCATTGTTACGTATCCCGAAGCACTTTTTGAGAAAGTAGTTACGCGTCAGCAATTAGATAAAAACACCTTGAAAGTGGCTTTAAACGATAAAATTTCGATTGATTTTATTAATGAAGTTTTGTTTGAATACGAGTTTAAAAGAGTTGATTTTATTACAGAACCAGGAGAATTTTCGGTTCGTGGAGGAATTGTAGACGTGTTTTCTTTTTCAAATGATCATCCGTATCGAATTGAGTTTTTTGGAAATGAAGTAGACAGCATTAGAAGTTTTGATGTTGAAACGCAATTGTCGGTCGAAACACATAAAAAAATTACGATTATCCCGAATGTTGAAAACAAGATATTTCAGGAAAACCGTGAAAGCTTTTTAGATTATATTGCCGAGAAAACAGTTATTTTCATTCAAAATACAGACGGACTTTTTAGTCAGTTAGACAAACAATTTGCAAGGGCAGAAGAAGCTTTTGAAAAACTTTCAGGAGAAATAAAACACGCAACTCCTGAACAATTATTTTTAAATCAGAGTTCGTTTATTAAACGCGCTTTGGATTTTTCGATTGTAGAATTGGCTTCAAAACCAATTTTTAAAACGGCAAAAAAATTCGAATTTCATTTTCAGCCTCAGCCATCCTTCAATAAACAATTTGATTTATTGCTGAATAATTTGAGCGAAAATCATTTTAACGGATATAAAAATTATTTGTTCTGTTCGAATGAAACGCAGGCAAAACGTTTTCATGATATTTTTGAATCGCTTGATGAAGCTAATTCTGAAAACATCAGAAAACAGTATAATACTATTGTACTGCCTCTTTACCAGGGTTTTATTGACGAAGAAAATCAAATAACGGCTTATACAGATCACCAGATTTTTGAACGATATCATAAATTCAACATTAAAAACGGCTATTCTAAAAAGCAAAATATTACGCTGAAGGAATTAACCGCACTTTCGGTTGGCGATTATGTAACGCACATTGATCACGGAATTGGGAAATTTGGAGGCTTACAGAAAATTCAGGTGGAAGGCAAAACGCAGGAAGCCATTAAATTGGTTTATGCTGATAATGATATTGTGTATGTGAGCATTCACTCGCTTCATAAAATCTCCAAATACAACGGAAAAGACGGAACGCCACCAAAAATTTATAAACTAGGATCGAACGCCTGGAAAATTTTAAAACAAAAAACTAAAGCGCGCGTCAAACATATTGCGTTCAACCTGATTCAGTTATATGCAAAACGTCGATTAGAAAAAGGTTTTCAGTTTGCGCCGGACAGTTATCTGCAAAACGAATTAGAAAGTTCGTTTATTTATGAAGATACGCCGGATCAAACCAAATCTACGCAGGAAGTAAAAGCTGATATGGAAAGCGATCGCCCAATGGATCGTTTGGTTTGTGGTGATGTTGGTTTCGGAAAAACAGAGGTTGCGATTCGTGCTGCTTTTAAAGCGGTTGATAACAGCAAACAGGTTGCGGTTTTGGTGCCGACCACGATTTTGGCCTACCAACATTACAGAACTTTTACAGAAAGATTAAAAGACATGCCGGTTTCTGTTGGCTATTTAAACCGATTTAGAACTGCAAAACAAAAAACGCAAACTTTAAAAGATTTAGCCGAAGGAAAACTGGATATTGTTATCGGAACGCATCAATTGGTTAACAAAAATGTAGTTTTTAAAGACTTAGGTTTATTAATTGTCGATGAGGAACAAAAGTTTGGTGTAAACGTAAAAGACAAATTAAAAACGATTGCTGCGAATGTTGACACGCTGACATTAACAGCAACACCAATTCCGCGAACGCTTCAGTTTTCGTTAATGGCTGCGCGCGATTTGTCAGTAATTACAACGCCTCCGCCAAATCGATATCCGATAGAAACGAATGTTGTTGGTTTTAATGAAGAGATTATTCGTGACGCGATTTCGTATGAAATTCAACGAAACGGACAAGTTTTCTTTATCAATAACCGCATCGAAAATATAAAAGAAGTTGCCGGAATGATTCAGCGTTTGGTACCAAATGCCAGAGTTGGAATTGGTCACGGACAAATGGATGGAGCCAAACTAGAGGAATTAATGTTGGCTTTCATGAACGGAGATTTTGATGTTTTGGTAGCAACAACAATTATCGAAAGTGGTTTGGATGTACCAAACGCCAACACGATTTTCATCAACAATGCCAATAATTTCGGATTATCAGATCTGCATCAAATGCGTGGTCGTGTTGGTCGAAGTAATAAAAAAGCATTCTGTTATTTCATCTGTCCGCCATATTCTTCTATGACCGAAGATGCGAGAAAACGTATTCAGGCTTTGAAACAATTTAGCGAACTGGGAAGCGGTTTTAATATTGCCATGAAAGATCTTGAAATTCGTGGTGCCGGAGATTTATTAGGTGGCGAACAAAGTGGTTTCATCAATGAAATTGGTTTTGATACGTACCAAAAAATCATGAACGAAGCCATCGAAGAATTAAAAGAAAACGAATTTAAAGATTTATATCCTGAAGAGAATAATATCGATACCAAAGAATATGTGAAAGACATTCAAATCGATGCCGATTTTGAGCTTTTATTTCCAGATGAATACATTAATAATGTGTCAGAACGTTTGGTTTTATATAACGAATTGGGTGCCATAAAAGATGAAGCCGGATTACAGGAATACGAAAGAAAACTAATTGATCGTTTCGGGCCATTGCCAAAACAAGCAACAGCATTACTAAATAGCATTCGTATAAAATGGATTGCTACAAAAGTGGGAATTGAAAAATTAGTCTTGAAACAAGGCAAAATGATAGGTTATTTTGTTTCAGATCAGCAATCAGATTATTATCAATCGTCTAAGTTCAGAAACGTTTTACAATTTATTCAAAAGCATAGTTCTCTCTGCAAAATGAAAGAAAAACAAACCGTAAACGGACTACGTTTGCTCTTAACTTTTGAGAATGTAAAATCAATAAAACGAGCTCTAGAATTGATGGAATTGTTTGAGGAATAAACGTATCTAAAATGATAGCCACGAATTCACGAATTATTTCAAAATTGATTCGTGAATTCGTGGCGAAAAAAACTAATCTAAACATATTCTAAATTCTAAATATTAAGATTTATTTATCTTTTACTTAAGAAAAAACTTAGAAGTAATAAGGTTTCTTTGGATGAAATTTCCAAACCAACTTTATATGCAATACCACTTTATTCTTTTGTTTTTATTTTTTGGATTAACTTCAATTTTTGCCCAGGAAAAACCACAAATTATAGCTGTTGACACTTTAAAATCTGAAACCATTGATCCGCTTCGTCCAGCCAAAGCCGCATTTTATTCGGCTATTTTTCCGGGTTTAGGGCAGATTTATAATAAAAAGTACTGGAAACTTCCTTTAGTTTACGGAGCAATTGGAACAAGTGCTTATTTTTATTTTGACAGTCAGAAAAACTATAATATTTACAGAGGCGAATATAAAAACAGACTTGCAGGAAACACAAGTGATTCTGAATATTTGTCCAGATTAAGTGAAAGTCAATTAATAACTGCTCAAAAGCAATTTCAAAGAAACAGAGATTTGTCAGCTTTGTTTGTTGTAGGGTTTTATATCTTGAATATAATAGACGCTAATATTGATGCCGCTTTATCTCAATTTAATGTAAGTGAGAATTTAGCTTTTAAACCCGCTGTAAACAGAAATGTTTTAACTTCTGAAAATGATTTTGGAGTTGCATTGAATTATTCATTTTAGAAAAAAGGTTATCGCGAATTCTACAAATTCCCACGAATTAAATTTAGTTTTACATATAAAAAAATTAGTGCTAATTAGTGAAATTAGTGGCAAACAAAAAATAAAAGCCCGAATGAGGTTTTTGATGAAAAATATTTTTTAAAAATTTTCAGATTTTTTGAAGAAATGAACTGTTTTGTCATCCTGACGGAGGAAGGATCACACTAGTAGATCGACAAAGATTGGCGATTTTGTTTGCGGAGTTTCTCGTGTGATTTCTCCCTTCGCTCGAAATGACAAAAACATAGCATACACCCTGGCACTCCTTTGCGGTTAAGCCCAAAAAAAATCACCCGAAAAGAGTGATTTTGATGGTTAAAGCGTATTTTGGTTTAGATAATTTCATCATGAACCTGAAAAAGACTCGCATTGATTTTAATGCTTTGCTCTTTAGTTCCTGACTGTATTTATAGAGATGCCGAGTTCCTGACTTATTTCTTCGTAACTCATGCCTTTCTTTAGTAGCATTTTAAAAATTTGTTCCCTTTGCAGGTAATTTGTTGTTGTCTTATTTGTTGACAGGTTAGCAAATATATAAAAATATAATTCTCAATAAATAGCATCTAAAAAAACTTAATTAATTTTTATTTGCTGAAATTTTAAAGAATGCCTAGTAATGGCGCGTATAAATTGATTTAACGAGCGTTTAAAATTTTTAATGAAATTTGTTAAAAAACTATAACTACTGAAATTTACAAGGAATATTCTTATATCTGACTTTTGAGCAATTCAATTTGCAAATATGTTTAAAAGAAAAAATCCTTTTATCTAAAAGACAAAAGGATTTATAAGTACAGAATTGTAAGATTCTATTTTTTTATTTTAATTAGTTTTTCAAATCTTTGATAACTTTAAAAGCAACATCAACCTGATCTTCTCCAACTAAAATGGTGAATTCATTTGAAGTTGAAATTACCTCATTTATAATTATTCCTTCCCAAGCCAAACGCTGGAAAATGAAATAATAAATACCAGGAACTACGATGTTTTCTTTTGGTAATTTTACTGTTATTGAAGCCAGATTATCTAATTTCTGAATTAGTTTTTCGCGCATAAAATGTTTTTCAACTAAATGATTTACGCTGCTGCTAACCACGATGTTAGTTTCATTTACACCACGGGATGAGGTATAAAAAATATCAGATAAAACATTAATGTCCGAAATTAAATCTGCTTGTTTGTTCAATACGGTTTCTGAAGCTGCAAAGGTGTAATCTGTTAATTCAGAACGAACCGTAATCTCACCAATATTCTTAATTACCTTATTAATTTTATGGTTCAATTTAAAATCTAATTCTTCTGTGAGCCGTTTTAGCGACATTACAACGGCGCCTTGTTTCACTTCTTTACCAAATTCACTTTCAAGTTCTGTCATAATGTTCCTGGACAGAGAAGTTAAGTTGATAATTCCAAGCGACAATGCATTTAATAAAAAGGGCTTTGTTTTGATGTAATTTTCTACAATTGATGAAACGGTTTTCATAATTCTTTTTTTTTTTTTGTAACTTAATTGGGTTGGTTTAGTTTAATAGGGTTGTTATAAAACCTTGCAAATATAAATAAAAAAACAATTTGTTACAAATATAACAATAAAAAATTATGTTAAAAATGGTAAAAAGCATCTGTAAGATGTTCAATTGCAAATGTTTCATCCTTTTTTTGTACGGCAATTATGTCAAAACGAATTTCTAAATCTTCTTCAAAATCCTTTTCCCTATAGTTTATGTAGGCATTTATTGCTTTTGCCAGTAATTGAATTTTTTTTTGCTTGACAAAATCTTGTGGCAACCCAAAATCGGTACTTGATCTTGTTTTGACTTCTATTACGGCTAAAAAATTATCTTTTTGAGCGATTATATCTATTTCTGCCTTCTGAAAAACCCAGTTTCTATCGAGTATCTTATAACCATTTTCGCGAAGATATTCTACCGCAAGTTCTTCTCCTTTTTTTCCGAGTTCGTTGTGTTCAGCCATTTTTGCTTTTTAGCCACGAAGTCGCAAAGACACAAAGTTAATTTCTTTGCGTCTTTGCGACTTCGTGGCTATTTTGAGTTTATATTATTTCTTAAAATTAAGTGTACTTCCGGATGCGTTTACATCAATTGTAACGGTGCTTCCCATTATTAAAGCTCTGTTATCCTGAATATGACCTGCCGGGAAATTAAAAATTACCGGGATATTGTATTTTTTAGTAACGTCATCAACAATTTCAACTGCATTTTTTCCCCATGGCACTTCGTTATCTTTCATTTTGGTCATGGCGCCAACTACAATTCCTTTTAGGTTTTCGATACAGCCATTTCTGCGTAAATTCATCATCATACGATCAATATGATATAGATATTCGTCTAAATCTTCAATAAATAAAATTTTATCCTTACAGTCTATTGCCGATTGTGAACCTAATAAACTGTATAAAATAGACAGATTTCCACCCACTAATTCGCCGGTTGCAGTTCCAAAACGGTTCATTTTATCCGGCCCAACAGAGTAGGAAAGAGGTTCGCCAAACAAACTCGATTTCATTGAGCTAATAGCTGCAGGAGTCGCACGCGGGATCGTTACGGGCATTACACCATGAATTGATTTGTAACCCATCGTATTTAAATGGTTGTGTAAAACAGTAACGTCGCTAAAACCAATAATCCATTTTGGGTGTTGTTTAAATTTGGTAAAATCCAAAAGATCAATCATTCTAACGGTTCCATAACCACCACGAACACACCAAATTGCTTTGATATTTGGATTGTCTAATTGTTTTTGAAAATCAGCGGCACGCTGTTCATCAGTTCCTGCAAGTTGATTAAAATCGAGTCCAATTGTAGTTCCCACAACAGCTTCCAGACCCCAGCTATGCAATAAATCGATGGTAGGCTTTAAGTTGTCATCGATATTTTTTCTGGCAGTTGCTAAAATGGCTACTGTATCTCCTTTTTGTAAATAAGGTGGTGTTATCATGTTTTGTTGAGATTGACAGGTGAATGATTGTAAGGCAAAAATAAGAAATACGAATTTACAGCAAGCAAAGTGTTTCTTTAAGTGACGGAAATTATTCGTTTTCATATTTTTCTTTTGCTTAAAATTATAAATTATTTTTTAAATCAGATTTTGGTTAAATAATTAACCGCCATATTGGTTTTGCAATTTTTCTAAAAGCAGTATTAATCCTTTGTCGGCTTCTTCAGATTGAACATTGGCAAACAGAATAAAAGCTTTGTTTATTGCAGGGCAAATATACACTTTGGTTAAAAAAGTTCCCGGATTTCCATTGTGAAAAGAATATTGTAATTCATTATTCTTTTTAATTTCAGATTCCCATCCAAACGAAAATTCGAATAAACCAAAATGCATATAATTAAATTCTTTTGCGGTAAAATGTTTTGATTTTCCCAATAAACCCTCCAATTGCATTTGCGTAAATTTACAATAATCAGGCAAACTAACATTTACATTTCCTGCCGATGAAAGCCAGTTGAGTTTGTAATTTAATGCCGGAGCTTCGGGCTTTAAATCTTCATTATGTCCCCAGGGCTGTTTGATGTCTTTTAAATTTGGCTGACCAAAATCAAAATCGATATTTAAACTTTTGCCTAATTCTTTTACCAGAGTTTCATAAGCTTTGCCTGTTGCTTTTTCGAGCATTAGTCCGGCAGCAACATAACTTGGATTTGACCAATAAACATCTTGTTTTTCTGAAATAACCGGATTTTGTTTAAAAAACCAGGCGATAAATTTATAACGCTGTTGCTGATCGTTTCCCATAATTTCTTTTTGGGTCGGCGTTTCATTTCCGTAAGACCATGTCGGTATGTGGGCTCTAAAAGTGATAAAATCCTGTAAAGTAAAATCGTAAGTAGCAGGATTACTTTTTGCCTTTAATTCCGGATATAAATCAAAGAATTTTGTATCCCATTTTATTTTTCCTTCTTTAACCAAAACAGCAGCAATATAACTTGTAATAGTTTTTGTAAGCGATCCTAAACGAAATTTATCATCCAGATTTGCTTTAAAATTTGTGTTAATTCGTTGATATCCCAAAGCTTCGATTTCTATAATTGAATCAGATGAAACAACGGCATAAGCCAATTCGGGAATATGATATTTTATTCTGATGCTATCTGCAAATGAACTTTTTTGCTGACTATGAGAAAGGTTGAAAACAATAAATAAAACAGCAGCAAAAAGATTTTTTTTCATTTTTTAATAAAGGAATTGAGTCAGCAAGTTACAAGACAAATTGCAATAAAAAAACACAAAACGAAAATTAAAATAAATATAATTTTCTTACAAATAATTAAATGCTTTACTTTAGATTTTTATTCAACACCAATGACACATAAGCGTAAAGTAAAGTTCTTATTCGTATTCTTTTTTTCAATTTCGTGTTTGTTTGCACAATCTAAAAAGTACACAATTCACACCGTAGCTTTTTATAATTTCGAAAATCTATTTGATACTATAAATGACCCAAGTACAAATGATGACGAATGGACGCCAGCTGGAGTTCAAAATTGGACGAAAGAAAAATATCAGCAAAAATTAAAAAACCTTTCAATCGTTTTATCGGATATTGGAACTCCGGAGAACCCAAACGCACCAACAATAATTGGTGGTTCTGAAATTGAAAACAGAGGTGTTTTAGAAGATTTAATCAAAGAACCCAAATTGCTTAAATTCGATTACGGAATCATTCATTTTGATTCTCCGGATAAACGAGGAATTGATGTGGCATTATTGTATCAGAAAAAAAATTTTAAGCCAACATCCTATTCAAACATACCTTTATATATTTTCAAAAATAAAGAGGCTATCAAAGAAGATGAAAAGGAAGAAACTGAAAACGAGGAAGTAAAAATAAAACCTCAAAACAATAGGGTTTTTACAAGAGATCAGCTTTTAGTGACTGGATATTTAGATGGTGAAGAAATAAGCATTATAGTCAATCACTGGCCGTCGCGCTCTGGCGGAGAAAAAGCTTCGAGTAAATTTCGGGAAGAAGCGGGTAAATTAAACAGAAGAATTATCGATTCGCTACAGCGTATAAATCCAAATGCCAAAGTAATTACGATGGGAGATTTAAATGACGGACCATATAATAAAAGTGTAAAAGATGCTTTGGGCGCAAAAGCAAAAAGGGCAGATGTTCCTGAATTTGGAGTTTATAATCCTTTTGAAGAAATGTTTTATAAAGGAATGGGAACTTTGGCTTTTCGGGATTCCTGGGATATTTTTGATCAGATTATAATATCAAAATCATTGATTGATCCTGATTTTGATTCTTTTAAATTTTGGAAAGCCGGTATTTTTAACAGATCCTATCTAATTCAAACTTCGGGTAAATATAAGGGGTATCCGTTGCGGCATACATTGACAGAAGTTGGTTTTAGTGATCACTTTCCGGTTTATATTTATTTGATAAAAGAAATGCATCTATAGGGGTAATTTTAGAGGCGAACCGCAGCGCGTCTACATTTCTATAATGAAAACTGATAAGATGTACTGCGGTGCGTCTCTACAAATTTCACTATCTTAGCTTTTCATAAAATTCTGAAAGAAAATGTCAATAGCAAAACCTTTTAACCTTACCAAATGGATCGACGAAAACCGTCATTTACTTAAACCGCCTGTTGGAAACAAAAATCTTTATGTAGATTCGGGAGATTATATCGTGATGATTGTTGCAGGTCCAAATGCCCGAAAAGATTATCATTATAACGAAACCGAAGAACTTTTTTATCAGCTTGAAGGAAGTATAAAAGTGGTTATTCAGGAAGATGGTGAACGCAAAGAAATGGAATTACATGCGGGTGATATGTATCTTCATCCTGCAAAAATCCCACATTCTCCTGTTCGTTCCGAAGGTTCAATAGGTTTGGTAATCGAGCGCAAACGTGCCGGAAAAGGGTATACTGATGGATTGCTTTGGCATTGTGATAATTGCAATCATAAATTATATGAAGTGTTTTTTGAATTGCATAATATAGAGAAAGATTTCCTGCCACATTTTGAACATTTCTATAACTCTGAAGATTTAAGAACCTGCGATAATTGCGGAACTGTAATGGAAAGTGATCCTAGATTTGTTGCGAAGAAATAGTTTTTTAGGAGCTAATCTAGCTATTCGTTCCAATCTGTTGTGTCCGTCGCAACTAACACAAAAGGATTTCCACTTCTATCTGGGCTAATTCATTATAGTAATATTTTTATTTAAGAAAGAATAATACTATATTTGTATCATAAATGAAATAAAATTAAACCAAAAATGATACAAGAAATTATCACATATAAAAATATAGTTAATAGTATTGAGGATTTAATTGATAAGTCTCCATTTAAAAAAGCTTATATTATTGAAAAAGCAGGTATACCAAGTCCTACTTTTTATAGAAAGCTAAAAACCCAAACCTTCACTCCGGATGAGATGCTTTCTATAGCAAAAATACTTTCTCCAGTAGAAAATTTCCGATTAGAACTAAAAGCAGAAATCGAACAAGGTAAACTTGATCTAAAGAATGGGGATTTTATAACCCATGAGGAAGTATTAGAGGAATTGAAAAGAAAAAAACTGATATAAATTTTACAAATTAAACATGTCTATTGGTTGTTGACGATTATTCCAAAAAGCAATTAACGTAATAAAGTTTTCTTCTACTTCGTAATATAGGGTAATTTGTTTTGAAATCAATATTTCTCGACATTCCAAATCGGGCCTGTATTTTCCTAATTGAGGGTTGTTTTCCAGTATTTTAGTAATGTGCATAACATTTTTTATAAACTTTTTAGCAATCAAAGGAGTCCAATAGTGTTCAAGATAATTCTGAATACTATCAAAGTTATATTTTGCTTTTTTAGACCAAATAATTTCCATTCAAATTTTAATTATTGGCTAAATTATAAAAATTAACTTACAAATTTATAATTCAAAACGTTTCCCTTGTTCAGGATAAATAATCTTCAATCCTAAATCGTTTTGATTTTTGATTTGCTCTTTAATTTTAATGATGTTTTTTGTTGGAGGTTTTAAATGTGTAATGATAATTTTAAAACCTTTCAAAGTATCTTTTCCTGCAAGTTCTTCCAAAACATGCATTTCCTGCATTAAATAATTAGGCGTTAAATGTCCAAACAGAAATTTATCTGGCTGTTCATTTGGGAAAGAAACTTCAATAAAAATTCCTTTCAATTGTTTGCTTTTAACAAGTGGAGCAATTGCAGTCCATAAATCGCGTAAATCATTGCTTTTTTCAACAGCGTCTGGTCCTGTATCGCCGAGATATAGTGCATAATCTTCATTATTTTTAATTAGAAAAGCCGTGCTCTCAAAAGGGTTTACATGACTTAGCGGAAAAGCCTTTACCGTCATTTTTGTGTTCGTTAAAGGAGTTTCTTCGCCAATGTTTAAAGTTTGAAAATGGTATTTTTTCAAAGGAAAACCAACTCCGGCATCTCCAAAATTTGCCCAGGTTTGATCGTTAAAATAATGGTTTTCCATCATTTGCATGCATTTGTCAGTTGCGTAAACAGTTTTTGATGAATCGGCAGGAGAATTAATGATTAAGCCTGATACGTGATCTAAATGTGCATGCGAAATCAAATATCCTTTTATATATTTTCGTAAAACGTCACTTGTAGAAACTTTAAAAACCTTGTTTTCAATTGCTTTTTCAATTCCCGCATTTACAGTTCCGGCGTCAAGGCAGATATAATCCTTTGTATTTATTGGAGCCAATAAATACGCAGAAAGATTTTTTTCGTCGATTCCGCCTTTTATTCCCAATGGAACAACTTGAAAAGAAGCTTTTTGTTCTTTTTGAGAAAATGCATTAAATGAGATTAAAAGGAAACAAAGTAAAAGCCTGTTGAAAGTGGTCATGTCCGGATTTTTTTAGGATACAAATTTCATTAATTAAAGTGAATAAATAGAGGCTTTTTCCTGAAATTCATATGAAATAACGCTAAATTTACGTTTATTTTAAAATATCATTTAAATTGTATTTTAATTCGAAAACAATATCTTTACATAAAAATATAACAATTTTAACTAAAAAAGTTACAATGACAACAATAGCATCGCAATTTGGAATGAATGAGGCTCTGGATAAATTGGGCATCAAATTGATAAATGAAGGAACATCAACAGGGATCAATAATTTTTCATCAGGAGAAGTTTTAGATAGTTTTTCACCTGTTGACGGAAAATTGATTGCTTCGGTAAAAATGTCAACTCAGGAAGATTACGAAAAAGTAATGCAGGCTGCAACAGAAGCTTTCAAGACATTTCGCTTAATTCCGGCTCCGCAACGTGGAGAAATTGTACGCCAGTTTGGAGAAAAATTACGTCAGAATAAAGAATCTCTTGGTAAATTGGTTTCTTATGAAATGGGAAAATCATTGCAGGAAGGCTACGGAGAAGTTCAGGAAATGATTGACATCTGTGATTTTGCGGTTGGGTTATCTCGACAATTACATGGTTTAACCATGCATTCTGAAAGACCGGGACACCGTATGTATGAGCAATATCATTCATTGGGTGTTGTAGGGATTATTTCGGCATTTAATTTTCCGGTTGCAGTTTGGGCCTGGAATACAGCTTTAGCATGGATTTCAGGAGATGTTTGTGTTTGGAAACCTTCTGAAAAAACACCTTTATGCGGAATCGCTTGTCAAAATATTATTGCTCAGGTTATCAAGGAAAACAATTTACCAGAAGGTATTTCGTGCCTGATTAATGGCGATTACAAAATAGGAGAATTAATGACGGCAGATACACGAATTCCGTTAATTTCTGCAACAGGTTCAACCAGAATGGGAAAAATCGTAGCTCAGGCAGTTGCAGGGCGTTTAGGGAAATCGCTTTTAGAATTAGGAGGAAATAATGCCATAATTGTAACTCCGGATGCAGATATTAAAATGACCGTAATTGGAGCAGTTTTCGGAGCTGTAGGAACGGCAGGACAACGTTGTACATCGACGCGTCGTTTAATTATTCACGAAAGTATTTATGATAAAGTAAAAGATGCTTTGGTTGCGGCCTACAAGCAATTACGTATAGGAAATCCGCTTGACGAAAACAATCACGTTGGACCGTTAATCGATACCCATGCAGTTGAAATGTATGCAATTGCATTAAATAAAGTTGTTGCCGAAGGAGGAAAAATTCTGGTTGAAGGTGGAGTTCTTTCAGGAGAAGGTTATGAAAGTGGATGTTACGTAAAACCTGCAATTGCCGAGGCTCAAAATTCATTTGCAATTGTACAGCATGAGACATTTGCTCCGGTTTTATATTTAATTAAATATTCGGGTGATGTAGATAGTGCTATCGAAATTCAAAATGGAGTAGGTCAGGGATTATCTTCGGCTATTATGACAAACAATTTGCGTGAAGCTGAGAGATTTTTATCAATAGTTGGTTCTGATTGTGGTATTGCAAATGTAAATATCGGAACTTCAGGAGCTGAAATAGGTGGAGCTTTTGGTGGAGAAAAAGAAACCGGAGGCGGACGTGAATCAGGTTCTGATGCCTGGAAAATTTACATGCGTCGACAAACCAATACCATTAATTACACGACGAGTTTGCCATTGGCACAAGGAATAAAATTTGATTTGTAATTAAATTAAATGATAATTAAGAAAAAGGCTTCCAAATACGGAAGCCTTTCTTTTAAAATTTAGTTAGTAATTATTTCTTAAGAATGGTTTGATTAATTGTACCATTGGATGTGTAAATTTTCGCAAGATAAGTTCCGTGAATAAGTTTGCTTATATCGATACTTTCGGTATTTTTCCCTGATGAATTGACCAATGTTCCCGAAATATTATAAATCTCGATTTTTTCTACTGTTTGGTCTGAATTAGAAAGGTATAATACATTGGTAACAGGATTAGGGTATAAAACAACTTTTGCAGTTTCTGTTTCTGCAGTTGGTATTTGTGCTATACGTAAAGTGCTTCCGCTATATTGCGTGTTCATATAGAATAAGTTAGCTGTATCTTTTTTTGTTATTGTATGGTTTCCTGCAGCAAGTGTCACAGTCACAATTCCTCCTGAAGCAGTTTTATCTACGTTGTCCACTTTAATTGTTCCCGCCGCTTCAACAAATACCAAAGTCAAAGTGCTTGACTGAGTAGTTGTAAAAGTTATGCTTGTAGAAGACTCAATTTTAAGGCATTGTGTCAATGTTAAACCATTATATGTTACAGTGCCTTTTGTTGTCGAGAGATTTCCTGTTATGTTGTAGAAAGAACTCGTTTTTCCTGAAGTTGTAAAATTGTGTATTTCATTTCCACCTGGATTATTTGTTGTTACCGTTATTGTTCCAGATCCTGTTGCAGCTGTTCCGGATGATCCGGTTGTAGCGATTGAATAAGATAAAGTTGCAGTTGGTGTTCCAGTAATTGTGATTGTTTTTGCGGTTGTATTTTTCACAAAACTAATTCCCGATGCCGGTAATCCTGTTACTGTTGCATCTGTTGCGCTACCTCCCCATGTAAATACGATTGAACCTATTGCAGTTCCGCTCGCAACTGTTTGATTATTATTACTGGTTGAAGTTAAAGTTTGTGTTGAAGTTGCTGTAACAGTTATAGTTCCAGATCCCGTTGCTGGTGTTCCTGTTCCTGTTGTAGCAATAGAATAGGTTACAGTTGCAGTTGGTGTTCCTGTAATTGTGATTGTTTTTGCTGTTGTGTTTTTCACAAAGCTTATTCCTGATGCAGGTAAACCGGTTACAGTTGCATCAGTTGCGTCTCCTCCCCATGTAAATACAATAGAGCCTATTGCTGTGCCACTTGTAACGGTTTGGTTATTGTTTGAAGTTGAAGTTAAAGTTTGAGAACTTACAGGAGGATTATTCGTGCCATCCTGAACAAATACTAAAGTTGTCTGATAATTTACAAGGGCAGCTTTAAGGCCTGTATTAACAGCATCTGCAGTATCATCGACAGCATTATTGAAAGTCCATTTTAAATCTCCGCCAGAAACGCGCCCTGCATATTGCATTACATTTGTTTTTGCAGTTTCAGGGGTATCAGGAGTGTAAGAATACATAACACTCGAATTAGTATCAAAATTGTTGTAAGTATTAGCGCCCTGTTTAGATTTTATACTGCTGCTGATGGTTTCGTTTCTTGTTAAAGCAATATAAGCATCAAATTCAACCGGATTTGTGCTTGCGTCATAACCTACAAAACGTGTTTGCCCGCTAATTGTATTGTTGAATGCTTTTATTGTTCCGCCATTTTCACTTGAGAAAGTTCCTTCAGCCCCGTTATATACATCAGTTCCCTGCATCGAAGTTAGCATTGGATATTTGCAATTACGGAAAAAGTTATTTTCAACAAAAACAGATGAACCTAATGTTGATCCTACGCCGTATTTTGAATTTCCATCATAATAATTATTGTAAACGTGAGCTGAATAATAACGCACACGAGGATGACGAGAATCAGAATGATCGTACCAATTGTGATGATACGTGATGTATAATCCCGCAGTTGTTCCTTCGCTTAATCCTAATAGATTTGATTTTCCCGAATCCCAAAAATGATTATATGAGAACGTAACATAAGTTGATTTTTTACAATCCATAGCTCCGTCTCCTTTTACCTGATCAGCATCACTTCCTGCATCTCCATAGAATAAATCGCAGTTGTGTACCCAAACATAATCGTTGTTTTGCTGTAATCCGATGTTGTCACCTTCGCTGCTATTACAGTTCATAGTTCCAATATTTCTGATTTCGATATTAGAAGCGTTTTTAATTCTTATTCCCCATCCGTCGGCTACAGCATCGTTTCCAATACCTTCAAGAGTAATATAGCTGGATGCGTTTTTATTATTTTCTATCGCTATATCGCCACTTTGCATATACGATAGATCTGTAATTTGTCCCACCAGACGAACAATTAGTGGGCGTAAATCCTGGCCTTTCTTGTATCCATCCAAAATAGTTTGTAAACCTACGCAGGGATTTGTTGTTGCTCCCGTAACATTTAGTGATACAGTGTTTTTTGTTTGTTCTGTAATGTATAGGATTACAGCATTACTTTTTATCGTACCATCAGCATTGTAACCACCTGGCACACGTCCGTTTGAAAAAGCGAAGCCAGTTCGGTCCTGTGCTTTCACAGTAAGAGAGCCTGTTGTTGTGCCTGTTCCTTCTGTTCCTGAAATTACAGGTTTTATTTTTACGGTGTAGGTGCCGGCTTTTAGCCCGGGAATGTCCGCACGGAAATAAGATCCATAACTGCGAATAAGCTGATTGTCAATTTTTCGATCAGTAATTCCTTCGCCTGTATAGTATACATTATACGATTGAGCATTGCTTACAGGTTGCCATTTTACAAATACAGATTCGAGCCATCCTGTAGATTCGGTAATTTGTTGCGCCCATGATTGCATAGATAGCAAAAAAATCAAAATTAGTAAGTTTTTTTTCATAATAGTTGGTTTAAGGTTAGTAAAGAATAATTTGTGGTTATTTACTAATTACAAAAAGTGGTTTTATTGTAATCGATTACACAAAAATAAATAAAATTTCGATATTCAAAATATTTTTATCATAAAAAAACCTGACAAACACAAATTAATAAATGTATAGTTGGAATGTTTTAAGATTGTTTAGCA